>DNAS01000132.1:2136-14077 GCA_003485185.1 Phycisphaerales bacterium | reverse complement strand
GGGGACGGACTTCGGGCCGCCGGGGCGGTTCGACTTCCAGCCGGGAGACTTCGCCGTCATCACCACCGACGGATTCTTCGAGGCGTCCAACGCCCGTGACGAGCAGTTCGGAATGGAGCGGATGACCGGCGTGCTCCGGCAGGCGCGCGACCTGCCCGCCGCCGAGATGATCGAGGTTCTCCACGCGGCCGTCTGCGAGTTCGCCGCGGGCGAACCGCAGGCCGACGACCTGACCGCCGTCGTCATCCGCCGCGATTGACCGCCGGCGGGCCGGTCAGGACAGGGCCAGCAGCACCAGGTACGCCGCCGGCGCCGCCAGCAGCGGGGAATCGAGGATGTCCAGCAACCCGCCGAATTCCGGAACGAGCGAGCCGGAATCCTTGGCCGCGGCGCTGCGCTTCAGGAGGCTCTCGCACAGGTCGCCGAATTGCCCGACGAGGGCGACGACCGCCCCGAACCCCAGCGCCTGCCAGGGCGTGAGAAGTTCGCCAAGCCGGAATCCCCAGGCGCACAAGGCGCTGACGGCCGCGGCGAAGACTACGCCCCCCACCAGGCCTTCCCAGCTCTTGCCAGGCGACAGCCAGGGAATCATCTTGTGCCGCCCGATCGCCGATCCGGTGAAATACGCGCCGATGTCGGTTCCCTTGACCGCCATCAGGAACATCGCCAGCGCAGGTACGCCAAAGGTCGTGCGCACCGCGAGGATCATCGCGCCGCCGGCGCCGAGGTAGACGACGGCCAGCAGCGTCGCGGCGATTCGGCGGAAGCCATCCTCAATCCGCGCGGAGAGCATCTGCTCGAGGAAGACCGCCGCCGTCGTGACTGCCAGCACCAGCAGGGGCAGGAATCCGCCGGCGGAATCGGGCAGAATCTGCTGCCAGACGGGCAGCGCCGCCAAAGCCGCCGCGCCGAGCGGACCGGCGAAGACCGCCATCCGCACCCCCAGCGCGCCGGCCAGGCGCGCCAACTCGAAGTACCCCACCACCGTCAGCGCCACCATCACAACGCCCAGCGGAAGCCCTGCCGCCAGCTCCGCGTCCGCGTGCTCCAGCCACCAGTCGCCGTACAACAGGCCCACCGTCGCCGCGATCATGGCCGCGCCCAGGACGATCCGCAGTTTCATGCCCTTCTTCATGGGCGTTATTACGCGCGGGCACAGCCTCAATTTCCAGCGCAAAGCCTTCCATCGCCTCGCACAGGGGCGGATTGCCTGTTGCGACGCGCGGGAAATCCTGCTTAAATCCGATGTTTTGCCCCCTCGACAGTTCGCCGCCTTGCGGGGCAGGACGGATGGATACCATGATCGTACAGTTTCTCAAGCGGATCGGGCTCGTGCCGGCCGGGGGGCCCAGGCTGCAGTCCATCGGCAAGCTGATCGTGCTGGCCGGCGCGGTGGGCGTGGTGGCCGGACTCGGCGCGATCGCCTTTCACTGGCTTTGCAACCTCGTGGTGCACCACTCGCTGGACTGGGTGGCGGGGTATCACACCACCGGCCCGCGCGGCGAGGGCGAACTGTTCGTGCCATACACGTCAGCGTTCTCGCCCTGGCTGCTGCTGGCGGTCATCACCGCCGGCGGGCTGGTGAGCGGATGGTTGGTGTTCACCTTCGCCCCCGAGGCCGAGGGACACGGAACCGACGCCGCCATCGACGCTTACCACAATAAGCGGGGCGTCATCCGCCCGCGCGTCCCGCTGATCAAGATGCTCTCGTCGGCCATCACCATCGGCACGGGCGGATCGGGCGGGCGCGAGGGGCCCATCGCGCAGATCGGCGCGGGGTTCGGCTCGCTGCTGGCGACGCGCCTGAAGCTCACCGACCACGAGCGGCGGGTGCTGCTGGCGGCCGGCATGGGTGCCGGAATCGGCGCCATCTTCCGCGCCCCGCTGGCGGGCGCCATCTTCGCCATCGAGGTGCTCTACCGCGATCCGGACTTCGAGGCCGAGGCGCTCATCCCCTCGTTCATCTCCACCACTGTCGCCTACTGCGTGTTCTGCCTGCACTTCGGGTTCGCCCCGCTGTTCGACGTCGGCGCGATGAAATTCGACGATCCCCTGCTGCTGGCGCCCCTGACCGTGCTGGCGGTCGTGATGGTGTTCGCCTCGCTGCTGTACGTCCAATGTTTCTACGGGGTCAACCGCCTGTTCAAGCGCCTGCGGATTCCGCGGCACTTCAAACCGGCGATCGGCGCGCTGCTGACGGGCCTGCTGGCCGTCGGTCTGTATTACGCGACGGCCTCGCTCGGGCGCGACTTGCAGAAGGATTCGCTCAGCGTCCTGTCGTTCGGGTACGGGCTGCTCCAGAAAATCTTCGAAACCGGCGGGCGGCTCGGCGCGGACCTGTCTGCGGCCGTCGTCATCCTGCTGGTCGTCGGACTGGGCAAGATCCTCACCACGTCGCTGACCATCGGCTCGGGCGGCTCGGGCGGCGTGTTCGGACCGAGCATGGTCATCGGCGGAGCGCTGGGCGGAGTGGTCGGGCTGGCGTTTCAGCAGTGGATGCCCGGCGTGGTCACGCGCGTGGACGTGTTCGTGATCCTGGGCATGGCGAGTTTCTTTGCAGCCGCCGCCAATACGCCCGTCAGCACGCTCATCATGGTCTCGGAAATGACCGCCAGCTACGCGCTCATGCTCCCGGCCATGTGGGTCTGCGCCCTGGCGTACCTGCTGGCGCGCGGGTGGACGATCTACAAGGAACAGGTTCCCGGCCGGCTGGATTCCCCGGCGCACCGGGGCGATTTCATTGTGGACGTGCTGGAGGGCCTGACCGTTCGCGACGTGTGGAAGCCCTCCCCCCAGCCGCTGGTTACCGTGCCGCTGGAGACGCCCCTGAGCGAGGTGGTCCGCGCCCTGACGGGAACGACACAGTCGGCCTTCGCCGTGGTGGATTCGGCCGGGAGCTACTACGGACTGTTCAGCATCAACGATGTGCGACGGTTCCTGTACGACTCGGAGGCGGGCGCGCTGGCCGTGGCGCAGGACCTGGCCCGCACCAACATCCGCCCGCTGACAATGGGCACCGATCTGAGCAACGCAATGAAGCAGCTGGCCGTGCTGGACGTGGAAGAGCTTGCCGTCGTGGACGCCCCGGGCGACGGGAACGTCGTCGGGATGCTGCGCCGGCGGGACATCATCGCCGCATACAACGCCCGCCTCGTCGAGATGAGAACCGGCAAATAAAACGGAAAGCGGAAAACGGAAGGCTGAAAAAAGAGGGACGATTCTTGTTTTCAGCTTTCCTCTTTCAGCTTTCTTCTCAGTTTCTTGACTTCCCCCCGTCGGCGCTTGGCGTCGAGACGGCGTTGTCTGGAAGCAGCCGTCGGGCGGGTCTTGCGGCGGCGCTTGGGACGCTCGACGGCGCGGCGGAGCAGGACTTCCAGGCGCTTCAGGGCATCGGCGCGGTTCTGCGCCTGGGAGCGGAAGCGCCGCGCGTCGATGAGGAGGACGCCGTCGGCCGTCATCTGCCGCCCGGCCAGCCGGCGGAGGCGATTCAGCGTTTCGCCCGCCAGGACGGCACATCCGCCCGCGCGGAAGCGGAGTTGGACGGCCGTCGAGACCTTGTTGACGTTCTGCCCGCCGGGACCGGACGAGCGGACGAAATCCAGCTCGATCAGCCCCTCGGGAACCTCGATGTCGGGTCCGATGCGGATCATGCTTTCAGGAGTTGGACCCGTCCAGCCCGCCGAAGCGCCGGTGGCGTTCGGCGTAGGCGTGGATGGCCTTGTGGAACTCCGCCTCGGTGAAGTCCGGCCAGTACGTGTCGGTGACGTAGAACTCGGCGTAGGAAATCTGCCAGAGCAGGAAGTTGCTGACTCGCAGCTCGCCGGCGGTGCGGATGACCAGGTCGGGGTCGGGCACGCCGGCGGAGTCCAGGTGCGCGGAAATGGCGGCCTCGTCGATTTTCGCGGGGTCGAGCGTTCCATCGCGGGCCTCGGCGGCGACGGCGCGGACCGCGTCGACGATCTCCGCGCGCGACCCGTAGTTCAGCGCCAGGCACAGGAACATTCCGGTGTTGGATGACGAGACGCGGACGGTCTCGTCCAGCTCGCGCAGGACGTTTTCGGGCAGGCCGTCGCGCCGCCCCAGGTGCCGCAGGCGGATGTTGTGGTCCATCACCGTGGGGCGCTCGTGGATGAGGTAGTCGGCGTAGAGGTGCATCAGGGCGTTGACCTCTTCGCGCGGGCGGCGCCAGTTCTCGATGGAAAAGCTGTAGAGCGTCAGGGCGTCCATCCCCAGTCTGGCCGCCTCGGTGACGATGCGCCGGACGACCTTGGCGCCTTCCTGGTGCCCCACCGGGCGCGGAAGCCCTCGGCCGCGGGCCCAGCGCCCGTTTCCGTCCATGATGATGGCCACCGAGCGCGGAATCCGCCCCTCGCCGACGCCCAGCTCGGCCCGCGCCTTCGCGACGGCCTGGGGGGAAATGTCCGCCATTACCGAAGCTCCTCGACGCCCGTGTGGTGCCGGATGAGCATCTCCCGCTCCGGGCCCACGCCGATCGATCCGACCTGGCGGCCCAGATACTGCTCGATCCGCGTTACGTACGCCTGGGCCGCGCCGGGCAGGTCCGCGAACCGCCGGCACGCGGAGATGTCTTCCTTCCAGCCGGGCAGCGTCTCGTAGACGCACTCGGCCTGGGCAAGCTCGTTGGGGTCAAATGCTTCGACCGCCTTGGCGCCCACGCGGTAGCCCGTGCAGATTTTCAGCTCGTCCAGGCCGGTCAGCACGTCCAGCAGCCCCAGGGCGATCTCGTGGACGCCCGACAGGTCGGCGGTGTATTTGACGAGGAACAGGTCCAGCCAGCCGCAGCGCCGCGGGCGGCCCGTCGTCGTGCCGTACTCGTGGCCTCGCTGGCGGATGTAGTTCCCGATGTCGTTGTCCTGCTCCGCGGGGAACGGACCGGCGCCGACGCGGGTGGTGTAGGCCTTGACCAGCCCGATGACGTGCCCGACGGCCGACGGGGGCACGCCCGTCCCGCTCGGCACGCCGCACGCGCTGACCGACGAGCTGGTGACGAACGGGTAGGTTCCGTGGTCGATGTCCAGCATGGTTCCCTGCCCGCCCTCGAAGAGGATCCGCTCCCCGGCGGCGGAGGCGCGGCGGAGAATCTCGCCCGTGTTGGCGATCATCGGCGCCAGGACACGACCGTGCTCGACGAACTCCTCGGCAATCTGCTTGCCGTCGAGCGGCTCGGCCCCGTACAGGGCGCCGAAGATCCGGCTCTTGATGTCGGAGATCATGCGGACCTTGTCGCGCAGGCGGTCGGGGTCGCGCAGATCGCTCACGCGGATGGCGGTGGAGCGGTTGGCCTTGTCGCTGTAGCACGGTCCGATGCCGCGGGCGGTGGTCCCGATCTTCGCCCCGCCCAGGCTCTGCTCGCTGAGCTGGTCCTGGAGCCTGTGCCAGGGCATGACCACCTGGGCGCAGGCGGAGATGCGGAGGTTCCGCTCGCCGGCCTCGACGCCGCGGGCCCGCAGCCCCTCGATTTCCTTCCGGGCCACCGGCGGGTCGAACGCCACGCCGTTTCCGATGACGTTCACCACGCCCGGGCGGAAGATTCCGCAGGGAATCAGGTGGAGGGCGAATTTCTCGGCCCCGACGACCACGGTATGCCCGGCGTTGGCCCCCCCGCAGTACCTGGCGACGTACCGCGAGACGCCCGCGACGGCGTCCACGATTTTGCCCTTGCCCTCGTCACCCCATTGAAGGCCCACGACGCAGACGTTCTTGCATGCCATGATCTTTGTGGTTCTCCGTGCCGGAGGCGCGTGTTCCGATCCCCTCGGAACCCCATGAGCATAAACGACGGCGCGGGGGAGTCAAGGATTCTCCCCTCGCCGGCGGGGACAACCGGCGAAAAGCCGCGGAAAGTTGTGCTTGACGGGGGCATCTTGTTACAATACCTGTAGACAGGCAATTCAGGAGTAGAGGGAGATTATTTGTGGTCAGTGAACGAAGAAGCGCCGCTCTGCTGGGCATCGGGCTGGACCGGGACGACGAGCAGTTCCGCGTAACGCGCGGGCCGAATTTCCACCTCGTCGGCGGGTCGCGGGAGACCCACGAATCCATGCAGGAGAAGTGCCTCAAGTTCAACGAAAAGCTCGATTCCCGCGGGAAGCAGCTGGAGGACCTGGAGCACCGCGAGTTCCTGGATCTCGCGGCCGAATGCAGGATGAACGTCGTGTCGCCGGTTCCCCGACGGGACGAGAAATAATTCTAAAAAATTCCCCTTGCCAATTTGCGGCAGCGGGGTTCCAATAATAAGTCATGTCGTACCATGGCCGGAAAGGGAGTTTCGGCCGAGAGGATCAGGAGGAAGAGCAAATCGCTGCACGGGAGGACGCGTATGCGAGCGTTTCGCCCAAGTGCCTTCGCACCACAGGACGAGGTGTTGCTGGATGCAGAGGCGGAGTTGGAGAGGCAATCCAACATTCGCCTGTACGAACAGCGCGCCCAGGCCGGGATGCCTCTGTTTGAGCGCCATCCCGACCGCCAGGTCCTGTCGCTAGGCACGCCGGAGTTCGTGCTGGACATGCCTTTCTGAGGCGTGGCGAGCCTCGTCGAAGAGAGCGACGAGCCCTTTGCCGGCCGCCCCACAAGCCCGCCCGGGCGGGTGTCGGAATGTCCCTGTGCGCAGACCGAGCCCCGCGGCGATTGCGTCCTGCGCCGGCATGGACCGTTGCCCTCGCGCGGGGATGGGGGCATAATCCCTGTCCGCGGGCGCGGCATGCCCGCGAGGGCCTGCCGTGACCGACCGAACCGACATCTTGCGCGTCTCGCCTCCGCTGCCGCGAAAACGGCGTCTCTCGCCGTCGGGCGTATTGCTGCACGCGCCGGCAAAGATCAATCTGAACCTGCTGGTGGGCCCCCGCCGCGACGACGGCTACCATGGCCTGGACTCGATCGTGGCGCGGGTGTCGCTGTACGACCGCATCGAGCTGCGCGCCCGCGACGACGGGCAGGTGGTCCTGGCCTGCGCGGGATTCGACTGCGGACCGGCGGAGCGGAACCTGGCGTATCTGGCGGCTGAGGCGATGCGCCGCGCCGCCGGCGGGTCGCGCGGCGCGGACATTTGCCTGGACAAGCGGATCGGTCCCGGACGCGGGCTGGGCGGCGGCTCGTCCGACGCAGCCGCCGTGCTCGAAGGCCTCAACGACCTGTGGCTCCTGCGCCTGCCGCGCGAGCGGCTGGGCGAGATGGGCGCTTCCCTCGGCAGCGACGTGCCGCTGTTCCTCGGCCCTGCGACCGCGCGGATGACCGGGCGCGGCGAGATTCTCTCGCCGGTCGAGGTTCACCCCTTTTGCGCGATCCTGGTGCTGGCGCCGCGCCTGGCCTGCGCGACGCGCGAGGTGTATCGCGCGTTCGACGAGCGCCCCGCCCCACCGGACAGGCAATTGCCGCCGGAAACGTTCCGCGAGCCGCCGTCGGCGTGGCGCGGGCGGCTGGCGAACCACCTGGCCGACGCCGCATGCCGCGTCTGCCCGCCACTGGGCGAGGTCATCGACGACTTGCGCCGCGCCACCGGACTGCCCGTCCACGTCACTGGCAGCGGTAGCGGGCTGTTTGTGCTCTGCGACGATCCGGCCGAAGCGCAGGCCGTCGCGGCGAAAATTCCGGAGCGATACCGCCCCTCCTGTGTCGTCGTGGAGGCGGGATAGCGGTTCGCGGCGATCCGCGAGTGCGTTTGCGTGCGTTCACGCTGTTCGAGGAGAATCATGAGCGGCAATGAATTGATCTACGCGTTGGACCTGATGGGGACGGCTGGCTTCGCGTTTTCCGGCGCGCTGCGGGGGCTTCAGCGGCGGCCCGACCTCATCGGCGTCACCATCCTGGCGGGCGCGACGGCCGTCGGGGGCGGAATGGTCCGCGACGTGGTCCTCCAACGTCCCGTGACGATGCTCTGGGACGTCAACTACCTGATCGTGATCCTTCTGGCGGCCATGGTGACCTTTCTGTTTCCACGGGCGCTGGCCGATCGCGAATCGTTCTTCAAGTATTTCGACGCCGTGGGATTGGGGATCTTCTCCGCCATCGGCGCGGGAATCGCCTGGCAGATCGGAGAGCGTTCGGGCGGGCTGGGATGGACGGACGGAATCAACCCGATCTCCATCCTGTTCATCGCGGCCATCACCGGCGCAGGCAGCGGCGTCATCCGCGACGTGCTCATCACTCGCATGCCGCTGGTGCTCTACAAGGAGATTTACATCCTGGCCGTGCTTGTCGGCGCGGGCGGACTGATCGTCGTCCGCGCCACCGGAGGCACGGAGGTCGCCGGATTCCTCGCGGCGATGTTCCTCACCATCGCCATCCGCGTGCTGGCGATCCGATACAACTGGTCGCTTCCGCGGGTGAGGTTCGGTCTCGGGAAAGGTGTGGCCGGGCCGGAAAAGGATTGACCCTTCCGGCCCCGCCCACCGAAACCCCGGTCAGTCCTTGTCGCCTTCCTTGTCGCGACGGCGCTCGCTTTCGCGTTTCCTTTCGTCCTTCGCCCTTTCCTTGTCCTTGTCATCGTCGTCGTCATCGTCGTCGCGGTCCTTCATGTGCTGCTGGATCGCGGCGTCGTTCTCGGCGACCATCGCCTGGAGGTGCTTGACCGCCTTCTCCGTCTCGCCCTGTTTCTTATAGATGTCCTTGAGCGTCAGGTGCAGGGCGTTGCGCAGGCCGAGGGTCTTGGTCTTTTCCAGCGTCTCCTCCAGGTCCTTGGCGATGACGTCGTCCTTGCGGGGCAGGTCGTCCTTCAGGGCGCCCAGGGCGATCATCCCGGCCGTCGTGGGGTCGAAGCAGACGTGCTTGAGATGCTCGACCATCCCGAGCATCATGCGGATTTGCCCCATCGCCTCCGGCGGCCGGGGAGGCGCGGGCTGGTCGGCGCGCGGCCTTTCGCGCTCGGGCGCCGCGTCCGGGCGAGGCTGGGCGATGGCCCACGTCGCCAGCAAAGTCGCGGCGACAGTCGCCGTCACAATCACCGGCATGGCAATCCTGGTCCTCATGGTCGGTTCCTTTCTTCCCCTGGGGGGTGAGTGGCGATTCCTGATTTGCGGTCCACGGATGACAATTTTACCGCGGCCCTTGACCGTCCGACACGATCATGCTAAAAGTAAGCCTGCTGCATGGGGCTGTGGCGCAGTTGGGAGCGCGTCTGCATGGCATGCAGAAGGTCGAGGGTTCAAATCCCTCCAGCTCCACTGAGGCGGATCCTTTCGGGTTCGCCTTTTTTTATTTCCCCGCCTTGGTTTCCGGCGGGGCTTCGCTCGCAACCATCGATTCTATAAGGCATTGGAACGCCTCGCTCATCCTTGCCGCATCCGGCTGCACCGAGGCGTCGAAGACCATCGCCATCGGCGCCGCGTTAAGGCCGAGGCGAACTTTCGCCCCCGCGACGACCAGCCAGCGGTGCCACTTGCCGGCAGAAGGCGTCAGCACGCTGAAAATTTCCGTCGCCGTATCGTCCGCCCGCCAGGACTTGTAGACAAGGACGAGGTATCCCTTGTCGCGGAAGTGCCGCAGGTAGTTGTCCAGGACGGCCTGGGGCGTCTTGGCCGACCGCCCCGCCAGCGCGCGGGCGAACAGCAATCCGCCCGGCGCGGGCGTCAGGTAGAGTTGGGCATAGGGCTCCAGCTCGGCGACGTAGTTGCGCTCGCCGCGTTCGAAGCGGACCCAGCCTGTCGGGGGCCTGACCTCGATTCGCAGGGGCCCGTCGCGCTTGGAGACGGCCTGGCCGGGCGCGGCGGCGGGCGTCTCGGCCAGCGCCTTGACCAGCGCGGCGGCAAAGGGCTCGTAGAGTTTCCGCTCGCTGGCGGCCTGGCGGTCGGGCCCGCGCGGCGGGGCCTTGCCGGCTGCGACGGCCTCCAGCCAAGTGTCCAGTGCATCGTCGGGCTCGACGAACTCCAGGCCCTCGCCCAGGCGCGTGTCGAGCGTGAAATTCTCGTCGGCGCCGTCCGTCGCCTGCCGCCACATCGTCAGCGCGCCGGCCGCGTCTTGCGGGCGCGTGCCCACGCTCGCCCAGACGGGCACGGACGCGGGCGGTTTCCACAGGCCGATCGACTCGCCGGATTTTTCCACCGGCGTCACGGAGTTCAGCACGATCCCCGACAGGCGTTGCGGATTCAAAGAGGCCAGCGCCAGCGCCGTCGGACCGTTGGCGGCGTCGGCGACGAGGAGAAACTTCCGCGCGTCGACGGGCTTTCCCTCGGCCGCCCGGTCCACGGCCGCCAGCAGCGCCCCGACGCGCGAGGCGTCGAGTTTTTCCCCGGCCGCGGGACGAAGCACGAAGAAGCCCTTGCCGAGCAGCCTCGGCGAGAAGTGCTCCGCCGCGCCGCGCGGTCCCTCGGCCGCCAGCAGCAGCGCGGCCGGACGCTTGCCTTCCGCCGCCTTGGGAGAGAAGATCGCCAAGTTGATTGGTTCAGCCGGCTGAGACGCCGCCTGCGACGCCGCATCCGCCCCCATGGCGACGGCCGCCAAACCCGCCCACGCCACTGCCGCAACGATGTGCCTGTTCATGCTGCCACTGAATACCCCAAATCCGCCCCGACGGCAAGAAGCGAAGTCGGTAGCCTGTCCGGCAGTCGAGGGCACGAACCGCTTGGCCGGGCAGGCGGCGGACCGTACAATGCCCCCGCCGCCCCGCGCCGGGCCGGCGGAATACGACACCGTGAAGCTCTCCCCAAAGATCGTCGAAGACGTCCGGAAACGCCTGCTGGACTGGTATCGCCGGCACTGCCGCGAGATGCCCTGGCGGCAAAGCCGCGACCCCTACGCCATCTGGGTCTCCGAGATCATGCTCCAGCAGACGCGCGTGACGGCCGTCGTGCCCTACTACCGCCGTTTCCTGGAGCGCTTCCCCGACGTGGCCTCGCTGGCCGGGGCCCGCCTCGACGACGTGCTCAAGGCCTGGGAAGGCCTGGGCTATTACAGCCGCGCGCGGAACCTCCACGCCGCCGCCAAGCGCGTCGTGACGGACTTCGGCGGGGCACTGCCCCGCAGCGTCGAGCAACTCCGCTCGCTGCCGGGCGTGGGGCAATACACGGCCGGGGCCATCGCGAGCATCGCGTTCGACCTGGACGAGCCGGTGCTGGACGGAAACGTGACGCGCGTGCTGTGCCGCCTGCTGCGCGTGGAGTCCGACCCGCGCTCCGGCGCGACGGTGCGCGGGCTGTGGGCGGCGGCGCGGCGGCTCGTGCCGCGCGGAAAGGCCGGCCTGTTCAACCAGGCGATGATGGACCTGGGCGCGACCGTCTGCACGCCGCGCAGCCCCCGCTGCGACGGATGCCCGCTGGCGACGCCCTGCCGGGCCCGCGCAGCCGGCGTGCAGGAGCAACTGCCGCGCAAGGCATCCCGCAAGCCCCTGCCGCACCACACCGTCGTCTGCGCGATCCTCCGCCGGCGCGGGCGCATCCTCCTGGGCCGCCGCCGGGAAGAGGGACTGCTGGGCGGGCTGTGGGAGTTCCCCGGCGGAAAGGTCGAGCCCGGCGAGTCACTGCCGCAGGCCCTCGCGAGGGAAGTGCGCGAGGAAGTCGGGCTGGACATCCGCGTGGGCGAGCGGCTGGCCGTCGTCGAACACGCCTACACGCATTTCCGAATCACGCTGCACGCCTTCGACTGCCGGGCGGACAACGGGCGGGCGCGGGCGCTCGGCTGCCAGCGCGTCCGATGGGTCCGCCCAAACGAACTCGACCAGTACGCCTTCCCCCGCGCCAACCGCCGCATCCTCCAGGCCATCACGGAATTTTCGATTTGAGATTTTTGATTTCAGATTCCGCTTTCAGCTTTCCGCTTTGACCTTCGGTCCTCGGTATCCGGTATCCAGGAACTCGGAACACGGAACCCGGCCCGCGCGGCGGCTGTGTCTTCCCGGTTCCCCAGTTCCCTTGTTCCGGGTTCCTTTCCGGGTGATGCTCTTGGCGACCACTCCCTTACGGTCGTGACTCCGTAAGAGCCCGAGGCACGA
>DNAS01000132.1:262-1857 GCA_003485185.1 Phycisphaerales bacterium | reverse complement strand
GATTCGCGATTGCCTATTGCCTGTTGCCTTCTTCCCCTCAGTCCTCGTTTCTTTCCCCTCTTCCCTTCGGCCTTTCCCCTTTCTCCTGACATGTCCCAAAAGCGCGGGGTTGTGACTTGCCAGCGCGCGGGCATGGTGGGTATCTTTCGTTCCGGCGGGCGGGGGCGCCCGCGCAGGCTGGTGGCATGTGCCAGAACGCACCTCGCGATAAGGAGTCTTGCCATGACGGAATGGTGGACGCACCTGACGATGCTGAACCAGTCGTTTTACGTGGCGGCGGGGTTCTTCAGCATCATTTTCCTGTGGCAGTTCATCGGCTCGATGATGGGCATGGGCCACGGCGACGTGGACCTGCACCTGGACGCCGGGGCCGACGCCGCTGACGTCGGCAGCGACAGCCTGGAGGCCCACTCGGCGCACGAGGCGGCCGACAGTGCCGCGGCCTTCAAGGTGCTCTCCCTCCGCGCGGTGCTGGCGTTCTGCACGATGTTCGCCTGGGCCGGCGCGCTGTACCTGAACCTCGGAACGCCCAAGGCGATGGCGCTGCTGTATGCCCTGGGCTGGGGCCTGGCCGGATGGGCGCTGGTGGCGGTGCTGGTGAACTGGATGCGCCGCCTGTCCGAGAGCGGCACGCCGCGCCTCTCCACGTGCGTGGGCACGACGGGCACGGTGTACCTGCACATCCCCGCCGGCGGGTGCGGCGAGGCGCGCGTGATGGTCAGCGGGGTCATTACGACGGTCAAGGCCCGCGCCGCCGACGGCGGGCAGATGGTCGCGGGCACGCCCGTCCGCGTGACCGCCGTGCTGGATCACTCCACGATATCGGTCGCCCCTGTCACGGGGGACAACAAGGGAAAGGAACGGGACCAATGAACGCAATGATGGCAATGCCGCTCATGCTGGCGGCGGGTTCGACGGGCGACGAGGGGGGATTCCCCACCGGGGTGGTGCTGACGTTGATGCTCCTGGTCATCGGCTTCGGCGTGCTGATGTTCTTCTTCAGCCGCATCCGCCGGTGCCCCTCCAACAAGGTGCTGGTCATCTACGGAAAGACGGGCAGCGGCGCCGCGCGGTGCGTGCACGGCGGAATGGCGTTCGTCTGGCCGCTGATCCAGGCGTACGACTACCTGGACCTCGAACCGTTCGTCGTGCCGATCGACCTGACCAACGCGCTGTCGCAGGAAAACATCCGCGTGTCGGTTCCGACGACGGTGACGGCCGCCATCTCCAACCAGCCGGGCGTCATGGAAAACGCCGCCATCCGCCTGCTGGGCCTGACGCGCGGGCAGATCCAGGCGCAGGCGCAGGACATCATCCTGGGGCAGATGCGCGCGGTCATCGCCACGATGAAGATCGAGGACATCAACCGCGACCGCCAGGCGTTCATGAGCGCGGTGAACGAGGCCGTCACGTTCGAGCTGGAAAAGATCGGACTGGGCGTCATCAACGTCAACATCCGCGACATCGAGGACGAGTCGGGCTACATCAAGGCGCTGGGGCGCAAGGCGGCGGCCGAGGCGATCAACCAGGCCAACATCGACGTCGCCGAGCAGGAGAAGCTCGGGCAGACGGGCGTGGCCGTGCGCCAGCGCGGT
>DNAS01000132.1:0-150 GCA_003485185.1 Phycisphaerales bacterium | reverse complement strand
GGCGTGGCCGTGCGCCAGCGCGACACGCGCATCGCGGTGGCCAACGCCAACGCGCTGGCGGACATCGGCGAATCGCAGGCCAGCCGCGACCGGCGACAGAAAGTCGCCGGGCTCGAGGCGCAGGCCGTCGAGGCGGAAACCGACGCCGAC
>DNAS01000026.1:23390-23842 GCA_003485185.1 Phycisphaerales bacterium | reverse complement strand
AGGATTCGAACAATCCCCGAAAACCGTAGGGAATTCAAGCAATTCTCAATCAGGCGGTGCAGAATCCGGTGCATTTCGCCTGCAATTGTTCGAGCATTGGTTTCAAGACCCCCTCTCTGATCGCCTGCGGGATGCTCTCAAGTCATCCATCAAGGCTCACGGTGCTATTACCGGCAAGCGGAGCAATCTCAACTCGGCTGTGAAGCGTTTGTATGGGGTTCTCAAGGCTCTGGACAAGGGGGCGTTTGACAATGCCCGGCGTTCCGCTAGGGCGAAGCTTGAAGGGGGAAATCAATGCCAGTGATCGGCGACATACTGCCGTCGGCTCTGCGTCTGTTGGCGGATGAGATAGAGCGTAGGCGGTCGATTGGGGCGGCGGCGGCCGAAGGCCGGCCCGAAGGGCCGGAGCGGGAGCGAGCGGAGCGAGCGACTGCGGAGCCGCCGGGGGCCCA
>DNAS01000026.1:1290-23339 GCA_003485185.1 Phycisphaerales bacterium | reverse complement strand
GGGGGGGGGGGGAGGGGGGGGTTTTTTTTTTTTTGGGGGGGGGGGGGGGAGTGCGGGGGGCCCCCCCCCGCCCCCCCCCGCGCCGGGGGGGCGGGGGGGGGGGCCCCACCCGGGGGGGGGGGGGCGGGCGAGCCTCCGGCTCGCTCGCCCGTACCGACCGACCGCCTGGGATGGTGGATGGAATCAGGAAATAAAAAAGACCGCCTGCTCGGTAACTCTTTGCCGGGGTTGCGAGCAAGCGGTCAAGGGGTAGACGAATGAGTTTTAGAGAATGGTATGCCGGAAAGCAAGAGGGAAGATTCGAGCATCGCGGGTCGGTGGTAGGGACGGCGATGGCGGATTCGGCGGATGCGGGGGGCTCCCCGCAGGGGGAGACCCCGCCCGCCGCCGCAGGCGGCGGTAGACTTGAATCATTGGACTATAACCGGAAGTTGAAGGTTATGGTTGTAACGCATCGGTGCAAGGCAAGGACATGTCCTCACTGCGGGAAGCGTCGGGGTTGGGAAACAAGGCAAGTTCTTCTTGAGCCTGAACGGCTGTCCCTGTTCCGTGCTCCGCGACTGCTGACGTTGACGGTAGACCCTAAAGGCTTCGAGTCGGCGGAAGCGGCCCACGATGCGATTATGGCGGGCGGGTATATCCGGCGGCTGATGCGCCTTCTCGGTATCAAGGTGTGGGTGTGGGTGCTGGAGTTTCACAAGAGCGGGTGGCCTCATTGGCATATTCTGGTTGACCTGTCGGAACGGGGCGAGTTGCGACCTGGCGACCTCAAGCGGGTGTGGGGCCTTTGGCGTGACAAATGGGGGCTTGGCGGGCTGGACCTGGTACAACGCAAGCAGTTTGGCGAATCGAAGCATGCGGTCTTGTATATCACCAAGTACCTGATGAAACCGCCTCGATCAGGCTATCCGGATTGGTTCATTCAGGGAAAACGGCGTCGGATGGTGCAAGGGGCAAGGGCTGTTGGGCGTTTGTGCTTCAAGGGGGCGAGCGGTAGCGATAAGCCTGATGAACAACGGAAGCGTCGGGAGAGTCGTCCGTTGGTTGAACGGATGGCCGAATGTGGGAAGTTCTCCCATCTGGTGGCAGTGCGGGTTGACGTAGAGACGGGGGCGGAACATAAGCGACGTATTGGCGAACTGCCGGTAAGCCCTGTGGAGTTGGAGAGTCTTTCGGCGTCGGGAGTTCTTCCCCGCGAATGTGGCTTGAGGATCGGGGTCGTGAAGGTCGCGGGCGGCACTCGGCGGGAGATCGCCTTGCCCAGCGTCGGGCAAGCGTTGCAGTTGGCTTCCTTTTTGCGGTCGATGGGCTACAGTGTTCGGCATAAGGCTGGTACGCTCGGCAAAGCTCAATTTTGAGTATGAGCGAGTATGAAATCTTAAAAATGTATTGACGCGCTCCTTTTTGAGTATAGCATCTAGGCATTGCTGGACGGGCCTCGTGCTGGATGGGGCTTGAAAATGACACGAGATAAGGAACACGACATGGTGGAAGAAATCGAAAAGGTCAGGCTTCAGATCATGGTGCGAAAGGTCCTGGCGGACAAGATCGACGAGTTGTCCGGCAAGCTGAAGATGAGCCGGTCGGATTTCGTCGCGGAGATGATCGAAGAGAACATCAAGAGCGAAGAGTGGATGGTGAATTTCGTTACATCGCGTTTCATGGCGCCAGTGCGCGCAGTGGTGCGAGCTTGGCAAGGAAAGAAAACCGAGAAGAAGGAGAAGAAGGGGTAAGGTGCACGGATGTTCGAAGGGAACGGAAAGATTTTGACGGTGCGGGAAGCCGCGAAGTTTCTGCGGCTGTCGGAACGGATGTTGTGGGAACTGACGAAACGCGGCAAGATTGTGGCGATTCGCGTAGGTCGGCGGGTCACGTATGATATTCAGGACCTGCTGGCATGGGTGGAACGGCAGAAAGTTCGCCTGGCGACGGTGGAAAGCTAGGGGTGGCGGATGGCCAGCATCAGCACAGACAAACCGAGTGGACGACGGACGGTGCAGTTCGTGGGCGTTGACGGGCGGCGTCGGTCGCTACGCTTGGGGAAAGTGACTGCGAAGCAGGCGGAGACGGCCCGGCATCATGTCGAGTCAATGCTTGCCTGTCTGGTTACCGGGTCGGCTGTGCAAGCATCGACGGCGGAATGGGTCGCCTCGGCGCCTGACAACATTCGCGGGCGTCTTGAACGTGCGGGATTGGTGGGCCGTCGTGAGCGGGCGGAGATTCCGACATTGGGGGCGTGGTTGGACGAATACTTGTTGACCCATGCGAACGTCAAGGAGGGCACTAAACTTTTCCGGGGTCATACGAAGCGGAATCTGCTGACTTTCTTCGGGGCGGATAGGCGGCTGGATACGATCACGCCTGGCGATGCGGACGAGTTCCGTATTCACCTGTCCACGAAAGAAGGCTTGGCGGAGAATACGGTTCGTCGTCGGCTACGCCTGGCGAAGCAATTCTTCGAGGCTGCCGTTCGTAAGCGACTGATCGAGTCGAGTCCGTTCGCCCATCACAAGACAGCGGACCGGCGGAACGAAGCGAAATTTCATTACATCACGGGGGCGGAAGCTCAAGCGGTTCTCGATGCCTGCCCGGATGCTCAATGGCGGGTGTTGTTCGCCCTGTGCCGATTCGGTGGGTTGCGGTGTCCTTCGGAAGTTCTTCGGTTGCGGTGGGGAGATGTGGACTGGGCAAGGGAGCGGTTCACGGTACACGCCAGCAAGACAGAGCATCACGAGAATTGCGGGGGCCGGGTCGTGCCGATCTTCCCGCAGCTGATGCCGCACTTGCGGGAAGCTTGGGAACTGGCCGAGCCGGGAACTGAGTACGTTGTGAATCGCTACCGGGACACAAGCGCGAACCTTCGGACCCAGTTGTGTCGAATCATGAGACGGGCGGGCTTGCAGCCGTGGCCGAAGCTCTTTCAGAATCTGCGCAGCACTTGCGAAACGGAGTTGACCAGGACGCATCCGATTCACGTCGTGTGCTCATGGATTGGAAACTCTCAACCGGTGGCGGTGAAGCACTATCTGCAAGTGACGGAAGAGGACTACGAAAAAGTGGTGCAAAATCCGGTGCAGTATGACGCCGCATTGAATCGCATTGGCTTGCACGGCGGAGAAGTCGTTTCGAGTAAGCCGTTGATATCCGGAACCTTGCGAGAAGGTGCAATTCCCCGCGACTTGGTACAAATGGCGGGACTGGAGGTTGTACTCCTTGAAACAAAAACGCCTCTGTCTGCGGCTGTTTCGCCGGAACTTGGGCGCTTCTGAACGAGTTCGCGTACGCGGGGCCGTGACTATTGCGGGGACAGTGCTCTTTCTTCGTTGGCCTGCCGCGAGGCCTTGTCAATTGCCTTGCGGGCTTGTCGGACGTAAGAGGTCAGAACATCGCCTTCCACGAGCTTCATCTCCTGGGCCTCAACCGCCTTCAGGAACTCCGGCCATCGCTCGGCCATCGCCAATATCCACATGGCTTCACGGGCCGCAAAGGCCCCGCCGGGCTCGACGCCGAATTCCCGCACTTGGGCATAAGCTGCCAGCGAATCATCCCATCGCTCCTGACAACCCAGGATCAATGCCTTGTGCAGCATGGCCTGTGTCCATGCGGACCTGGCGTTCTGGCCGTCCTCTTCCTTCACCGCGCCAAGTTCCGCCAGTTCAGTTTCCGCCAAGTCGAGGGCCTGCTTGAACTGCTTCCTCACGAGCATAACGCGCAAGCGGACATGCCAGTCGGACTGTGCTATCCGTTGCTCAAAATCCTTATGCCACTGCTCTGTCGACAGGCCAAGGCCTTCCTTTCGAGCGGAGGCCAGCAGAGCTTTCGCCTCGACACGATAAACAGCGTCCGCGCCAGTTACCCAAATCCCCCCATTATTGTCGCCCGTGAGCCGGAAGATCGTGCCGCCGCCGGGCAGCTTGAATGGGCCGATCCATTGGTCATGGCCGGACCAGTCTTTCTCGCCTGGCGGCGCTGGCCGGTAGACCATGATGTAGAATCCCTCTCCCCTATGTTGAACGTGTTCGTAGGGCCTGACGACCATCCATATGTCCTGCCCGACGATCAGGCTTGAGCACACCTTGTCCAAGGGGCCAGCGGGCAGTCCCTCCGAAAGATTATGCCAAACCAAGCTGCTGAAACGGCAAGGCGCGGGTACTCGCCCATTGAGAGCCACCGTTACGGGCCCCAACAGTTGTGGCAAAGGCAAAGCCTCCAGTGATTCCGAGGACATCTCGCGAATCGACGTTCTTCTGCCCTTGCCGATCTGCCACAATCGAGGTACTTCAACGCCGCGCATGAATGCCAGGTCGATTCCCTCGACAGGCCAGTCCGGAAGTTGAGGACCGACCGTCGTGATCTCCTTGATCGCCCCAACATCCAGATCCTCAACAGCCGGCTACCGAACCACCGCCTAGCTACGCCAAGGCCCAACTGGTTCGCCGCCTAGCGTGGCGGGTGCAGGAACTTCGCTTCGGCGGCCTGTCTGACCGGGCCCAGCAGCGCCTGCGGCAGATCGCTGATGGCGACGATCTGGCTGGCGGCAAGAAGCGCCCGCCCCAACCCCGCAAGCGCAACTCACTGTCTGCGGGCACGCGTCTGGTCCGGCAGTGGCGCGGGGTCGAGCATGTCGTCACCGCACTGACAGACGGCGGCTTTGAATGGGATGGCCGGCGCTACCGAACACTGTCTGCCGTGGCCAAGGCCCTGACCGGCCAGCACGTCAGCGGGCCGCGATTCTTCGGGCTCGCCAGTTCAGGAAAGGAGGACTGATGATCGCCAGGAACGACAAGACCAAGCCCGTCCGCTGCGCCGTCTACACGCGGAAGAGCCACGAGGAAGGCCTCGAACAGGAATTCAACAGCCTCGATGCCCAACGCGAGGCCTGCGAGGCGTACATCGCCAGCCAGAAGCACGAAGGCTGGAAGGCCCTGGCCACGCACTACGATGACGGCGGCTTCACCGGCGGCAACATGGAACGCCCAGGCCTCAAGGCCCTGCTGGCCGACATCGAGGCCGGCGGCGTCGACGTGGTGATGGTCTACAAGGTGGACCGCCTGAGCCGCAGCTTGATGGACTTCTCCAAGCTGGTGGCCCTGTTCGAAGCCCACGACGTGGCGTTCGTATCGGTCACCCAGCGGTTCGACACCACGTCCAGCATGGGCAGGTTGACGCTGAACATCCTGCTGTCGTTCGCCCAGTTCGAGCGCGAACTCTGCGGCGAGCGCATCCGGGACAAGATCGCCAGCGCCAAGCGCAAGGGCAAGTACGTCGGCGGCAGGCCGCTGCTGGGCTACGACGTGGACCGTGAGCGGATGCGCCTGCTGGTCAACAAGACCGAGGCCAAGCTGGTGCGCCACGTCTTCGACCGCTTCTGCCGGCTGGGCTCCTGCATGCTGGTGGCCAGGGAGCTCAACGATCAGGGCCACCGCATGAAGGCCTGGGTCACCAAGAAGGGCAAGCCCATGGGCGGCGGGATGTGGAAGAAGACCGACGTCCACCACCTGTTGACCAACCGGCGCTACCTCGGGGAGGTCATGTACAAGGGCGAGAGCTACCCCGGCGAACACGAAGCCATCGTCGACCGGAAGGTCTGGGACCGCGCAGCCGCCATCCTGTTCGAAAACCGGGCCGTCCGCGCCAACCAGACGCGGAGCAAGACATCGGCCGTGCTCAAGGGCCTGATCCGCTGCGAATGCTGCGGCGCGGCCATGGCCCCGACCTACACCAGCCGGCACGGCAAGCGCTATCACTACTACGTCTGCCACGCGGCTGCCAAGAAGGGCTACGACACCTGCGAGGTCCGCAGCGTTCCGGGCGGGCAGATCGAACAGGCTGTGTTCACGTATCTGCGGGAGATCTTCGCCGACCCGGCCATGGTCGCCCGCACGTTCCGGGCCACACGAACTCAGGCCGCAGGGCAGCGCCGGTCGCTGAACCGGCAGAAGAAAGCCCTGGAGAAGCGGCTGAGGGACCTCCGGAAAGGAATCGGCCGGCTGGTCCGCGCCGCCGGTGACAAGGACGACGGCCCGCTGGCAGATGAACTGCGGAAGCTGAACGACGAGTACACCGACGTCGAGGCACAGGTGCAGCAGGTTGAGGCCCAGCTTGACCAGCAGGAGGGTGTGCCCGCCGAACGCGACGTGGCCGGGGCGCTGCGGACGGTCGAGCCGCTGTGGGCGGAGCTGTTCCCGGCCGAAAAGGAGCGCATCGTCCGCCTGCTGGTAGAAACCGTCAGCGTGCGTCCCGACGGCCTGACCATCCGCCTGCGGCCAACCGGCCTGGTTACGCTGGCCGCCGAGGTCTCGCCGCAGGAATCCGAAGAACCCCAACCCCTGGAGACCACCGCATGAAGCGCCCGCCGAAGAAGGGCACCATCACCGCCAAGCCCACCGTCCACCGCGAGGGCGACGCCATTGTCATCGACATCCCCATGGCCCTGCGTCATCGCGGGGGCCGCAAGGAAATCGTCCTTCCCCCGGGCATCGCGCCCTTCGCCGAGAGCGCCGCCGGCGAGGAAGCGCCCACGGCGCTGGCGCTTGCCCTCGCCCGGGCCTTCCGCTGGCAGGAGATGATCGAGTCGGGCGAGGCCGAGTCCAACAGCGACCTGGCCCGCAAGCTCAAACTGGACCACTCCTACATCGCCCGCACCATCCGCCTGGCCTCCCTGGTCCCCGACCTGGCCGAAGCCTTCCTCGACGGCCAGGAACCTGACGGCCTCTCCCTCCGCTCACTCCGCCGCGACCTGCCGCTTGAGTGGGATGAGCAGCGACTCATACTCGTCAAGTAGCGGCCCGGCCCATTCGGGCGCAGCTTCATCTCTCTGCTCAGCGTCGGGGGCCCCCTCGAAAGCCTTCGACTAGAAATACTATCGTCATTGTTTGACAAGGACGAACCATAGCCGTAAACTTTTTAAGACGGCGAGCCGATAGACTTCATATATGGATCGTTCGCTGAGGACGAACAATGGCACGAGATAAGCTAACCATCCCGACGACGGGCGTCGAGCTGATCAGGAAGTTGGCGGCCGAGGGCGACCGCATCTTCAGCACTGACCGGGCCCGAGAGTTCGCGCCGTCGGTCGGGCTTTCCGAAGGCTACCTGCGGCAGGCGCTCCACCACCTCGTCCGCGCCGGTTGGCTGATTCGCGTTCGCAAGGGGCTCTATGTGATCTCCTCGACGACGCCGGGTGTCAGCCCGGTTCACGAATTCGAGATCGCGATGGCGCTGGTTAAGCCGGCTGCCATCAGCCACTGGTCGGCGATGCATTACCATGGTCTGACCGACCAGGCACCGAGAAAGGTATTCGTGCTGACGACCACCGAGGCCTCAGTTCCGCGCAGGCCCCAGGGCAATGACGAAGGCTACCGCGCCGGCGACACGCTCTTCCAGTTCATCCAGACCAAGCCCGAGCGGTACTTCGGCACGAAGAAGATCTGGGTGGGCGAAGCGCGGATCACGATCACTGATCCAGAACGCACACTGATCGACGGCCTGTTGATGCCGCAGCATTGCGGCGACTTCGCCGAAGTACTGCACGCCTTCAGGGCACGAGGTGAGCAACTGGACACCCAGCGGATCATCGAGTACGCCCTCCGGTTGGACGCGGCCACAGCAAAGCGCCTGGGATGGGTCCTTGAGGAGCGGGGGCATGCGCCAGAACAGATCGATCCGCTGCTGGCGGTCCCGATCAAGGGCTGCCGGCGTCTCGACCCGACGGGCCCGCGACGAGGGCCCTGCAACCGACGGTGGATGATCCAGGAGAACTTGCCAGGGAAGGCGAAGCCATGAAGCCACTGCGGACACGGCTCGAAGAGACCAGGAAGCGTCTTGGAATTCCATGGGAGGTCCTCGAACGCGACTATCTGCTGTCGTGGGTGCTGGCCGGGATCGGCCAAGCCGAGTCGCTGCGAAAGGCTCTGGTCTTCAAGGGTGGCACGGCGCTGAAGAAGTGCTACTTCGGCGACT
The DNA here is from genome assembly GCA_003485185.1 of Phycisphaerales bacterium. Taxonomy (GTDB): domain Bacteria; phylum Planctomycetota; class Phycisphaerae; order SM23-33; family SM23-33; genus UBA12270. The sequence goes on along the minus strand of DNAS01000026.1, from coordinate 15,377 downwards.
ACCGCTTCTCTGAGGACCTGGACTTCTCGTGCGTGGAGGGAGCGCCGACAGGGGCGGCGATGGAGGAATCCATCGGCCAAGCCTGTTCGGCGGCCGCCGCTCTGCTCGACGAGTACGCGCCGGTGGAGATCACCTGGGAGCGATACACCGAGAAGGAACCGCATCCGGGCGGGCAAGAGGCGTTCACCATCCGGGCGCAATTCCCATGGCATCGCCAGCCCCATACGCGGGTGATCGTCGAAGCGTCCGTGGACGAACCGGTTCTCCTGCCGCCTCGGAAACGGTCGGTGATCCATGAGTACGGCGAACCCCTCGATGCCGAGATGAACGTGTACGCTCTGGAGGAGATCGTCGCAGAGAAGCTTCGCGCCATCCTCCAGCACGCCGAGAAGCTCGAACATCGCGGCTGGAGTCGGTCACGGGCCCGCGACTACTACGACCTGTGGCGCGTGCTCCAAACGTATCGAGACGAGATGCGGCTCGACGACTTCCGAACGTTCCTGACGAAGAAGTGCGCCATTCGCCAAGTGGCATTCGACGGGCCCGATGCATTCTTCGAGCCGACCATGTTGGCCTACGTCGAGAGAACGTGGGAAAACTGGCTCGGGCCGCTGGTGGCTGATCTGCCGCCGTTCGAGCTGGTGGTTGAGGAACTGCGCCCACAGATTGATATGCTGGTGAGGTAGCCCCGCGTGCCGAGAGCGACCGACCACGCCCGGGGAAGCCCCGCCAGCTTAGCCTTCATCCTCATGGTCTGCGGCGATCTGCCCGACGACATCCACCACGTAATCCCCGTACCCCCAACCAATGCCGTCGGCCTGCTTCGCCAGTTCCGCCAGCCGGGCCTGCACCTGACCATACAGCGGCCTGCCTTCTTTGCTGGCCAACAGCTTCTTGATCTCATGCAGCGTTGTGCAGAGGCTGTCGTAGAATGCCTCGTCGATGTCGCCGAACTCGCGGGTGAACTGCGTGCCGGTCTCCACGTGAACAAGCATCAGTTCCAGCATGCCGGCCGGGTCGGATGTGGCACGCTGATACTCGCGAATGGCCGACCGGGCATCCTTGAGGTCCAGCCGTTTGGCCGGCCAGCCGCGTTTGTCGTAGAACGCTGCTTCGATGCGCTTCAGGTATGGTGTGAGCACGTTTTCGCCCATGGAATCCCGCAGCAGCCGGGCGACCAGAAAGTCCCGGTTATCCTGCGAATGCCCGAACAGGTCCTGGATCAACCCCGTAAGCTGGGCCTTGTCCCAGTGCTTGATCCGGGCCTTGATCTGCGACCAGGTTGGCTTCGATGATTTCGTCATGTTCAGTCCAGCCCGCATTTCTTCCGGTGAGCCAGAGTCCGCAGGATCACATCCAGAACATCGTCAAGATGCTTGCCCACGTCTTGTGCGAGAAACCGCAGGACGAAGTAGCCGCTTTCCTGGAGCAGGGCATCCTTGCGGCGGTCGCGGCGGTAGGCATCAGGATCAGCAAGGTGCTGATAACCGTCCAGTTCGATAGCCAGTCGGGCCTCCGCACACAGTAGATCAACCTCCATCTTGCCCCGTCCGTTGAACGGGATGGATAGGTCGGCGTTCAAGCGGAACAGGTCGGCCGTCTCGGGTAGAGTCTGCAGGCGGCGATAGAGGAACGCTTCGGTCGCGCTGCGGGCACGCTCGGCTCCGGTGGCATCCGGTTGATGCTGCCGGGCGGCGCAGACAAACAAGTTCGCGAGGGGCGTATCCACGCCGTCACGAACGAGCCGTCGCACGCTGGCGGCGTAATCCTGCTTCCAGCGTGGATCGACCGGCAGCGGAACATCGCCGGGCCAGCCGGGCACGGCGCTGGCCGGGAGCAGGATGCTGTAGCCGATGGCCTCGTATCCCTTGCATCGCCGGTCGAACATCCTCGACAACATGGGCACGTTCAGGTCGGCATAATCGTAAACACGCACTTCGCGCTTCTGGCCATGTAGCCGGTGCAGTCGCCCCGCGTACTGGACGACCGTTCCGCGCCATGAGACCGGCAGCGTCAGGAATAGCGTGTCCAGCCGGGCATCATCGAAGCCCTCGCCGATGTACCGACCGGTTGCCAGCAGCACGCGCTGCTCGCCGTCCGGTATTGCTGCGAGTTGATCCTGCACGGCCTTCAACTGCTTCTTGCCCATGCCGCCCCGCAGGATGACCAGATGTCGGACATCAGGGGCCAACATCTCGGCCAGATGATCAAGATGCTCCGTGCGCTCCGTGAGCACAATCGGTGATCGACCCTCACCAAGAGCCTGTACGACATCATGGCAGATCAGTTGGTTGCGGCCATCGTCCGAGATGAGTTCGCCGTACAGTTGTTGGAACTGAATGCGGGCGTCCGAATCAGCGGTCGCAGCCGCTTGAAAACCTGTCGGCCGAACATGCACTGTATGCACGAACGGCCGCGTCCGGGCCTGCTGCTTGGCGTCGACACGGTAGCGCACGGGGCCGCACTGCATGAAGATGATCGGGTGGTGGCCGTCCTTTCGCGCCACGGTGGCCGAGAGACCCGTGACGAACCTCGCCTTTGCACGACGGGCTACCTGTTCGAAGCTCTGGGCGGACAGGTGGTGGCATTCATCGACCACAAGATGCCCGTATTCACCGATCCGATCGTCGACCACGCCCTTGCGTACCAGGCTCTGCATGATCGCCACGTCCAGAGACCCCGTTGGCTTTTTCCGTCCGCCGCCGATCTTGCCGATGGCCTTGACGGGCAGGCCCAGAAACGTCGCTAGACGCTCCACCCATTGCTCCAGCAGTTGACGTCGATGCACCACGATGAGGGTGTTGACCCCGCGTTGGGCGATGAGCCAGGCCGCCAGGACGGTCTTTCCGAACGCCGTCGTGGCCGAAAGCACGCCGATGTCGTGGGCAACCATCGCATCGGCGGCAGCCACCTGTTCGGGCCGCAGTTCGCCGTGAAAGGTCACGTCCAACGGTTGCCCTTCATAACGTTCATCGCGCACAACGGGCTTGATCTTGAGGTCGGACAAGAGCTCGCACAGGTCGTCCAGACAGCCGCGAGGAAGCCCAATGTGCTTCGGGAGGTCCTCGGCGCAGGCGATGATCCGGGGCTTGTCATACGTCGGCAGGCGCATCGCCTGGGCCTTGTAGAACTCCGGATTCTGAAACGCCGCCAGCCGCAGCAGTCGGTTCCGAAGCCCGGGCAAGAGGTCTTCCTTGGCGATGTATATCTGGTCGCCCAGCACCAGCTCCATGCTCTTCGGCAACGTCTCGGTGATGGGCGGCTCTTTACGTCGGCGCGAAGGAGGCGCGAACCATGGCGCGTCATCATCATCTTCCGGCAACGCCAGCCGTACGCCCACGATCCGGCCTTTGCCCTCCGCGTCACGGACGATCTCCTCGGCCTGGGCCCGGGTGACCTTGGCAATCGACGCCAGGAACGCCCACTGGTCTTCGTACGGCTGAAAGCCCTCATCCAGGAATTCGCTGTTCCCATGCTCGCGCGGGCCCTTCTGGAGCGGCAACGCGATCAGGTTCCCGAAGCCGCCCTTGGGCAACGTGTCCTGGTTGGGAAAGAACCGGTCGTAGGAATCCAGCCCGATGTCAGGTCGGCGCTCCATCGTCTCGGTCAGGATGTGCGCGCCGAGCTTTCTGGCCAGGGTCGCAGGGATGGCCTGAGCGAAGAACATCCAGACGTGCCCGCCATTACCGCTGCGGGACCGCTCCAGCGCGACCGGCAAGCCCGTCTGGCGGCAGGTCTCAAGGAATGCCGACACGTCCTCCTGCCAGCTCTCTTTGTCGAAGTCGGCAGCGAGGAAGAAGCACGTCTCGTCCTGGAGCATCGGGTAGACGCCCATGACGAAGTCCCGCCCTGAATCGTCCCGGCCGGAGAGGTGCCAGCGGATCACGTCGTCCGTAACCGGCAGAAACCGGCGGTTGGGGCACTCCGCACACTTGACGGATCGCTTGTCGCACAGATCCCTGGCCCATTCGTTGGCGCATGCGGGCACGTAGCCGCTCTTGCCTGTCTTTCGGCTCTCGAAACGGCGTGGGTAGACATCCTCGCGCCCCCGAAACAGCGAGCGGAACAGGGCGATTTTGGCCTCGGGCGCGGAGTGATGATTCACCCTGGTGAATTGATCTGCCTGGCCGGCATCTTCAATCATCGGCATCCCCCTGACGAGGGGCGGGGGCAATGGGGAGATGCGATGATCCGATATCAAGGGCTTCTTCGGGCGTGCCGATGAACTCGCCCGAGCGGAAAACGCAGGGCTCATAGCGGTCGTTGCTGTAGGTGTAGTAGGCCAGGCTCCAGCGGTCATCCATGCCGAAGTATCGCAGACGCACCAGATGGACGGGCGTCTGCCGCAGCCGTTCGATCATCTCCTCGCGCGTCTCGCCCCAATCCTTCGGCGGCCAGCCCTTGGGCACATCCGGCTCGACGTAGGCATCGATGTAGCACAGCGCGCCACGAAACCGGATGTCCAGCGAGGTGTACCGGCCGGCATAGTGCTTCGCCGCGTGGGCAAGGATTCGCCGGCGCGTGCATTCGCGCACGGCTTCGGGAATCTTCGTGCCGCCGGAATGGGGATCGAAAACCCAGGGCATACCTTCAACCTCTACCCAATCGCATTCGCGATCCGGTTCTCATGATTCGCTCTGAAGGGTGGCCCGTCCGATCAGGTCCCGCATGTTCTTCTTCGTCGCCAGCAGGAAGACGCACTGGCCATTGCTGCGGGCCGCCCAGAGCTGGCCGATGGCGTCCTTCTCCTCGGTGTCGGCGCTGGTTTCCAGGTGGCTGCCCTTATATTCGACCGCCAGGAATCGGCCGTCCTTAAGCTTGGCTACGAAGTCGGGGTAGAACTTGTCGGTCGAGGTCTGCAGCCAGAAGGCGTACTGGTCGCGCTCCAGGTTTCGCACCCAAAACTCGACCTCAGGCAGCGAATCGATGAAGGCGGCGCAGTGGGCCTCCTCCTGGTTCATGTCGGCCGGCAGTTCGTAATAGTGCTTATTGAAGCGGATCGGGCCGTCGTACACGGCCGGGGCGGGATACTGGTTCAGCGGGAAGCGGAAGCAAAGCTCCGGGCTCACATCCAAGGGCGTGTCGCACTCCGGGAGCAGCATCTGCGCGTACGCCTGCTTGGCAGCCGTCTTTCGCAGGTGCCGAATCCTCTCGGCAACGGCATCGCGCAGCCTGAAGCGATTGGCGACGAGCTGTTCCAGCGAGAACCCGCGCTTCGCCATCAGCGCATCAACGGCCTTCTTCATGAACAGGCCTGCCTCGGCCTGCGTCACGTCCGGGTGCGGAATGGACCGATCCAGCCACACCGCCAGTTCCACCGCCGTGCCCGGCCCGTGCGAATCCAGGAACGACAGTTGCCGATGAAGATTGTCCGTGAAGCTGCGCCAGCCGACCTTGCCGCCCTCAACGTCGATCTCCGCGCCCGTCTGCGCCCCGCCATCGGGCTTGAATTCTCCCTCGGCAAGCAGGGCGTCGCATTCGCTCAGCCGCCAGAATCCCTCGCGGAACTGGTCTTCGAACAGCTCAAGCTGCTTACCCTCGCGCACCGCCAAAACGGGCACCTCGAACCGTTCGCCCAGCGCCGCCGGCCAGGCGTCTTCCCCGCGAGACTTTCGCGCCAGCCGGCCGACGGCCTTCTTCTCATCCTCCGACGCCACCGCGTCCGCCCACGCCTTCTCATCCTCACGCGAGATGGCCGGGCCGGCGTACTGCACCATGGTGGCCGTTACATCCGCAGCGCCGGTGTCGATGGCCGGTTTGGCCGGCGCGGTCTGTACGTGCTCGCGAAGCTTCTCGGGAATCGCCTCCAGCGTCGGCTTGCCCGGCAACACCTCCACCACGGGCTGCCACAGGGGCATATCCGGCAGCAGAGGCATGTCCGTCTGCGGCTTGATGTTCGCCTTGGCCTCGTACGGGTCGAACCCGCTGTCGATCAGCGCGTCCGTCAACGCATTAGCGGCCTCGACGAACCCCTGCGATGTCACGAAGGCATATGCGTGGTTCAGGTCGTCGTTCTGCTTGCGATGCGCATGGGGCATGCGGAGCACCCGGCCCATGACCTGTTCGACGGCCGTGCGGCTGGTCAAGTTCGATACGCTGCACAGCACATACGCGAACGGGCAATCCCACCCCTCGCGCAGCTTGGCCACCGTGATGATGAAACGCACGTCACAATCGCGGGCCAGCACATCCAGCCCGTCCAGGTCGTTCACGCCCCCGGTGGCGACGGCAATCTGGGCCTCCGGCACGTTGAAATCGTCCAGCAGCGACTGCTTGAGCATCTCGAACGTGATGTTCCCGTCGCCCTTGCTCTGGGCCTGGAGCAGCACGATCGGCCTGATGTACTCGCCGGTGGCCTTCTCTTCCTCCTCGGCCGTCTTCTCCAGCTTGGCCTGCATCGCCAGCGCTTCCTGGATGGCCTCTTTCCACTGCGGGCGCGTGTGCAGCCGGATCGGCAGCTTGATCATCTCCTCGGCTTTGAGTTCCGACGCCGACACGCTGGTCAGCACGTTGCTGTCGGCCGCCGGGGTGGCCGTGAACTCGATGATGCACGACGGGTTGAAGCGCGCCAGCGTCTCAAACGACAGCCCCGTCCGGGCATTGTGGGCCTCATCCACGATCACGACCGGCCGGTGCAGCTTGAAGACGTTCGCCAGGCTGTAGGCGCACTTGCCCGCCTCGGTCTTGTCCAGCATCTCCAACTGGCCCGGGCGGAGGTTCTCGAAGTGGTCCATCAGGTAGCCGTTGTCGTCGGTGTAGACCTTTCGGCCTTCCTTGTCACCCACACGCGGGGCCTGGATCGTCGATACGACCACCACCGTGTCGGCCGACAGGTCGGCCGGCTTGAGTGAGGTCGTCGCGGCCGACAGGTCCATCACTGTCACGCGCCCGCCAAACGTCGCATCCATCGCCTGGCGATACGGGTGCCGCTTGTCCTGCAACGCCTTGACGGTCTGGCTGACGATCTGCGTTGTGGGCGCGAGCCAGAACACCAGGCACCGCTCCCGCTGGAGATATTCCCCGCACGCCACGCCCACGGCATGACTGGCCATCACGGTCTTTCCGCCCCCGGTCGGCACGCGCAGGCAGATGTACGGCAGGCCGGGCAGTTCCTTCACCGGTTGGTACTGCGCCCGCCCGTCGGCCTCCTCGAAGGCCATCTTCTCCGGCTTGTCCGTCACGGGCTGGAATGCAATCACCCGCCGGAAATACCCGGCCAGTTCGTCGAGACACCGCTGCTGGTATTCTTTGAGCTGGAACATGGTTAGCTCACCTTGATCTCGTAGGGGACCTGCTTGAACGTGATGCCGGCGCGCTTGAGGCGGGCAGCCCCCAGGCGGCAGCCTTCGCCGTAGATCACCTTCGGGCCGTCGTGGGCGGGCAGGTCGTCCAGGATGCGGCTGGTCAGAACGTTGCCGCCGCCAGGACGCTTGTCGCCCAAGATCCCATTGAACAGCAAGTACACGGCCGTGCCGTTGCACACGCCCAACAGCGGGCTGGGCTGCTTGCCGCTGGGCCGCTTGGGGACCGGCTCGCCAGTCTCCGTGAAGAACACGTGCGCCGCCAAGTCCGCGAATCGGACCTCGGCATTAATCTGGCCGTTCTCGTCAAAGATCGGATGCGATAGGTTGCAGAACCTAAAGCCTCCGCCGAGGCTGGGCGCGTCGTTATATCCCTCAATTATCTTACGGATGCGATGCGCCGTCACGCCCGGCGCTATTCCCTCATCCATTTCTACAAGGATGAATCGCCGCTTTCCGCCGTCTAGCTTGTTTTGGGCCAGCACCGCATGAGCCGTTGTGCCCGTGCCGGCAAAAGAATCGAGTACGATGGAACCCGGCGGCGCACAATGGTCAATAACTTTCTGTATCACGCTCAATGGCTTCGGAAACGCAAACACTCTTTCGCCAACAATGTCACCAACTTCCTTTGCACCAGATATCGCACGAAACTCCGTCCAAAAGGATGACGCAGGCATACGCTCTTGTGTCTCAGTCAGGAAACGCTTCTTGCGGGGCTTTCCTGTTGTTGGATTTGGCGGCCACCAGATTCGGTTTTCAGCAAGCAAGGCTTTGTAGCCAGCTTCATCCGTGATCCAGCCTTTTGCGGGATCGGGCTTCCATACATTGCTGGTTCCAGGTTGCTCCATGCTATAGGCATGGAGGTTTGGACGCTCCGCTGCAGTTGCCTTCCCTGTCAACGGATCGGTGACATAGGGGCCGCGTGGATCGTTGTCCGGGTTTTTGAAGTCACTACGATCAATGCGTCGGCCGAGAATCGATACGCCCTTCGATCTGCCGTAGGCGACAATATGTTCATGATCCGGCGAGAGGTACGTCTTAACGCGGTTGTCTGTGTTGCGCGTATTCCAAACGAATGACCCGATGAAGCTAGATTTTCCGAATATCTCGTCCAAGATTAAGCGTAGATTGGCAAGCTCCGTTTCATCCAGAGAGACCAGCATTACCCCGTCTTGGGTGAGGAACTCGCGCAGCAGCGCCAGCCGCGGGTACATCATGCACAACCACTTGTCGTGACGAGACAGGTCTTCAGCTTCGCCGCCGACAACTTGGCCGAGCCACTTGCGGATTTCCGGGCTGTTGACGTTGTCGTTGTAGACCCAATTCTCATTGCCGGTGTTGTACGGCGGGTCAATGTAGATGCACTTGACCTGGCCAGCGTAGTATGGCAGCAGGGCCTTGAGGGCCAGCAGGTTGTCGCCCTGCACAAGCAGGTTGCCGCTGCCGGGATCGCCGACGGATAGCTTTTCATCGCACCGCAGCAGGTGGTATGGCACCTCCCTGTGGTGGTTGACGACGGCTTCCTTTCCAATCCAGTTCAACGTCGGCATCAGCGGGCCTTCCGTGTGTTCCGGTTCTTCTTCGGGGCGTTCCTGCCGGGCGCGGCCGGCTGCTGGGGCATCGTGCCGGACCGCATCCATTCGTCGATGGCGCTCTTCTGGAAGCGCCACTGCTGGCCGATCTTCACGCCCGGCACCTTGCCGGCCCGGGCGAAGTGATAGAGCGACGACTTCGACAGCTTCAGGTACGCCGCCAGCTCGTCAATGGTCATCACATCGTCGGCCTGTTTGCCGGCCATGCGCAGTTCCTTTCCGCTCAGGAAGATAGCCACCCCGGCACCGCAAGATGGACGGCCAGGATGATACGCCATCTGTCAACCGCTGTCAAACGATGAAAGCCACCGTTGGGGCACAACTCGGCCACCGAGTCATGGCGCGGGCTTGGTCGAACGGTTTGCCGTCGCACTTGCACGAGTTGCCAAGTCATTTCGAACCCGGTGCGACCGAGATTCGCGCGTTTGTGGCAGATGCTGTGTCGCCAAGAACTTGCGTAGCCTTGGACGCGCTGGGGGGTTGACCAAGCGAAACAGAGATTTCGGAGCGAAAGAGAGAGATTCCGGGCCGAAACGGAGCGTTTGGGGGTGGGGCGCGTCCAAGCGTACGGCCGCGTGGCGTTGGTCAAGGCTCGCAGAACCCTTTGAACACTGGCCGAAAACGCGACGGCCCGCCGGGGTGTCGGCGGGCCATTCTGCGCGCGATACGTTTCGCTCCGAGGAGCTTAAGTGGGCCCTCCAGGATTCGAACCTGGGACCAAGGGATTATGAGTCCCCTGCTCTAACCGCTGAGCTAAGGGCCCGCGGGCGGCGCGGATAGTGCCCGCCGCCGGCGTCGATTGTATCGGCTCGCGCGGCAGGGCGGCAACACGCATTCCCGTTTCGCGGCGTTGCCGGCGCGGGCGGCCATTCGCACGCCGGTCAGTTCAACGAGCGATCGGCCTGGCACAGCGCCACGATGTTCTCGGCGGGGACGTCCTCCGGCAGCGAGTGGGCGGGCGCGCACAGGTATCCGCCGCCCTGCCCGAGGATGCGCATTCGCCGCGCGGCTTCGGCGCGGACCATCTCCGGCGTGCCGTGAGGCAGGAGATCCTGGAGGTCGATCCCGCCGTGGAAGCACAGCCGGCCCGCACCGGCGGGCTTGAGCTTCTCGGGCGACATGTCGGCCGCGTTGGGCTGGAGCGGATTCAGCACGTCCACGCCCATGTCAATCAGGTCGTCCAGCAGGCGATAGACCGATCCGCACGAGTGGTGCACGACGGCGGACTGCGGCGCGGTCTTGTGCATGGCGCCGTACAACTCGGTGAAGTACGGCTTGAGCATCGCGCGGAAGACTTCCGGCGAGAAGAACGGCCCGGTCTGCAAGGCCAGGTCGTCGCCGAAGACGAACAGGTCGATGTGCGGCGCCAGCGGCCGGACGACCGTGCGGACGAGGTGGAGCTTTTCGGCCAGCCAGAGGTCGAACAGCGCCCGCACGAGGTCGGGCTCGGTCATCATCTCGACGACGAACTGCTCGTACCCGCGCCCCCAGCAGCCTAACTCGAAGAATCCGCTGCACACGAAGTAGGAGACGGCCTTTCCCTGCGCGCGGAACTCCTTGGCCTGCGCGATCGCCCAATCCATGTATTTGGGCGGATCGGGCAGTTTCGGTTTGAGCTTGCGGATTTCCTCCAGGGTCAGGTCGGCGATTCCCAGGTCGCGGTGGATGTGTTGGCCGGACGCGGTGACGACGTGTCGCTTTTCCGGTTTTTTCCGGGCGCGCTGGGCGAGGCGTTCCTCGTAGCCGGCGGGGTCGTAGTGCCGGAGGATGGCATCGGGCGGTCCGGACGGCACGTAGCGCATGTCCACGTCCAAGTGCTTCAGGACGGCTTCCTCGGGCCACTGCTCGTTGGGATCGCGGTCGTCGGGCATCGGCAGCCCCAGCAGGTCGCGCAGCGACTGGAGCACCTTGGGGTGGCTGAGGGTGAACGGCATTCCGCCGAAGTCCAGGGGGCAGCGGTCTGGCTGCTGGTGGCGGACGGCGGCCAGCACTCGTTCTCTCGAAGTCACGGAGACGTTCTCCTTCCCTTAACGGCAAACCAGTTTTAGTCTTCCCCCCCAAAGACGGTCAAGGTACGTTTCGTCGCGCCGGATCAGGGTCCAAGCCCCCCCGCCGCCTGCTGAAGATACATCGGACCGATGGTCAGACCCGCGTGCCAGCTGTCCGGCCAGGCGTAATAGATCAGCATCGCCAGCAGCGCGTGCGCCAGCCCCAACGGCAGGAGATTCGCCCTGCGCAGGAACAGGGCGCACCAGACCATCCCCATGGCCGCGGTCAATCCGACGAGCATCCAGTTGGGCGCATGGAGGAAGGCGAACAATCCGGCGGCCGATGCGCACGCCCAAGCCGCCGGCAGCCTTGCCTGCCGCAAGCGCCTGAGGGCGAAGGATTGGAGCAGATACTGCTGCATCAGTCCCCAGACGGCATATTTGCCGGCCTTGGCGGCGAGTTGCCCCCACCCGAACCAATGCAGCCCTTTGGCAACGACCCCGACGCCCAGGACGCCCAGCCCGGCAACGAGCACGACGAGCCCTGCCTGGCGGGCGGACGAGGCGAGATTGTCCGCGCGGAGCCCCGCCTCGCGCAAGCCATCTCCGTGGATCAGGTTGAGCGCAATCGGCCAGGCGCCCAGCAGGATGCAGAACATGGCGGAGCCGCCCCGCGTCGCCTCTTCGGACGGCAGATACCACCAGAGATACGCCAAGGCGGCGCCGATGAAGAGCAGGACCTCCCCCAGGAGGATCGCGCGGAGAAGGACAGAAGGCGACTTGGCCGGCAGGTCGTGCGACAGCGGGAGCGCCTTGTCAGAACCGGAAGGAGACCGCATCTTACCGAGTTCCCCCGGGAAACGGGCGGCAAAGCTTCGTTCTTTCGGTCACGAAGGCGATCTCCTTTCTCGCGGACGACGTCGGATTTGCGGCGAAATTGTAACTCCCGTCCTCCGCGCGGGCAACGGGCGATTCCGCTGGCGGCCGGGCGGGCGCACGGATATTTTTATCCCGACGGAACTTTCTGCCGTCGTCGGCGTCTTATCAAAAGACGAGCGCGGTTTCCGTACAGCGCGACAGGCGGATTGACCGGTGTCCGGGAAGCTCCCAGCCAGTTTCGCGACGTGTCTGCTCCTGAGCGCCTTGGCGCTATGCGCCTCGGGCGACGGCGCGTCCGCGCCCCCGCCTGTCGAGCCCCGCCGCGCGGCGGTCGTGTCGGAATTCCTTCTCCGCAGCCGCCTGCTCCAGGACCGCCAGTTCCGCGTCCCCCTTTCGGTCTACCGGGAGTTCCTCGCCGAGACCGGGCGCGGCGCGGCGAAGCCCCCGCCGCCCGTCGCGGCGTACCTGGAAGAGAAGTCCTACCGCCTGGAGATGTCGAAGTCCGCGACGGGCAAGATGACCGCCGAGTTCCGCATTCGCGTCCTCGACGCGGCAAAGATCGAACCGATTGCCCTGCTCAAGACGGACCGCGTCTGGCATCGGATTTCCGTCAACGGCAAAGAAGTGGAGCTATCCGCCAAAGGCGGCTGGCTGCTGTTCGTCCCGCCGGGCGGGGGCGTCCACGTCGTGACGGCCGAGGGCGCGATGACCCCCGCCGGCGAGAGCGGCGAGTTGTGGCTGGACGGCCCGCTTGCCTCGCGGACGACCGTCCAGATCGCCTCGCCCGACGCGTGGGAACTCTCCGCCGATGGTCACGCCCGCAAACTCATCGGCGCCGTAAAAGGGCCCGACGGGGCAGGTCCCAACGGGACAGGCACGCACGGGCGGTTCGTCTTCCAGCCGTGGAAGCTGCTGCACCTGAAGTGGGCCCCGGTCCAGCCGCAGACGGACCGCCCGGCGCGATACCAGCTTCGCGGGCCGGTAGCGTGGAACCTGGACGCCGGTCGGATGCAGGTGTCGGCCCGGCTGGACGTGGCGATCCTGGGCGGGCAGACGGACCGCATCGAACTGGTGCTTCCGGGCGGCGCGGCGCAGGTGCAAGTGTCCGGCCCGGACGTGCGCGAGGCGCAGGCGTCCGCCGGCGGCGCGACGGTGTATCTGCGCGGGCGGATTTCCGAGCGGACGCGCCTGAACGTGCATTACGAGCTTCCCGCGCCGCATGGCGAGACGGCGGACTTCGGCACGCTGACCGTGCGTGACGGCCGCTGGGCGGGCGGCGTGCTGGTGGTGACGAACACAGCCGGGGGCAGCGAGCTGCTGCCGGCCGAGGCCTCGGGCCTGCGCGAGATGGCGCTGGCGGAGATTCCCGCGTCGGCGTCGGCCATCCTTCCGGGCACGCCCGCGCTGGCATACGAGATCGTCGCCCCGCAGTTTGGCGCGTCGGTGGAAGTGCTCGCCCTGGGCGAGTTCGCGCTCCAGGAGTCCATCGCCGATCTGGCGCACTACCAGCTCACGTTCCGTCCCGACGGGGCGATCGTCTGCAAGGCGGAGTACGAGATCCGCAACCGGACGCGGCAGTTCGTGCGCCTGTCGCTGCCGGCCGGCGCGGAGGTGCTGCTGGCGCGGGTGAACGACCAGAGCCGCCCGATCTCCCCCGTTCCGGGCGATCCGGGCGCGTGCCTGCTGCCGCTGGTGCGGTCGCGGGCGTCGGTCAAGGGGCTGGTGAGTTTCCCGCTGGAGGTGGTCTACGTCTGCCGGGGCGAAGCGCTGCGCAGCGGCGCGGGGCGCGTAACCATCCCCCTGCCGCGCGTGGACATGCCCATCGCCTACGCCTGGAGCGAGGTCTACCTGCCCGACGGCATGAAGATCGTCCGCGCGTCCGGTCCGATGCGCCGCGTGGAGCAATATTCGAGCGAGACGGCCGTCGCGAAAATCGGCTACGGAAAGAGCGAGGCGGCCGAGGGATACGCCCGCAAGGACCGGTTCGCCGTCGGCGGACAGACGGGCGGGACCGCCCCGGCGGTCGCGCAGGGGCCCTCGCCGCAGGCCCAACCCGCCCCCGTGCCCGAAACCAAACCCGTCGCCGCGCCGACGCTGCCGTCGCCTGCCGCCAACGGAAAAGGCGGCTCGTCCTTCTTCCTCGGCGGTCAAAGCGTCTCCAGCGAGCAGCTCGGGCGGAACTACTGGCGGTCCGGCAAGGACTACTACGAGAAAGGCGACTTCGAGAACGCCCGTCTCGCGCTGGAGAACGTGCGGAAGCTCGCTCCCAAGAGCGTCGAGGCCGAAAACGCCGACCGACTGCTGAGCAACATCAAGCTGACCAAGGG
>DNAS01000026.1:371-1142 GCA_003485185.1 Phycisphaerales bacterium | reverse complement strand
AACATCAAGCTGACCAAGGGCGAGCTGAAGCTCAAGACCCGCAGCGAGAAGGCGGCAGGCCAGGCCGTCCGGAGCGACATCGCGGCCGCCAACAAGGAACTCCTCTCGCGCCAGCAGGAACACATCGAGCGCGGAAAGCAGGCACAGACCGAGGGACGCCAGAAGGAGGCCCTCCAGCAGTACCAGGCCGCCCAGTCCCTCAGCTACGAGTTGCTCAAGCGAGGCGAGGACGTCTCCGAGCAGCGGGCCGTTCTGGGCGACGTGCAGACCCAGCTCGACGTGGCCCAAAAACAGCAGCAGGACGAGAGCAAGCGGCTCGTCGAGCAGGCGAAGAAACTCGAACAATCCGGGAAATACGCCGACGCGCTGGAACTGACCAAAAAGGCGAGGGAACTCGCGCCCGTGGAGGGCGAGAAGCTCCAGCCGCAAATGATGCAACTGGCCGCGCAGGCCGCGAAGGAAGAAACCAGCGATCTTCGCCGCGAGACGTTGCGCCGCGACGTGCGGGAGAAGCGCCGGCAACTGGGCGAGTTGATGATCGCCGCCTATCAGGCCGGCGCGGAGGTCCCGCAGGAAGAGAAAATGGAACTGGCCCAACAGGCCGCCCAGGAATTCGACGACGCTGCGGAACTTCAGCGCGAGTCGGCCGAGCTCAACGAGCGAATCGAGCAATACTCCGCCGCCCTCCAGCAGGCCCGCCGGACTTCCGGCGCAGTGGCGCCGGGCGCCAGGCCGCTGCGCGACCGGGCGAAACGCCTCGCCCAAGCGGAG
>DNAS01000026.1:0-265 GCA_003485185.1 Phycisphaerales bacterium | reverse complement strand
ACGCCTCGCCCAAGCGGAGGCGAAGCTGGAGCAGGCGACGCCGCTGTCCGCCGCCCGCGTCTCGCTGGAACACGCCGATCCCGCCGACGTCCAGGGGATGCTGGAAGACCTCTACCCCCGCCGCGACGGGCAGTCTCGCGTGCAGGTGCGCCCGGGCACCGACGGCTCGAGCGTGGAAATCCAGGCTCCCACTGACGAGATCGACCAGGCCGTCGCCCTGGCCCGCAAACTCGACACCCGCCAGGGCACAGCCGCCCAAGGCGCT
>DNAS01000025.1:33377-38595 GCA_003485185.1 Phycisphaerales bacterium | reverse complement strand
GCTGGGTGCCATGAGACCCTCGGGATCTCGCTGGCGTGAATGAGGCCGGCCCGAACTTCGATAGGTGGCGCGTCCGGTGGGACGACGCCGAATAGATGGTTGGAAATACCCCGCATCCGTCTCGCGATCAACTTGACATCGGCTTGCTCATAGATGGCACCCAATCCGCCCTTCGACCTTGCTCAGGACAAGCAATCCGCATTCCGAAATATCAAGGTCGGCGAATCCTGCCTTGGCAGTAAAAAGCCTCAAGTAACTTCCTCCGTCCTCCCTCCGGCAAGTTCCCTACTTTTTCTTCCTTCCGTTGGCCTCGAGAGGCGGCGAATCCTAGCTTTCCAGTGAATCCCGATGAGTTACGTAGCGGGAGGCGATTGGAAGCCTGGCACGTAAGTCCTAGGAGGAACGGGTGATGCAAGCTTCGAAGGTTTTGGGTGTTCTGGCGGTTTTGGCAGGGGTGACCCTTCTGGCGGTTCCGGCGTCGGCCGACGTGATCGCGTTCGAGCAGATCGCGCTGGGCGGCGGGAACAACGTTTCCCTCGGAAACAACGTGACGATCACCGGTCTGCTGGCCGCGGGACGCACCTTCTCCGCGGGAACGAACGCGTCGCTGATGGACATCTTCGCGGGGCGCGACGTCAGCATCGGAAACAACAGCGCCATCGGCGGGAGCGTGACGGCCAACCGCGACATCTGGATCGGGAACAACGGTTCGGTCGCGGGGGACGTGACGGCCGGCATCGGGCGCACGCCGGGGCTCGGAAAGCACACCACCGTCGGCGGGACGGCCGGCGGGGCGGCCGACGCCTCCCAGACCTACCAGGGTGTCTACGTGGCCGACCTGGCGGTCCCCTCGCACGGCGCGTATGGCAGCCAGAGCATCTGGGGCGCCAACAACAGCACCACCACGCTCGCCGCGGGCGAGTATCGCGACCTGAGCCTTGGCAGCCGCGCGACGCTGAACCTGTCGTCCGGCGTCTACACCCTCAAGAGCGTGTGGATGGGCGCCAACGGAACGGTGAACGTGGACACCTCCGCCGGCGACGTGACGCTGAACGTGCTGGGCTCGCTCGGAACGGGCACGAAGGTCAACTTCAACACCACCGGCGGCGGCGCGCTGAAGATCAACGTCTTCGATTCGAGCATCTGGCTGGGCAACGAGAACGTCATCAGCGCCGACGTGCGGGTCTACAACGGGAGCTTCGAGACGGGCAACAACGCGGTCCTCACCGGAACGTACATGGCGACCGCGAACGTCTGGCTGGGCAACAACACGTCGCTGACGTACTCCGCCGTGCAGTCCGTGCCCGAGCCGGCGGCGATGACCGTGCTGGCGATCGGCGGGCTGCTCATGCTCCGCCGCAGCCGGGCCGTCCGGCAAACCATCTGCTGATCCACCACCGCGCAACTTCGGTTTTCGCGGTCTGTTCGCCCCGCCCCTGACCCAGGCGGGGCTTTTTTGCGCGCGATATTGTGGGTGGCACGGCTTGCTTGCAAGCCGTGTCCTTGACCGACACGAAACACGGGCTGCAAGCAGCCCGTGCCACCCCCGCTTGTTGCTGCTGTGCGAATTGCAACGGGTGCGACGGAAGCTATTGCACCTGCGTGACCA
The DNA here is from genome assembly GCA_003485185.1 of Phycisphaerales bacterium. Classification (GTDB taxonomy): domain Bacteria; phylum Planctomycetota; class Phycisphaerae; order SM23-33; family SM23-33; genus UBA12270. Next base: position 36,986 of record DNAS01000025.1, on the reverse strand, counting down.
TCAGCACGGCGGGCTCGTTGTCGGACTGGACGCAATTGCTGCGGTCGAACACGGCCAGGTAACGCCAAGTCGCCTTCTCCACGCCGTTGAGCGAACCGTCGTCCATGCGAAGCTGGAGGAGGATCGTCGCGGCAAACAGGTCGCTGCGGACCGTCACCACGTTCGCCACGGCGCGGTAGAGCGAATCGCGCCCGTCGATGTAGTTCCTGTCGCGGGTGAGCGTGGCGTTCTCCGGGACCGCCGCATAGTCGCTCCAGCCCAGCAGGGCATTGGCGTAGTCGGCCAGGGGAATCGCCAGCTCGCCGGGCGCGAGGAATCCCTTGATGTCGCTGTGCGGCGTAGCGACGCTTCGCAGGCCTGCGATGTTCGTGCCCGTGTTGGCCGCCCGTCCCGAGGCGTAGCGTCCCGTCTTCTCGCTGTAGGCGACGATGTAATTCACCAGGTCGTTCACCACCACGTTCGGCTCGCCGCCGTCCTGGCTTCCGTTTCCGTTCATGTCCAGGTACGCCGGCCAGGGGAGGCTCTTGAGCACGTCGACGGGGGCGGTGTTGATGTTCACCATGCCGTACTGGCGGGTGGGCTCATCGGTCCGCGTGGCGTCGGGCGGCACGCAGGTGAAGAACTCCGCCAGCAGGCAGGCGGCTGGCACGTCCGGATATTCGGGGGTACCGGAAGTGCCCCACCCCGCCGGAACGGCCGACGACGGGTGAAAGTCTAGGCGTCCGCGGGCCGGGGCGTCGCCGAAGACGCCGGTGAATGTGCCGTCCTGAAGCGCCTTGGGGAAGGGCGTCTTGTTGGCGCCCAGCAGGCTGGGACCGGTGAAGTAAATCCGCTCCATCTCGCCCAGGCTCGCAACGGCGGCGCCCTTCCGCAGAATCGGAACGGGGTACTTGGAGGCGGCCAGGTCGCTCACGGCCAGACCGTTCGCGTTGCCCAGGGCGTGTCCGGCGAAGCTCTTGTACTCGGCCACGTTGTACCGGGCGCGGCCCAGATCATCGTCCCGGCGGATGTCCTTCGTCTCGTTGGCGTCGGCAGGGGTTCCGGCCGAGAAGTTCAGGTCGGAATCGCTCACCTCGTCGATGGGAACCACGCCGCGGGCCAGGGCGATGGTCTGGTTCCCGTTTCCGTAGAAGGTGAATCCGGCGACTGCTATTTTCTCCAGCCCGGTAATCAAGCCCAGCCCGGCGTCGGTTTTGGCGTCGTCTTCCGTGGTGTATCCATGCCAGTTCCAGTAGACCTTCTTCGCCCCGGCGTTCAGCGTGCCCGTGAGGGCCTGTCCGGCCAGCGTGTAGGCGGTCAGGTCGATCGACGCGCCGGTGGGATTGAAGATTTCCACGCAGGCGACCCACTTGTGGTCATTGGCGGTCGGAGCGGATTCCTGGGTGAACTTGGCGAACGCCTCGGTGATGACCGGCTGGGGAATCAGCCCGTAGGCGGTGTAGGTTCCCTTGGTGTAGGCCCAGGGCGCGCCGGTCATGCCGGCCGTCTGATAGGCCCAGAAGTTGGCGACGAAATGCGCGGCCAACTGCTCCCGCTGGTTCCCCGAGCCGCTTCCCAGACCGAGTTTATCCAGGAACCGGAACATGCCGTTGAAGAGCGTGTCACGGTTGGCGGCGACGCTCAGGTCCAGGCCCGTCAGGCAGACGCGGCGGGTGAAGTCCTTGGCGGCGTCGGAATCAGCGACAGGGCGGCGGACCAGCGCCCGGTCGATCGTTGTCGCGGTCAGGATTCGCCGCTGGGCGGGCGTGGCGCTGCTCATCAGGCTGTAGACCCTGCCGGTTTTGGCGTTGGACGAGTCGGCGTAGTATCGCAGGAATGCCTCGTCGCCCGCGGAGAAGGGCAGGTAACCCGCGCCGTTCGGCGAGGCCAGGCGCAGCGCGCAGTCCGCGTTGTACTGCGCCAGCGTGGACGCCCCGCCGCGCGAAGCGTGGAGGGAGGCGTAGGACACACCGATAAATTGCAGGTAAGTCTTGAGATCCACCGTTACCGGGGCGACATAGGGCGGAAGGTTCGAATCCGTTTTGTCCCCGCCGGTGTTCAGGCACAGCAGGCCCGAGAGGTCTTCCACGCGGACGGCGACATAGTATTTCTCCCCCTTCTCGTTCACCACGCCGGTGTCCACCCAGCGGGCGTCCTTCACGCCGTCGCCGTCGGTGTCGACGAGCGACGCATTGCCGACCGCGAGGTTCTCGAAGTTCGCATCCGGGCCCTTGTACAGGTTGCACACCTGCGGCCAGGTGGCGATTCCGCTGAACCACGGCGTGGACAGGAAGAACGAGATTTCCTTGGACGGGTAGGTGACGAATTGCCGCCAGCTTTCGGGACCGGCGGCCAGGTCGGTATAGGGGCGCTGCTTGTCGGCCGTCGCCGACGAACTGATATGCAGGTCTTCCCGCAGGCGATGTCGAATTTCATTGAGAACGCCCTGAATCAGCGGATCGGCGCCGCCCTTGTCGGCGATGGCTTCGGCCTGTCGGGCCTCGAGCATCGCGACGATCACGAACGACGTTCCCAGCAGCGCCAGGATGACCAGCAGCCCGATGGCGACGAGGATCGCCGAGCCTCGATTGTTCCGCTTGCGTGTCATGGCACACCTCGTTTCCGCGGCGCTCAGCCGCCCACCGTGCAGATCACTTCGTACGGATACGCCTGGAACTCGTCCGGCATGGTCGCGTCGTTGATCTGGAACTGAATCTTGACCGCGCGAGGCCAGGTGTTCATGTCATGATGCGTCCAGCAGGCCTTGTAGGGGACCTCTTGCTCGTATGACTGGACTCCGGCCTTGGGCTGTCCGTTGCCGTACCAGAGCAGGTTTCCGCTGCCGTCGGTGGCGCCGTCGGTCCAGAAGAACTTGACGTTGGACACCGACACGGCCAGGACGCGCCACATCTCGTTGATTCCCGCGGCGTTTCCGGGCGGAACCGCCAGCGAGGCGGGCGTGGCGGGAATGATTGCCGTCTCGATTTGCGTGACGATTTGCCCCACCGTGCCGGTAACCAACGTCTGATAGTCCATCTTGATCGTGTCGCCGCTGCTGGCGGCGGCGCCGCTATCGAGGACGTAGCCCTGGCGCAGGAGGACCTTTTCGCCCGCGTACCCCGTGCGGTCGCAAAGGGCGTAACAGACGGCGGAACCCGTCCCCAGCGAACTGCCCGTGAGGCTCGGACAGACGCCCGAGATGGAGAAGACGATCTTGTCTTCGGACAGGTACAGGAAGCCCGACTTGCTGACCCGCGCGAAGTCCTGGCGGATGACCTGGGCGATTCCGGCGGCGGCTGCGTTCGACCGCATCATGCTCTGCGAGCCGACGACGACCTTCTGCGTCTGCGTGAGGATCATGCTGAAACCCAGGATCATCCCGGCGAGGATGCCCACCGCCACGATCAGCTCGATGAGCGTCATGCCCCGCGCCGCCCGGGCGGTCGCCGACGTTTTGTTTGCGTGGTTCTTCATGAAGATCAACTTCCTAGTGGTTTTTCAACGCCGATGTTATCCGTCGAACAGGTGAGCAGGAGACCGCAGGCTCGATTCTGTCTTTCTCCTGTTCTACTGCTCAACTGCTCGCCTGCTCTGTGGTCTTTCAACTTTGATCTTGTGGCCACAAGATCA
>DNAS01000025.1:30952-33078 GCA_003485185.1 Phycisphaerales bacterium | reverse complement strand
GCCAAGCTGGAGCGAACCGCTCGGCACGGTCAGTTCGCTGGTGTCGCCGGAGTTCGCGACCGCCGCGCCCGCGATCGTCTGGACATCGACGTTTCCGCCCGCCTGCTTCCGCCACGCGACGATCAGCAGTTGGTAATCGTTCTCGCCCGTCTTCGCCTGTCGCGCGAACGCCTCGAAGCCGATGTCGTCTTTCCCGGCGTATTTCTTGTCGTCGGTCGTCAGCTTCGGGCTTGCAAGCGGGGCGAGCAAACTTCCCGCACCGATGTTCGAATGTGCCAGTTTCGCCTTGCAGACCCCCAGGGCGTTCTGGCAGATGATCGTGCCGAGCACGTTGCGCTGGGAGTCGGCGGCCTGCTTCACGGCAGGGGGAAACAACGATGCCGTCATCGCCAGGCACGCGCCCAGGATTCCGATCGCCAGCAGCATCTCCACCAGCGAAAAGCCGCCCCCGGCACGGCGCGAAGTTCGGTTGTCTCGTACGTTCTTCATGCTACTTCCTCGGGAACAACTGTCCCGTATAGACGTTGATGGGCAGGATCAGGCCGTTGTCGTTGAGGTAATCGGCGCGGGCGGAATCGGATCGGGCCTCCAGTTCCGTATACTCGAACAACGTGACGGCCGTGACGGCTTCCTCCGCGGCCGGCTGGTTCCACAATTGCGTGGCCGCGTTGACGAACAATCCCGCGTCGTTGAAATTGATATTGTTGCCTTCGACCTTGCGCGTCACCTGTCCGGTGGGGGTGAAGACGATGGTGAAACTGGTGAATCCGCCCAATGCGGCATCGGACATGGAACTGTAGGGCGAACCGGACAGGTACGCCGACGACAGTTCGCCGAAGGCGTATCCCTTGGGCATGGGGCGGGGGGCGTATCCGTCGGCGAGTTTGAACGCGCCGTTGCCCCGGTCGTAGGTGCAGATGGCGGCGTAACAGCGGCCTTCCGTGCCGGTGACGTCGCCCATCTGGACGTGGACGGCGGCGTAGTTGGCGGTCTGCATCGCCAGCGCCCGCGCCGCCGACAACTGGGCGGCCATGAGGTTGTACGCCTGGTCGCGCGCGTTGGAGCGGATCATCGCGGTGATGCTGGGGGTGGCGGCCGCCAACGCCAGCACGAGCACGCTCACCGTCACGATGATCTCCATGAGCGTGAAGGCTCGCGCGCGACGAGTCGCCTGTCGGTCCCGGCTGTTCGATCTTGTCCGCCACTCAACCATTGCTGTGCCTCTCACGTTATCGCCCGTCGGAGCGGACGTTGTCCTTGTCCTTGGCGGCGTCTCCCGTGAGGCCGTCGGGTCCGGCGGAGATGATGACCGGCCGGCCGCCGAATCCACCCGTTTTCTGGTATGCCATCCCATGCCGCCAACTGTCCAGGAATTCCGTGGCGCCTTCCTTGGGCAGCGCCTCGGTGGACAGTTCGTTGACGTACTTCATCGCCGCCCTGACCGGAGCGAGGTTCGCCGGAGGAGGCTCCGTCAACTTCGTTGCGTGCGAATTGGTCAGGTACTTGAACAGCACGACGCTGGAGGCGTCCGTTCCGTTCGTATCCGGCGGGTACGCCTTGGGGGCGCCGGCGTTGTAGTAGGCCTCCAGCGCCTGCATGAGGGTGGCCTGGGTGGCCTCGGTCTTCTTGCGCCGGGACTCGTCCATGACGTACGTCCCCACGCCCACCACCAACGCCGCCAGGATCGCCAGGATGAACATCACCGCCAGCAGTTCCACCAGCGTGAACGCGGGGGCGCGGCGGCTGTCGGCCTGGCGCTGTCCGGGTTGTCCGAGTTTTTTCGTCATGTCGTCACTCCGGCAGGAAGTTGGTGCAATCGTCGGTGGCGGGGGTGTTGGGATAATCCGCCCACTTTCCGTCTCCGCCCGGGCTGCACAGGAGGAAACTGGTCGTGAAATAGGCGTAGGGGGTGGTCTTGTTGCTGTTGGCGTACAGGTTGATGTTCGCAAAGCCGCCGGTGTTGTCCGCCGAATTGTACTTGTCGTTGGCGCCGCGGCTGGCGTCGTACCGGTAGTAATAAATCTCGTTGTCGAACGCGTCGAGGAACGCGTCGAGGAACGCGGGGGGCGTCTTTCCGATCCGCATCTTGGCGACTTCCACGTAAGGTCCGTAAACGAGCCCCGGTT
>DNAS01000025.1:10103-30854 GCA_003485185.1 Phycisphaerales bacterium | reverse complement strand
CCGTAAACGAGCCCCGGTTTCTGGATGCGGAAGCCGTATCCGTCCGCGCCATCGCCGCCGATCTCGTCGTTCTTGTAACCGGTCAGGGCCCAGACCAGCCAATGCCTGCCCTCCAGTCCGTCGCTGACGGCGCTGGGGGGAAACTGCTTGTGGTCTATCTCATACGCCCGGCAGGCTTGGTCGATCGTGCGGATGGTGGTCAGGGAGATGCTGCGGGCGGCCTGGGCCTGCATCTTGAGGATTGACGGCGCCCCCAGCCCGGCCAGCAACACGATGATCAGGATGATGGTCAGGAGTTCGACCAGCGTGAACGCTTCGCGTTTCCGTCGTCGGCTTGCTCGCAGGTTGTCGGCTTGTGCGGTCACCGGTTTCTCCTACCAGTTCTTGACGTCGTCTCGCGTGAAGTACTTCCGGTCCGACCCTGGCGCGATCAGCAGGTACTGGCCCGAGCGGTAGGGGGTGTTTCCTCCGGTGTCGAGTCGGGTGTCCTTGATGAAGTCGGAGAACGTGCCGCCGGTGTTTCCGGTGGTATGGGTGCTGTTGTCGCCCTCGACAAACTGTCCAAGCCCGCTGACGCCCAACCGGGCCGGATAATAGCAGATCGCCATCGGGCTGGGGTATCCGTCGCCCAGGAAGGCGCTGGAGTAGTTGGTTCCCGTGTTGTCCCGGATGAGTCCGGCCTTGATCGGGACATAAGCGTCCAGGGGGAAGTCGGCGGCGGGCGCGGCGCTGTAGTTGACGGACGTGGCGCCCTTCCGGGTGAACATGGCCCGCATGAGCCAGTGGCTGCCGTAAACGAACGTCGAGGGGACGTTCTGTCCGGGATAGACGTTGTTGTTCTCGGTGTAGTACTGCTGGATTCCGCCGGAAAGCGATTGGATCGTCGCGTTGGTGTTTGCGGCGCTGGCGGCCTGGATGACCGCCCGCACGGTCGGGACGAGGATTCCCACCAGCAGGCTGATGATCAGGATGACCGTCAGCAGTTCGATGAGCGTGAAGCCCGTCGCGGCGCCGGCGATGTTTCGGTTATGGTTCATGGTCGTGTTTCCTTCTCCGGCGGTTACTTGCTGCCCTGGATGATGTCGAGCATCCGGGGCATGGGCAGGAACAGCGCCAGCACGATCGTGCCCACGATCACGCCCAGCGTGATGACCATGGCGGGTTCCAGCAGGCTGGTCATGCCCGCCACAAGGGTTTCGACTTCCTCGTCGTAGTTGTCGGCGACCTTGGTGAGCATCTTGTCGAGCTCGCCGGTCTCCTCGCCGACGTCGATCATGTTGACCACCATCGGTTCGACGATCTTGGCCTGGCGGAGGGGATCGGCGAAACTCTCGCCCTCGCGGATGCCCTCGTAGACCTTGCCCATCGCCCGCCCGAAGACCTCGTTTCCGGAGGTCTCGCGGGTGATCGTCAGCGCCTCGAGAATCGGCACGCCGGCCGACAGCAGCGTGCCGAGGGTCCGGCTGAACCGGGCGACCGAAGTCTTGGAGACGATATTCCCGAAGATGGGGATTTTGAGCTTGATGCTGTCGACGAAATACCGGCCGCCATCCGATTGCGACAGCAGCCGGAAGCCCATCCAGATGCCGATCGGGAGGGCGACGACGGCGATCCACCACCCGCCGGCGATGGCCTCGGACGTGTCCAGCAGGCCTTGCGTCAGTCCGGGGAGCTTGGCGCCCATGCCCGCGTAGATGTCCTTGAACTTGGGCACCACGAAGATCATCAGCAGCACGAGGATCAGCACCGCGAAGGTGATGACGGCGATGGGGTAGATCATGGCGCTGATGACCTTGCGCTTCAACGCCTGCGACTTTTCCATGAAGTCGGCCAGTCGCTGGAGGATCAGGTCGAGCACGCCGCCCAGTTCGCCCGCGCGGACCATGTTGCTGTAGAGGCGGTCGAACGCCTTGGGGTGCTTGGCCATGGCCTCGGAGAGGGTGGCGCCGCCTTCCACGTCGTCGGCGACGAGGCGGATGGCCACGCGGAGCATGCCCGGCTTCTGCTGGGCCTCCAGGATTCGCAGCGAACGCAGCAGGGGCAGGCCCGCGTCCACCAGCGTGGACAACTGGCGGGTGAACTGCGTCAGGAGCTTCTTGGATACCGCGCCGACGGTCCGCCGCTGGGGTGCCCGCGCCTGCGCGCCGCCCCGGGCGCCGGCGGCCGGCGCCGCCCGCGCGGCGCCCGCCCGACCTGCCTTCTCCTTGATCTTCGTGGGGAAGTTCCCCATCGCGCGCACCTTGGAGATGGCGTCTTCCGAAGAGGTTGCGTCCACCTCGCCCTTGACGGGCTGGCCCACGCTGTTCAACGCTTCATACGTGAATGTCGCCATGGCTGGCTCCTGATCCTTGCTTTCCGGTCACTCGTCACTGTCGCCGGACGCGATGCCGCGCCCGGGGCCGCTATTCCATCTCTTCCTCGATCGTCTGCGCGACGACTTCCTCGATCGTCGTCAGACCATCGTAAATCGCCAGCATGCCGCTTTCCCGCAGCGTTCGCATGCCTCGCTTCCGCGACGCCGAACGCAACACGTTCGTGCTGCTGCGGGCGGTGATCAACTCGCGGATTTCGTCGTCCAGCAGCATGATTTCGTAAATGCCCAATCGACCGCTGTATCCGGTCTTCCGGCAATAGTCGCACCCGGCGCCGCGATAGAACGTGCGGCCCCGCACGTCCTCGGGCGTCAGGTTCAGTTCCATCAGCATTTCCTCGGTGGGCCGGAAGGGTTCCTTGCAGCGCGGGCAGATGAGACGCACCAGGCGCTGCGCGACGATCCCCTCCAGCGTCGCGGTGATCAGGAACGGCTCCATGCCGAGGTCCAGCAGACGGGCGATCGACGACGGCGCGTCGTTCGTGTGCAGCGTCGTGAACACCAGGTGCCCCGTCAGCGACGCCTGCACGGAAATCTCCGCCGTCTCCAGGTCGCGGATCTCGCCCACCAGCACGATGTCCGGGTCCTGACGCAGGAAGCTCCGCAGGCAGCGGGCGAACGTCAGGCCGATGTCCTCGTTGATCTGCGTCTGGATCAGCCCGTCGATGTCGTATTCGACCGGGTCCTCGGCCGTCAGGATCTTCACCGTCACGTCGTTCAACTCGTTCAGGGCCGAGTACAACGTGGTCGTCTTGCCCGAACCGGTGGGGCCCGTGACGATCACGATGCCGTTGGGCCGCTGGATCAACTGGCGGAACACGCGGATGTCGTCCTCGCGGAGGCCCAGGCGTTCCATGTCCAGCGAAACGTTCGAGCGGTCCAGAACTCGCATCACCACGCTCTCGCCGAACATCGTCGGAAGCACCGAGACGCGCAGATCGACGGGCGAGCCGTTGACCACGAGCTCGATGCGCCCGTCCTGCGGCAGGCGGCGCTCGGCGATGTCCAGGTCGGCCATGACCTTGATGCGCGACGCGATCGCCACCGCGATCGAACGCGGCGGGGGGAGCATCTCATACAGCAGGCCGTCGATGCGGTAGCGCATCTTGAACTCCTCTTCGAACGGCTCGAAGTGGATGTCCGACGCGCGGTTGCGGATCGCCTCCAGCAGCACCATGTTGACGAGCTTCTTGACCGGGTTGGAGTCGGCCATCTCCTTGATCGTTTCCAGGTCGATGCTCTCCCCCCGGTTCTCCAGCACGCTGAACTGCTCGTCGCCCGCCAACTCGTTGATCAGGTCGCCGATCGACTCCACGTCGACGTTGAAATGCTTCGCCATCGCCGCGTCCAGGTCGTCCGGATCGGCGATCTTGGCCGTCACGTTGAAGCCCATCAGCGTCCGCAGGTCGTCGATCGCGTGAAAGTTGTTCGCGGACGCCACCGCCACCTTCAGGTGGTTGGTCGGCTGGTCGTATTCCAGCGGAACCACCTTGTACGTGGTGGCCATCTGCGCCGGGATCAGGTGGAGCACCTCCGGCTGGATCTCCGCGCGCTTAAGGTCCACGTATTCCATGCCCGCCTGGAAGCCCAGCGCCAGGTTGCAGGTCTTCTGGTCGATGTAGCCCAGTTCGATCAGGATCTGCCCGATCGGGCCGCCCTTTTCCTTCTGGACCTGCAAGGCCTCGTGCACCTGCTCGCGCGTGACCTTGTCCATCTTCACCAGGACGCGTCCGAGCGGCCGGCCCCGAAGTTCGCTGACATTTGGCGTCGCCATGGATTACTTCCTCAAGTGCTGGGGGGCTTCTTCTTCGCCCGCGGCGGCCGTAAACGCCGTCGCCATCGGGGAGGCGATCTTTCCGGCCTTGAGCGCCTCGATCTTGTCGTGCATCTCGCCAGGCGTCTGGCTGCGATCGATCGCGTCTTCCTCGCCGATCTTCCCTTCGGCGAACAGTTTGAACAGGTGCTCGTCCAGAAGCTGCATGCCGAACTTCTTGCCCGTCTGGATCGACGACGGAATGCGGAATACCTTGTTTTCGCGGATCAGGTTCGCGATCGCGTTGGTCACCACCATGAACTCGAAGGCCGCGATCATCCCCCGAATGTCCGCCCGGGGCATCAGCGCCTGGCAAAGCACGGCCACCAGCGACGACGACAACTGGATGCGGATCTGCTCCTGCTGGTCCACCGGGAACTGGTCGACGATACGCGTGATGGTGCCCTGGGCGCTGGTGGTGTGCAGCGTGCCGAACACCAGGTGGCCCGTTTCCGCGGCTCGCAGCGCCGCCTCGATCGTCTCCAGGTCGCGAAGCTCGCCCACCAGAATCACGTCCGGGTCCTGACGCAACGCGCGGCGAAGGGCCTCGGAAAACGTCGGAACGTCCACGCCCACTTCACGCTGGCTCAGGATCGATTTCTTGTGCGGATGGTAGTATTCGACGGGGTCTTCGACCGTGATGATGTGTTTGTCGAAGTTCTCGTTGATGAAGTTGATCATCGTGGCCAGCGTCGTGGTCTTTCCGGAACCGGTCGGCCCGGTCACCAGGAACATCCCGCGAGGCCGGCGACACAGGCTCTGCACGATCGAGGGCAGACCGATCTCCTCGAAGGAAAACAGCCGCGACGGGATCAAGCGAAGCGTCATGGAAATGTTGCCTCGCTGCTGGAATACCGCCGTGCGGAACCGGCCCGCGGAACCGAACTCGAAACCGAAGTCCGTTCCACCACGCTCCTGGAGTTCCTGCTGCGCCCGTTCGGGCGTGATGGCCTTCATCAGGGCGATGGTGTCTTCGGGTTCAAGCACCTTGGTTTCCAAGGGGCGAAGACGGCCATGAAGGCGAAGGGTGGGGGGGCGTCCCACGTGGAGATGCAAGTCGCTGGCCCCACGTTTGATGCAGGTTTCCAGAAGGCGATCTATGTGGATCGTAGCCATCGGGCATCCTTTCGCTGAATTATTCGCCGGAAGTCTGAAATCAGGAAATACCCAACTGTCTCATATTTCAAGAGTCCATGCTTAACACATTGTGAATACGATAGTAGCATGGCGGACACACAAAAGGTCATTCTGCGGCAAAATCCTCCACCTGGGCAATGCGGACGACCTCCTCGGGGGTGGTGATTCCGTTGCGAATCTTCAGTCTTCCGTCGTCCAGAAGCATCTTCATGCCCGTTGCGCGAACCGTCTTTCGGATTTCGCTCAGCGGCGCGCGGGTGAAGGCAAGTTCCCGCAACTGGTTGGTCATCTCCATCAGCTCGAAGATGCCTTGCCGCCCCCGATAGCCGGTTCCGTTGCAGTTGCCGCAACCTCGCCCTCTGTAGAAGGTTGTAGCCTTGATCTCGTCGGGGCGGAAGCCCAGCAGGCGGAGCATCTTCGGGTCGGGGTCCGGGTAGACCTCCTTGCATTCCGGGCAGATCACGCGGATTAGTCGCTGGGCGAGGATGGCCTGAATACTGCTGGCGACCAGGAACGGCTTGACGCCCATATCGATCAAACGGGTGATTGCGGAGGGCGCATCGTTCGTATGGAGTGTACTGAAAACCAAGTGTCCAGTCAAAGCGGCCTGAATTGCGACCTCTGCGACCTCAATATCGCGGATTTCGCCCACCAGGATGATGTTGGGCGCTTGTCGCAGCATGGCGCGAAGAATGTTGGCAAATGTCAGCCCGATCTGCTCGTTGACCTGCACCTGGTTGATGCCCGGGAAGTTGTATTCGACGGGATCCTCGGCCGTGATGATCTTCCGGTCGGGGCGGTTGAGTTCGTTCAGGGCGGCGTACAGGGTAGTGGTTTTACCGGACCCCGTCGGGCCGGTCACCAGGAAGATGCCGTTGGGGCGTTTGATGATCCGCTGGAAATGGGCGTTTTCATCGGCCTCGAAACCGAGGGCCTGGATACCCAGCCGGGCGCTTTCGGGACGCAGAATACGCAGCACCACGCTCTCGCCGTGATAGCTGGGCAGGCTGGAGACGCGGAAGTCGATCTCGCTGTTGGACACGCGCATCTTGATACGGCCGTCCTGGGGGAGGCGTTTTTCCGCCAGGTCGATGCCCGCCATGATCTTGAAGCGGTTCAGCACCGGCCCCTGCATCCGTTTGGGGATGTTGTCGCGTTCGATGCAGACGCCGTCGACGCGGTACCGCACGCGGACGCGGTTGGTCATCGGCTCGATGTGGATGTCGCTGGCCCGCATCCGCACGGCTTCGGAGATGATCATCGTCACCAGCTTGATGATCGGGGCGGATTCCTCGTCCAGTTCGATCTGGGCGGCGAGCTGCTCCTCGACGGCCGCCACGTCGTCGTCGGCCGCCCGCATGTTCTTGACGGCCTGATCGACGGAAATGTCCGACCGCACGAAGCGGTCGATGAAGTTCCGCATCTTGGTCTTGCTCGCCAGGCAGGGGTCCAGTTCGCTGTTCAGGCGGAACCGAAGCATGTCCAGCGTTTCCAGGTCGAGCGGGTCGGTGATGATGAGCTTCAGGCGGGAGCCTTCCTTGGACAGCGGAAGGACGAGGTGCTTGCGGATCAGGTCCTCGGGGACCAGGTGCATCTCGGAGGGGATGACGATGTTGCGGTCGAGGTCGATGTACTCCATGTCGTACTGGCTGGCGAGGGCCTTGGTGACGTCTTCCTCGTCGGCCAGCCCGAGTGCGGTCAGGGCCTCGCCGATTCTCAGGCTCTCCTTCCTCGCGTGTTCCAGCGCCTCCTCGACGCCCGCCGGCGACACCACCCCCCATTCGACCAGGATTTCACCGAGTCTTCGTCGTTTCTTTTGTGCCATATCCTTCTCGCGGCTGCGGCGGGGCAAAAAACGCCCTGCCTGTCTATTCACGGTGCGCAGACGAAAGCACACACATTGATGCGGTCGGTCGCGACCAGTTTGCCCTCTCGGGCCGAGGCCGAAGGCTGTCGCTGAGGCGGGATGACGTATGGATGATGGCGTTTTGAAGCGCGGCGCCGATGCGTCGATGGCGCGTTGCCCGCAGTCCTCAGTTCCAGCACCTGCATGGATTGTACTGAATCGTGCAAGGGGCGGTCAAGGCGCGTTGCGGGCGCGAAAAGCGGAATCATCGCAGCCGCCCCGGAGACCTACTGGAGCGGCTTGTGCCCGTGTCGGCGGCGGATCGCCTGGGCAGCCGCCAGCAGGTGGCGGTCCGACTCCAGTACGCTCGTCAGGTTGCTGGTGGAGATTCCGATCCATCCTGCCGCGTCGGCCAGCCGCCCCTCGAACGCCTCGAGGGCGTCCAGCAGGACGGCCGCGACGGTCCAGAAACGCTCGTTCTTGCGTCCGATGGCCAGGCGCTTGGCGGCTGCGCCGGCCCGCGCGCCGCGCGGGACGAACAGGCACTCTGCCAGCGCGGGCGGGGGCCCGGCCGGGGCGTCCAGATTGCTCCGCAGACGGCAGGCGAGTTCCATGCGGAGACGCCGAACGGCCAGCCGCCGGTTGTCGTGCTGGGATCGCGAGTCGTCGCCGTGGACGGTCAGGCCGGTGGGGCGGTGCCGCAAGCGGACGGCCGACGAGACCTTGTTGCGGTGCTGCCCGCCCGGCCCGGACGATTTGTACACGTGCACGTCGCACTGTGCGAGCAGGGCGTCCTCGTCGAGCCGCAAATATTCCGCCGCGCCGGACATGACCCAGAGGATACCGGAAAAACGGAACCGGGAACAGGGAACACGGAAGAAGGGACTTGGGACCTGGGACCGAGAAGAAGGTCGAAGTTCGAAGGTCGAAGTTCGGGTGCGCCAGGCCAAAGGGCGAAGGCTGGAGGCCAAAGCGGAAAGCGGAAATGGGGAAGCACCTTGTGCGGCGGGGCAGGTAACGAAAACGGACGCTCTCGGAAGAGAACGCCCGTCAACCTCCCCGAACGCAACCGTCTTCATAACCACTCTACAATCCTACCGAACGACTCTCAGCATGAGCACGGGCAGCTGCGTGTTGTTAGGCTGTGCCCTGGTCATTGGGTGCAAGACGGCGCATGGCCGACCGAAGTTCAAGTACCTCGATCGGGCATTCCGCCCAATTGTGTTCCCAACAGACAATGACATCGCATTGATCTGGATCATGTCCATGCGCGCGGAAGTTCCGGGACTCGTATTCGAACTCGATGCGAACCCGTTGCCATTTCCCCGGCCTTCCCTGCACCCGCCGCTTTGCTTCGCAGTCGGGGAAACCTGGCTTCACGATTTCGACGACGTAGCCAAGTTCACGACAGATCATCCCGAAGAGGAAGACGACTCCCTGCTCGTTGACAGGCGCATGCTGCAAGCCCCGAAAGTTGATGAAGTCTCCGTATAGATGCGATGGTTCGCTCGACAGCACCGAGTGGTTCGCCTCGTACATGTCCTGCTCAGATGTTCCTGGAGGTTCCTCTTGTTCTTCCCCATCACTACTCGGGGCAATGTGTCGAGCGGGAAGCTTCGGAGCAGCATACTCTCGAATCCGTGCCAAGAGTTCAGTGTCCTTGTCCGGGTCAAGACGCTCGGCGGCCAGCTTGATGGTGTTGATCCATCCCCCGAAGCGCCGCTCACATGCTGAGGCGGAGACGCTCGCGTTCTGCTCGAAGAACCCGCGAGTGAGCTTGGACTCCGGGAGTCGAAGGACCCGAACCAGTTCGTTCAATAGGTCCTCGTCAGAGTAGGTCGGTGCGTCCGATGTCGGGAAGAATCGCGGGGTGAGACCGGCCGCCTTCACCAACTCGTTGTAGGATCCGAAGAGGCCCTGGACCTCGCGCTCAGAGATGCCCGTCCGACGGAGAAACTCGTGCCTAGGCACGGTGTCGGTGTCGAGGTTCTTTGCGATGCCCTGGAGCTCCCGGATTAGCGTCTGCTTCTTATCCATTGGGGCGACGACCTCTGACTCTCTCTGATCGCCAACTACGCAAGACGGATTGGCGTTAACTCGTGCGTGCCCTTCTTGGAGAGAGTCTGAGAGTTTTGTTGCGTCGGACGCCCAAACTCTCCATTCTGTGAACTGGCGGATCGACGAGAGAGCTCGCACGTCGCCCAGTCCCGCGAATCGGCCGGGCCACAACGGTTGGTCACGTCGAACGTTGCGGTTCGAAGAGGGTTCGACGCGGCCAGAAAATAAGACGGTCGTAAGCTGTTTATTCGCAACGACTTACGGCTTGACCTCCATACAAGCAACCTGTTTCGTAACCTCTCGCTAATACCGCCGATCCCACGCGGCACGTCCAAGGTTCATGCTACGCCATGTCGCGGCTTCAGTCACGCGAAAAACCGCACGGCTTCAGCATGCCTCCGCGCCGGGCCGGCATCGAGCCGTCGTACGGCAAGCCCACCCTCATGCAGGTGTACCCCGACTTGTTCCTCTGGATGATCAACCACGAATACGACGTCAGCGCCTTGAACGCCGACGACATCACTGCCGCCACGCTGCGCTCGCGCGCCGAACTGCACACGCTGATCGAAGGGCGGCCGCGACAGGCTCGTCCTGAGCTTGTCGAAGGGCGGCGCCTCTATCGTTAACCTACGCCAGCCAGTTCGGAGTTGACCGAAGGTTGCCTTTGGCGTGGAATTCTGGACAATATCGGGGCAATGGTTTCTTCCTTGCGAAAACGCATTCTGATCGGCTACGGCATCACGCTGGCGCTGCTGGCGGTGGTGGTGATCTGGGCCGTGGTAAACCTCGTCGGCCTCGGACAGGCGAGCGACGCCATCCTGCGCGAGAACTACAAGAGCATCCTCGCGGCCGAGAACATGATCGACGCCATCGAGCGGCAGGACTCGGCCACGCTGCTGGTGATGCTGGACTACGGCGACGAAGGCCTCGCGCAGTTCCGCGAGAACGAGAACCAGTTCCTCCAGTGGCTCGGCCGGGCGAAGGACAACATCACGATCCCCGGCGAGGCCGACATCATCGCCTCCATCGAGTCGGACTACTCGGCCTACCTCGTCAACTTCTCGAAGCTTCGGGAAATGCGGGGCTCCTCGCCCCGGCAGGCGGGCGAGTTCTACCATGAGACCGTCCTGCCGTCATTCAAGAACGTCCGTGACGAGGCCGTGCAGCTGCGAGAGATCAACCAGGTGACGATGGAAACCGCCAGCAGGCGTGCGGAGACGGTCGCCCACAGGGCGATCCTCTCTACCGCCGTCGTTGCCGCGGCCGCGATCGGTTTGGGGCTGGTCTTCAGCCTGCTGCTGAGCAAGCGGCTGGTCCGGCCCATCCGGCAGATAATGGAAGCCACGGAGGCCTTGGCTGAGGGCAACTACGACGTACAGGTGCCAGCCAAAGGCAGCGACGAACTGGCCCGCCTGGCTGAAGGCTTCAACACGATGGCCAAGAAGCTCGGTATCTATCACCGCATGAACGTCGAGCAGATCGTGGCCGAGAAACGCAAAAGCGACGCCGTGCTGCGCAGCATCGAGGATGGCGTGGTGGTCGTGGACGCCGAGTTCCGCGTAGCCAACATGAACCCGCAGGCCGGGCGCATCCTGGGCGTCAATGCTGAGACTTCCGCCGAGAAGCACTTCCTGGAAGTGGTCAAGAACGAGCAACTCTTCGACCTGATGAAGCAGACGGCGGAATCCGGCCGTGCGCCAAAGGTTGAAGAGGGCAAGAACATCCTGTCCATCGGTGAAGGCGACTCGGCCAGGCACTACATGTTCGGCATCACGCCCGTCGTCTCCAAGGGCGGCGGGATGCTGGGTGTGGTGCTCCTGCTCCGTGACGTGACCCGGCTGAAGGAACTGGACCGGATGAAGAGCGAGTTCGTGATGACGGCCTCGCATGAACTCAAGACTCCGCTCCAGAGCCTCGGCATGAGTATCGACCTTCTCAAGGAGGGCGCGGCCGACAAGCTTGACGACAAACAGCGGCAGCTCCTGGACGCCGCCGGCGAAGAACTGGCCCGTCTCAAGAGCCTCATCAGCGATCTCTTGGATCTGTCCCGGATCGAGGCAGGCAAGGTGGAGATGGAGTTGGACCGAGTGCCGCCTCGCGTCTTGGCCGAGAAGGCCGTGGGCGTCTTCCAAGCCCAAGCTGAAGAGAAGCACATCAGTTTGACCGCTGACGTTCCGGAAGACGTGCCGGAGGTCCGTGCCGACGCCAATAAAATTACCTGGGTGCTGACCAACCTGATCGCCAACGCCCTCCGCTACGCCAACAGCAAGATCACCGTCTCGGCCCGGCATGTAGGCGCATGGGTCCACCTGGCGGTGTCCGATGACGGCGAGGGCATCCCGCCGGAGTACCAGAGCCGCATCTTCGAGAAGTTCGTGCAGGTCAAGAGCGAAAAGAGCGTGGGCGGAACGGGGCTTGGCCTGGCCATCTGCAAGGAGATCGTCCGCGCCCACAAGGGAACGATCTGGGTAGACTCGACGCCCGGCAAGGGCAGCATGTTCACATTCACCTTGCCGGTGGCGCAGGAAACATAGGAGAAACGTCATGGAAGCTTCTTTGGGCAAAAAGCCCGTCCTGATCGTGGACGATGAGAAGAATATCCGCCTGACGCTGTCACAGGCATTGGAGACGCTTCAACTTGAAATAGACACGGCCGTCAACGGCGAAGAGGCCCTGGCCAAGCTGGAGGCCAAGCGCTTTGGCCTGATCCTGCTGGACCTGAAGATGCCCGGCATGGACGGCATGGAGGTGCTGCGACGGGTCCGCGAGACCCGGCCGGACATCAAGGTCATTATCATCACGGCGCACGGGACCATCGACTCGGCCGTGGAGGCGATGAAACTCGGGGCTGTGGACTTCATTCAAAAGCCATTCGCCCCCAAGGAAATCCGCGAGCTTGCCACGAAGGTACTGGACCGCGACAATATCTCCGCCGAGAAAGCCAAGGGCTACGCAGAGCATATCGAGCTGGCGAAGAAGTGCATCGGCGACCGCGAGTTTGATTCCGCTGCCGAACACGTGCGTCAGGCAATTGCCGCGGATCCGACGAAGGCGGAGGGGCTCAACCTGCTTGGAGCACTACAGGAGCTTGGCGGGAATAGGTTAGAGGCCCTGAAGAATTATCGAGCCGCGATAGCCTTGGACCCGACATACATGCCGGCTACTGAGAACCTGAATCGGGCTGCCAACTGGTCTCCCAAGGGCGATATCACGCTCGATGAGCCCAAGGCGACGGATGACCAAGAGGAAGGCAAGAAGGCGTAATGGCAAACGACCTGTTCATCGTGATCGTCGGCTGCGGCCGGCTGGGCTCGCACCTGGCGAACCAGCTCAGTCGGGCCGGCCATAGCGTCGTGGTCGTCGATACGGACGAGCGGGCCTTCGGCAACCTGTCGCCGGAATACAGCGGGTTTCGGATGGAAGGCGATGCGACGGAGATCGCCGTACTGAAGCAGGCAAAGGTCGGCAAGGCCGACCTGCTGATCGCCACGACCCGCGACGACAACGTCAACCTGATGGTCGCCCAGGTCGCCAAGACGGAGTTCGGCATCCAGCGCGTGCTTGCGCGCGTATTCGAACCCCAGCGGGAGGCCGTCTATCAGAGATTGGGTGTGGAAACAGTCTGTCCGACTGCCGTCGCGGCCGAGCTGTTCCTAAAATCCATCGCCAAGGAGGGCCCGGCATGAGAGTCCTAATTGTCGGCGGCGGAAGGCCGGTCTACTTCCTGTGCAGGACGTTCCTCGCCAAGGGACACCAAGTCACGCTGATCAATCGCAATCAGGACGAGTGCGTGCAGATGGCCCGACGGCTCAAGGCGACCGTTGTCTGCGGCGATGGCAGCGACCCGGCCATTCTGGAGGATGCAGGGGCGCACGGAGCTGACGCCGTGCTCGCCTTCACGCCGAACGATCAGGACAACCTGGCCGTCTGCCAGCTTGCAACGCTGCAATACGCCGTGCCGCGAACCGTGGCGCTGGTCAACGATCCCGACAACGAGGCGGTATTCCAGAAGCTCGGCGTGACGGCCTTCTCGACCACGCGAACCATTGCCAGCATGGTCGAACAGCGCACGGCCCTGGACGAGATCACGAACCTCATTCCGGTCGGCGAGGGCAAGGTCAACATCACCGAGGTCAAGCTCCAGGATGCTTCCCCTGTCGTCGGCAAGACGCTGCGGGAATTGTCCCTGCCCGCCGACAGCCTGATCGCCGTCGTTCTGCGCAACGGCGAGCCCATTGTTCCGCGAGGCGATACCCGACTGGAGAGCGGCGACCACGTCGTGCTGATCACGCTACCGGCCAATCATGGGCCCGTCCTGCGGGCCGTTACCGGCGAGACGGATTGAAGGAGGTTGCCTTGCGAGAAGCCAGCTACCTCCGAGAGCGATACAGAACGATCCTCTCCTTCACGGGATTGATCCTGGTCCTTTGCGCCGGTCTGATGTTTACGCCGCTGCTGGCGCTGATCGCCTGGCCGACTGAGAGCCCACAGTTCTGGGCCTTTCTCATTCCAGGAGCCTTGATGGGCGCTCTGGGGCTGGCCGCCTGGCGGCTCCTTCGTCCAAAGAACCACGCGGTGCTGTCTGTTCAGGAAGGCGGCGTGATCGTCCTGCTGAGCTGGATTCTCGTGTGCCTGTTCTCGGCCTGGCCGTTCATGGCCGGGATGGGCCTGAACTTCACGCAGGCGGTCTTCGAATCCGTCAGCGGATGGACCACGACTGGCCTTTCCGTGGTGGATGTCACACAGGCCAGTCCCGTCATTCTCCTGTGGCGCAGCATCATGCAGCTCGCCGGCGGTGCGGGCCTGGCCATCATCATGCTCTCGGCCATCACCGGCCCGACGGGGCCGGCCTTGTCCGTCGCTGAAGGGCGCGAGCAGCTCGTGCCGCACGTTCGCCAATCGGCGAAGCTGGTGATGATGATCTACAGCGGCTACGCCGTCGTGGGCATCGTCGCGCTACGGTTGGCTGGGATGATCTGGTTCGACGCGGTCAACCATGCATTCGCGGCCATCTCCACGGGCGGGTTCTCCACGCGGGCCGAGAGCATTGGCTACTGGAACTCCGTAGCAATCGAAGCCGTGACCATCCCGCTGATGATCCTGGGCAACCTGAGTTTCGTGACCGCCTGGCTGATGCTGCGGGGCAAGTTCCGCATGGTCGGCCGAAACGGTGAAATCCGCCTGATGGCTGTCATGATCCCACTCTGTGCGATCCTGGTGTTCCTGCTGACCGCTCGCGGGCTATACCCCACGCTTGGCAAGAGCGTCCGTGTGGCCATCTTCGAGACGGCTACCGCGCTTACGACCACGGGTTTTTCGACGGTTGGTTACGGCGACTGGAACTCGTTCGGCTGGGTGGTGCTGATCGTGCTGATGCTCATCGGCGGCGGCACGTGCTCGACCGCCGGCGGGATCAAGCAGTACCGCATCTACCTGCTCTGGAAGAGCCTGGTCTGGGATCTGCGCCGCAGCCTGCTGCCTCGTACCGCCGTGACCGAGAACCCCGCATGGGAGGCAGACCGGCAGGTCTTCGTCAACGACGCCCGCCTGCGGCAGATCGGCACCTTCGTGTTCCTGTATCTGCTGACATTCGCCGTTGGCGCGGCCATCCTTGCCGCCCATGGCTACGGCCTCAAGGAGTCGCTTTTCGAATACGCCTCAGCGGTCGGAACCGTCGGTCTCTCGGTGGGCGTCACTTCAGCCGCCGCTCCGGTCGGTGTTCTCTGGACCGAAATCGTCGGCATGCTCCTGGGTCGCTTGGAGTTCTTCGTAATACTCATCAGCGCCGCCAAACTCGCCCGAGACGTCTGCAAGATGGCTAGCCCCAGTTCTGGCGGGCGTCCCGGTGGCTAGCCAGCCAGCGAGCATGGACGCCATGACTGCATCACGGAAGACGTGCGTGCCAGCCAGTGGCCGGTGGTTGCTTGCACCAGCCTGTTGAGAGTTCGAGCGTTAACCGAAGCGGGGTCGTTAAACAGAGAGCGCGAGAGTTCGAGCGGCGGATTCCGGTGGAGTGCCCGCAACCCCCGGGGGTTGCCCGCAATCCGAAGGGAGGACGTTACCGAACGGAGAGCGCAGGCGGCGGGCGGGTGTTGGCGTAAGCCTTGGCCGCAGCGTGGCTAAACGAAAAGCCGGCCAACTCTCGCTGGACGGCTTTTGCGTGAACCGCTTGGCCCGCCGATTCGGCGAATTTTCCAAAACCTCGACGAAAGCAACCCTCTTAGAGAACACTTTACGAATCGCACGCGCCCCGCCGACTAGGCAATCTCCAGCAACTCTGTTAACACGACATCCACGTATGCCTTGACTTGTTGTACCTCTTGTTTAGTTGTGCCGACGTGAGTTGACAGTGACGAACGGTCGTACACTGACCGCGCCAGGGCACCAACTCTGTCCTCCACGAGAGAAGTACTGCTCTCTGCTGGTGCCGTCTGTGTTTTGCCCTTACCACGAGAAGCGAGGATGAACCGTACTTTCTGCTTCATCGTTGGCTTCTTCTGGTCCGCTTCCAGTTTGAACCCGGGCTGTGCGGCCACATCTTTGTCAGGGGCCAGGTGATCCAGAACCTCTCGCAACGCTTCCCGCAGTTCCGCAGCGGTCCCTCGGTAGCTATGGCGAGAATCATCACGCAAATCGGCACACCCCTGCATGTACGAAAGCCCGGCGGTGACCACCAACCCCTCTAGGGTTGATGCGATCCTTTCTTCTTTTCCGTCAAGATGCCTGGTGCCAGACTGCGGTTTAACTGGCGACGCTGATACCAAGGCAACTTCGATTCCGTTCAGTTCTTGGTCAATCGACTTAAGTGTGCGTGTGTAATTGTTCTTCAGGGAGGCTCTCTGAGTGTGCGTCAGCAGTTCTTGCATCCATTTGTCAAGGCCAGCCAAGCTTTCATTATCGAGGCCTTTGGAGGCAAATAAGTTACGCGCTTCACCAAAATAACCATTCACGAGTTCTTTCGATGCATTTTTGATGGAAACTGCGTGCACCTGTTTCGCTCGCGCACGCGACAACAGGTTTTTCACCCGCTTAACCTGTTCCCGTAGAGCATCAAGTTGGCCGTTCGCATCTTGAGTCGACATGACTGCTGCCCCTTACTTTTTGGCCTTTCTGGCAGCAGCCTTCTTTGTCTTCTTGCGTGGCTTTGGCCCGTCGTTTTCGCCAGACTTGGGCAAACCGTGAACCACTAGATTGTGACCGACAGGGTTGAGCTTATATGCGCCACCACCCACGCTCTCGAAGTAGCCAGCGGTCTTTGCGTTAACCAGCGTGAATCGCGGTTCTTTGGGGAGAGGGTGTCCAGCCTGTTTGAAGTATGTCGATATGTCTGCGGGCTCGATGGCCTCCTTCCGACTATCAAGCGGTACAAGTTCTGCCAAGTAGTATGCCACAATGGCTGCCATCTGAACGTCTGTCTTGGGCTGCTTTTCTTCTCGGAGTGTGCGGATGTCCGTGATCTTCCGTTGAGAACCCACGGACGTTTGATCTTCTGCATTCTGCGGACCAGCGGCTTTGGAGTCCGGTTTATTCTGAACCCCGGGAGCGTCGGTCTTGATGCCCAAGTGATGTGTAGCGTATTGAAGGATGCGAAGCCTTGCTTCCGCCTCAAACGGTGTCAATGCGCTAGTTATGGCCTTGATTGCCTCCAGTTCCTGCTCGATTGAAGTAGCATCTGCCATGGCTGGCTCCTGTTAACCGCACTTTGACTGGGTCGCCGAGAGTCTGAGAGTTTCTGTCCTATCGGTTACTCAGACTCTCAATCCTGTGAACCGGCGAATTGGCGAGAGAGGTCAAACGGCGGCCTGCCCCGTGAATCGGCCGGGTCACAACGTTTGGCCGTGTCGAACGTTGCGGTTCGAAGAGGGTTCAACACGGCCACAAAAAGAAAAGGCCGCAAACCGTTCATTCAAAACGACTTGCGGCTTGACCTCCCCGACAAGGACTCGAACCTTGAACCTAGCGGTTAACAGCCGCTCGCTCTACCGATTGAGCTATCGGGGAAACTCTTTCGCCATCAGGCGAAGACGCCTAGCTTACCTGATCGGCCAATACAGTCAAGGGCTTTGGCGGTAAAAGTGGGTAGGGGTGCTCGAGCTTGTTAAGGGAGGGCTCTTCTACGCGAATGCATCGAGGTCGGTGGTTCCTCCGGAAAGCTACCTTTTCGTTTCCATCACGATTGCCGCGGTGTTTGCGTTTTTGTGTCGCAACCTTCACCTGGGCCGAGCCACAGTTCGATGGCAGATCCTTGGGTGCGGGGTAGCTTTCCTGATTCTTTCATTGTTCCGTTTTGCGATCGGCAGTGACATTCCCATTGTACGAGGTGGCTCTTGGTCCTACGGCATCCGAGATTGGCAGATTGCGGTACGGTGTATTCACTTGGTTGACCTCGTCCTTGCGATCTATCTGGTCGTTCAGGCAAGCAGGCGCGACGTTTCCGAATTTGTTATCTCGGGGATGTCGAAGGCTGTGAGGGAACGGGCGAGAAATCCGGTGGCAAGAGAATCCTCATCGCAAGGCATGGAGAGGCCCCTGGCGGAACCCAAAAGAAGAGCGACTTACGAGAACATTGTAATGGGGTACTTGGCAGCGACACTGGCTATCATTTACTTCGTATGGATTTATCCCGTGCTTAGGGGCATTTCCCTGGCGAAGGCAAAGGGAATTTCTCCGCAATGGATGTGGTTCGGCTTGCACCCACTAGGCGCATGGATTGTATTCTTAGTGCTGCGGAGTGCGGCGGGGAGACCGGCGTGAGAAACAGCGGGTGGCGTGGTTTGTCCCCGTGGGGCAACCACGTTTTGTAGAAGGAAAGATCGTGGTTGGGCCTTTCGGCCCAGCCCACGGCACCCAAGAAACAACAGACCTCAGGCTTCAGACCACAGGCTTCAGACCTCAGACCTCAGGTCCTAGTCCCTGGTCCCGAGTCCCTTCTTCCCCGGCGGCAGACACCCTCAAGCACATAGCGCTTGAGGGTGGCACCCGGTTTTCACTCGCGATTCGCGAATCGCGATTCGCGAATTTCAACGGTTCCCTAGTCCCGAGTCCTGAACGACCGGCTACAGGCTACCGGCTACCGGCTACGAATCATCCCATTTCCACAACCACATCGACCTCCCGCCCTGCGGCGGCGGGGATGAGGTTGTCGGCCAGCGGCTTGCCGTCCACGGTGACGGATTTGACGCCCCGGGAGACGCCGGCGGGGTTGCGCACCTCGATGCGGTACGTCGCGCCGCGGAAGACCCGCCGCACTTTGAAGCCTTTCCACTCGCGCGGGATGCACGGATCGACGCGCAGGCCCGCGAAGTCCGGCCGGACGCCCAGGATGTACTGCGACGCGGCCACGAACGACCACGAGCACGTGCCGGTCAGCCAGGAGTTCTTCGCCTCGCCGTGGGTGGCGGCGTCGGGCCCGGCCGTCATCTGGCTGTACACGTACGGCTCGGCGCGGTACGTGTCGATGATGGCCTCCTTGGCGCTGGGGCAGATGCTCAGGTAGTACTCCAGGGCGCGGTCGCCGCGGCCCAGCATGGCCTCGGCGATCTGGATCCACGTATTGTTGTGGGTGAAGATTCCGGCGTTCTCCTTGTACCCGGGCGGGTAGGAGGAAATCTCGCCCAGCTCGACGTGGTAGGTGGCGAAGGCCGGCTGCTGGAGCACGATCCCGTGCGGCGTGAAGAGGCGCTCGCGGACGCTGTCGAGCGCCTGCGCGGCCTGGCCGGAGTCCAGCCCGACGCGCCCGAGCACGCCCCAGCCCTGCGACTCGATGAAGATTTGTCCCTCGGCGTTGTCCTTGGAGCCGAGTTTCCGCCCGGCGGCGTCGTAGGCGCGGAGGAACCAGCGCCCGTCCCAGCCGTGGCGGAGAATTGTCTGGCGCATCTGCTCGCCGTGGCGCTTCACGCGCTCGGCGTCGGCGGCGCGCCCGAGCAGGCGGTAGAGGCCCTCCATCTCGTCGCAGGCGGCGCAGAACAGCCCGGCGATCATGACCGACTCGGCCTGGCTGTGGCCGATGTCGCCGGCGAGCTGGAAGCTCTCGCCCGGGGTCGTCGAGAAGCAGTTGAGGTTCAGGCAGTCGTTCCAGTCGGCGTGTCCGATCAGCGGCAGGCCGTGCGGGCCGAGGTTCGACAGCGTGTAGCGCAGCGACGTCTCGAGATGGTCCAGCAGCGTCGCGCCGCCGTCGGGCTGGTCGGCGTAGCCGATGCGGTCGGAAAGGATGCTCGCGTCGCCGGTCTCCTTGATGTAGGCGCTCGTCGAGAGGTGCATCCAGAGCGGGTCGTCGTTGAACCCGCCGCCGATGTCGCTGTTGCCCTTTTTCGTCAGCGGCTGGTACTGGTGGTAGCACGTGCCGTCGGACAGTTGCGTGGCCGCGATGTCGAGAATGCGCTCGCGGGCGCGAGCGGGGATCAGGTGCACGAAGCCCAGCACGTCCTGGTTGCTATCGCGGAAGCCCATTCCGCGCCCGATGCCGGACTCGAACAGCGAGGCCGAGCGCGACAGGTTGAACGTCGTCATGCACTGGTACTGGTTCCAGGTGTTGACCATGCGGGCGAGGTGGGGGTTTTCGGCCTGCGCCTGGTAGTGGCCGAGAAGTTCGTCCCAGTACTGGGCGAGGGCGTCGAGCGCGGCGTCGACGGCCTGGCTGTCGGCAAAGCGCTCCCGCGCGGCGCGGAACGGCGCCTTGTCGGCCACGCCGGGGGAGGAGAATTTTTCCTCCGGCGGGTTCTCGGCGTAGCCCAGCAGGAAGTGGAAGCGCCGCTCCTCGCCCGGCGGGAGCGACAGGTCCACCTGGTGCGCGGCGACGGGCTGCCAGCCGTGCGCGACGCTGCCGGTGCATCGGCCCGCGAGGACCGCGCGCGGCTTGTCCAGCCCGTTGTGCACGCCGACGAACGCGTCGCGCGAGGTGTCGAAGCCGGCCGTCGACTCGCTGCACGAGAAGTACGCGAAATGGTTCCGCCGCTCGCGATACTCCGTGACGTGGAAGACGGCAGAGTCTTCCACCTCCACCTGCCCGGTGGAGAAGTTGCGCTGGAAGTTCGTCTGGTCGTCCCACGCGTCCCACAGGCACCACTCGACGAAGCCGAACAGCGAGACGTTCCGCGCGCGGCCGGACTTGTTGCGGACACGCACGGACCAGACCTCCAGCGTCTCGCCGACGGGAATGAAGTACGTGACCTGGACCTCCAGGCCGTCCTTCTCGCCGGTGATGGTGGTGTAGCCCAGGCCGTGACGGCATTCGTAGGCGTCGAGCGCGGCGCAGGTGGGTTTCCATCCGGGATTCCACACGCTCTGGCCGTCGCGGACGTAGAGGTAACGGCCGTTGATGTCCATCGGACAACTGTTATAGCGGTAGCGCGTGAGGCGACGGAGGCGCGCGTCCTTGTAGAAGCAATATCCGCCGGCGGTGTTGGACACGATGCCAAGGAAGTCCTGGCTGCCCAAGTAGTTAAGCCACGGCAGGGGGGTGTCGGGGCGGGTGATGCGATATTCGCGGGAAATGTCGTCGAAATGTCCGTACGGGTTCATGAAAAT
>DNAS01000025.1:0-9996 GCA_003485185.1 Phycisphaerales bacterium | reverse complement strand
CGAATCTCGGCGAAAAGATCTCGAAAAGGGGTGAAACCGAGGCGTCAACTGCGGGTTTCCATTATCGAAATCGGCGGAAAGATTACAAGCAGGGTATTTGCCCGATGGCCCAATAAGGGCAATTGACGAATGGTGCGAAACCGGTATAATGAACGAAGCTTTCGGAGATTGCTCATCTTTTCCGCTTTCTGCTAGCTCTCGATTTGCGACGAAGTAATTGGAGGCATTCATGGCAAACGCTCGGCTCAGAGCGACGGTTGTGTTTGTCGCGCTTGCACTTCTGTTTCCCGGACTCGCGACCGCCGCGCCGGAAGTCGTCTACGACAACATGACGACCTTCACCAGCGGAACGTACGCGCCGAACGGCTTCTGGCCGTTCAGCCAATTCGCACCCAACGAACCGCAGGGCGACCATATCGACCTGACGGGAACCTGCCGCGTGGCGACGGAGTTCGACCTGCTGCTGTCCTCGACGCAAGCCGTTACGCTGTCGACGGTAACGTTGAGCTTTCATCCGTTCGACGCGGACCTTATGGAGGTCGGCGCGGCGTTCTGGACGACCACCCTGACCGACGTGCATGTGGACGGCCCGACCGCGGTCATATTCACCGTTCCGAATGTGACGGTTCCCGACTCGCTGATCTGGATTGTCAGCGCGGACAGTCACGTGGCCGGGCTGGCGACGTGCAATCCGCCGACGGTGGGTTCCAGCGGCGACTACTTCTGGGACCGCGATACCTACGACGGCCAGTGGTATCCGCTGTGGTTCGAGAACAATCCGGTGGCGAACTTCGGCGCGCGGGTGCTGGCGGTTCCCGAGCCCGCGACGACCGCGGCGCTGCTGGCGGCTGCGGGTCTGCTCGCGGGGCGGCGCAGGCGGCGATAGCGCAGCCGCCGCGTCAGTCCACGTCCCAGATGCAGTCGGCCGCGCCGGGCGCCATGTGGTCCAGCTTCTCGGTGTCCACCATCTCGACGTGCTGGTCGACCAAGAGGCAGCACGTGCCGAGATGCCGGTCGGCGAATCGCCGGCTGACCGCGAGCTCCGCAAAGTATCCCGGATCCGATGGCCGCATGATCGCAGACGTTCCATACGCCTTGTAGGTGCGGCTGGGATAGCTCACCGGCCCCTTGGCGATGTAGGCGTCCGCCGCGTAGACGCTGTTGGCGGGATCCGTCCATGCCGCGCCGGGTACGGTGGAGAAGGCGAAGCTCCAAATTGGATGCCCCTGCGTGATGATTCCGCTGTAGTTGACCGTATTGTATGACGGGCGGGAGTACTGGTAGAGCACGCCGTAGCTTCCGGCGTTGGCAGTTCCTTCACGGTCGAGGGTTGTGACCTCGCTGTCGGAATGGAACAATTCGCCCATTCCGCCGTTGTCCTGGGCCGACGGGCAGTTGAACGTGCCGAATCCCGCCGTGTATCCCAGCAGGCTCGCTCGCCAGCTCTTCCAGGGATTGAGATACTCCGATCCCAGGTTCTGCCAGGCGATGGGCACGTATTCGCCGAAGTCCGACTGGTAGAGCCCGGCCGCGGCGCCCAGGCTGCGGAAGTTGGCGCCGCAGGCCACGCGCTTTGCCAGCAGCCGGGCCTGCATCAGCGACGGAACGAGCACGCCGACCAGCAGGGAGATCACGGCGATGACCATGAGGAGTTCAACGAGCGTAAAACCGAGAGGAATATGCCTGCCACCTCGCCAACCCCAAGACAATTGCCGTCTGTTCATGGCCCCACTCGCTGCTTCCCATGGGAGAATTACGACATGACAAGAATACAATCAGAGAGTTCTTTCTGCAAGAGTTCCTTTCCGAACGCATACGGCTTGACTTCTCCAGAAGTGACAGTATGTTCATGGTTAGTCATAATCTTGGGAACTGGGTAGATAGTCCTGTCCCTTTTGAGCATTCAGCAATCCGCTGTCTATGTGTGCCGCCATGACTGACGCATGTGCTGGGCAAGGAGTACCCCACGAAAGCAACGGCGACTTGCGTTTGTGGAAAAACCTTCCACGGGACGACAAGTTACCGTTCATCCACAGGTTTAAAACCGCCAAGGGGAAATACGTTTACGATGTTAACACACGGCGCATCATTCGTGTCTCGCCGGTGGTCTGGGACATTCTGGAAGACTCCGGCTGCATGGCGGATGGGCAGCTTATCGCCAAACATTTGTCCGCCCATGGGGCGGATCAGGTTTCGCATGCGTTGCGAGAAATCGCCAAAACACGTGAAGAAAAAGGCCTGTTCCTGTCTTTTCGTCCCAAGCAGGTTCTCCCTCCCACGCGAGAAAAGATTCAAAAGCAGTTGGACGAGCAACGGGAACAATTAATCCTCGATGTGACGGAGGACTGCAACTTTCGCTGTTCGTATTGCGTCTATGGCGGACAGCACCCACACCATCGGACGCATTCTCCCAAAGCAATGAGCTGGGACATTGCCCGAGCCGGCATAGACGAATTCCTTTCTCATTCGAAGCTTTTGAAAGACCGGGTGGTCAGTTTTTACGGCGGAGAGCCGCTGTTGAACCTCCCCTTGATCCGACAGTGTGTGGAATACATAAAGCAGGAGTATTCGGGCCTCGCAATTCGGTTTTCCCTTACCACGAACGGTTCCCTGCTCCGCGGGGAAGCGGCGGAGTTTTTGGCGAAGGAAAATTTCCTGATCGTGGTGAGCCTGGATGGGCCTCCGGAAATTCATGATCGAAACCGCCGAAGCCGGGATGGCGCTCCTTCCTGGGCGAAGATCACTTCGAATCTGAGAGAATTTCTCAAAACTTACCCCGCCTATCGGACAAACGGTGCACTCCGATTCAATGCAGTGGCAAATCGGGCAATGGACCTCGAAGAAGCACAGCGGTTCTGGGCCACGTCGGAACTGTTCACCGACTCCATGGGGCTGGAGATCAACGAACAGGCACTGCCGGGGGGAGAGCCCAGTACCATGTTGTCTTGCGATCCTTTGGCCGAAAGCATCAAAGTCCTTTATAAGGAATTCATCGAAAGCCTGAGGGATGGACGATTTGGCGACGAATATCATTGTCGATCCCGATGGGTTCAAGCTGCGGCGTTTCAGCGGCCTTTTGTTCTCTTCCACAAGAGAGGCTATCTCTCTCCGCATCTTCCCGAGAAGATGGTGTTCTTGAATACCTGCATCCCGGGGGCAAGAAGGACTTTTGTGAGAGCGGATGGAACCTGTTTTGCCTGCGAGCGAGTCCTCCAGTCTCGCGAGCAGATACTCGGTACCGTCAAGCAGGGCCTTGATTTCTCGAAGATCGAGAAATTACTCGATCTCTGGACGCAATCTTGCCAGGAAGAATGCCGCTATTGCTGGTGCTTGTCCCACTGTCACATGGGCTGCCTTGCCACGGTGGAAGAAGATGGCGAACTGACGGAGGCGGCGAAAAGAAACGCCTGTGCGAGGTACCGTCGAAGCATGCACGATTTGCTGGTTGAGTATTGCCGTGTTCTCGAGGAAAATCCGAAGGCATTTGAATACGTTGCGGACGTTGAAATTTTATAAGCAGGCTTTAGGGGAGGGGGGAAACAGGAAGCCGCCACTGTGTCCGGAAGGTTTTTTATGAAAGAATCTCTTTACAGGCAAAAAAGTGATGGCAGAATAACCAAGGTTACATGGACTACGGAGAAAGCGGTCATAACTCTAACTTGAGGAGCGGAAGACCATGACCACGAACATTCTTGAGCAAGCGGCAATCGAGGACACCCTGTTTGGTCAGTCGCAGGTTACGGAAATCGACGCAAGCGATTCGCCGGACACGATCTGCTTCTGCATATGCAGTTGCATGGAGTCCTCAGTTAAGATCACCGACAGCAAGATAATTAGCGCAGGCCTTGCGGTAAGCCGCCCTCAGCCATAAAGCCGTTTCCGGCAGTCGTTCAGAGTGAGTGCCCCTGAGAGCAGGTGGAGTCTGCGCTGAAAAGGGAATAACAAACCACACAGGCGCCGACCAAGACACGGTAACCTTGGTGCCTTTGCGGCTTCGGTCGGGTCGGGGTTAGTCGCAAAAAAGCATGGCGCCTGTGTGGTTTTTTCTGTTGTCATCTATTATCTGTTGCCTTCCGGTCTCTCATCGAGCGGAAGCATATCTTCGGTAATCTCTTTGCCCTCCAAATTGCCGTAAATCGCCCGGAAGGTTGACGATCCCTGCGGTCGCCACCAGCAGATGATGGCCGTATCGTTTCCCATCGCGACTCCTTGGCCGCGGTAATGCCAATTGCCGTTTTCTTTCAGACGATCAATGAAGGCCAATCCACGCAAGCATTCCTTATAGGCATCCCTAAGTTGATCATCCACTTCCGTGATGGTTACTCCTTCGCCTGCATCGGTTGCCTGCTGCTGCTTAGCCAGAATCAAATCAAGGACGCTTGCGGCGTCAAGTTTCGCTGGGAATATTCCATTGGACATTTCTGCGCAAGTTTTCAGAAGGCCGATTACGGCAGATTCTGACGGTTCGTCCTCCGGCTGTACAAGCGTGTATCCAGACGGGGCTTTCAAGCGGAACAACGAGTCCGGCAGCAGCGGATTCCAACGGAAGTTCTCCAGCGTCACAACCGCTTCCCAATTGCCCTTCGCAGAGGAACCGATTTCGACACGGACCGGAAGTTTTTGCTGAGAATCTACCCAGATTTGGATGGCGTTTTCGTCCTGATGGACGAGATAAACATCGACCTCCCTGTTATTGAGAATCTGCTTTCCCACAAAATGGGCGGAAGATTCCTTGAGATCGCGAAGCTTCTCTAGAGGCTTGGCATAGGCATTGCCCGAAGCGCATTGAAGCAAAGTTGCCGTTCTGGCAACCGGTGTGAATGTCAGCATTTTGTGGGTGGTTCCATCAAGGATGTGAGTTCTGCCGTTCGGCCAAGTGATGCGAGTTTTCCCAGGGCGGGCCATAAGCACTTCCGCTTTCTCTTCCGGCTGACCGGGCATTCGCAGAACCACGCTGTATGCC
Source organism: Phycisphaerales bacterium (assembly GCA_003485185.1). Classification (GTDB taxonomy): domain Bacteria; phylum Planctomycetota; class Phycisphaerae; order SM23-33; family SM23-33; genus UBA12270. Next base: position 5,033 of record DNAS01000025.1, on the reverse strand, counting down.
ACTGTCCCGGCCTGCCGAACCTGGCGGATCATCTCGCCGAAATCCGCCGAGGCATGGGACACGTTGCCTTCAATCAGCCACCAGCAGGCCGTGACGATCATCGCCAGGGCGGCTGCCGCGCATCCGACCCGCAGGAGCCACCGGTTCCGTTGCGCCCGACGAATTGTGCCCGCCCTGTGGTCCCACTCGGTGAGCATCCGCTGAAGGATTCTTTCCTCGGCCAATGGCGGGGGAGTCGTGTCCGGCCGAAAGGCCTCAAACAGCTTCCGGAAGGCATCCTCATCATCATGCCAATTCATACACACCCCCGAATAGCTTCTCTAACTCTTGCTTGAGTTTTTTTATCGCACGAGAGAGATACACTCGCACCGTTACCTGTCTCATGCCCAGTGCCTCTGCGATTGTCGAAAGCTCGAACCCCTTGACAAATCGCATGATTACAATCGCTTGCTGTCTTGGATTCAACCGACAGATCGCTTTGTAAACCACAGGCCAATCCAACTGGACATCCCTGACCCATCTGGGGGGAGACGAGATACCTTTTACGCGGCCCAATTCATTAAGTATTTCTTTGTAACGTCGCACATCGCGAAAATAGCTTGCCACCACATTGCTTGCCGTACCATAGAGCCAACTGCGTATTTCACACCTGCTCTTGTGCCTCAGGACTGGATATTCATGCACCATTCGAACGAAAACCGCAGAAGTAGCATCTTCTGCAATGTCTTTTTTGAACAATCGATAGGTGCAATACCTAAATATCTCCTCGAAGAAAGTCCTGTAGGTATCAACGATCTCATCCCTAATATCATTCGGCACAATCTGGCCGCATCCCTCCCCCCTGTTTTGACAGGGCAAACCATACTCCTCCCCCCCCTGTATATGTGACGGAATCGCCCCCGTGTTACACGGTTCTTCAGGAATATTTCCGTCCGACGCGCCCAACGATGCCAGGGAGTCTTTCAAATGCCTGTTCTCCGATAGAAATGCTTCCCGGAGACTATAGCCTACCCTCGAATGACCCAACCGGCCAGTAGGGAATTCACCTGAAAAACACCGCAAAAAGTCACCACAGACTACGCGGAGGACGCGGTGCATGCCCCGAACAACGCGGATGACTCCGCGTTCTTCTCCTGGACGCTTGACGGCATCGGATTTTCCACCTAGGGTAGCTCTCCTTCCAATCGCGATTTTCCTCTTCGCGGGGAGAAATTTTATGGAACGCCTCTTGTGCCTGGCTGTGCGAAAGGACGTGCCCCATGGCCGGTGATTCTCGTCCGAATGTGTTGCTGTTCTTCCCCGACCAGTGGCGCTACGACTGCCTCAGCGGGCTGGGCCACGTGACGGACACGCCGTACCTGGACCAGTTGATGGCCGAGGGCGTGACCTTCACGGCCGCGTATTCCCCATGTCCCAGTTGCATCGCCACGCGGGCGAGCCTGATCACCGGCCAGACGCCCAACACCTGCGGGCGGATCGGCTACCAGGACGGAATCCCCTGGCCTTACCGCAACACGCTGATGCGGCTCCTGCGCGACGGCGGATACCAGACCATCAACGTCGGCAAGACGCACTTCTGGCCCCAGCGCGCCAACCTGGGTTTTGAGGTCAACCGCCTGTACGATCCCCAGAAACTCGAGGATCCCGCCTTCGTCAGCGACTACCACGCCTGGCTGGACCGGGAGACGGGCGGGCGCATCCGGGACTCCGTCTTCGAGATGTCGAGCAACACGTGGTTAGCCAATCCCTGGGTTCACGAGGAGCGGCTGCACCCCAACTGCTGGACGGCCGACGTCGCCATCGAGCAACTGGTCTGCCGCGACCCGACGCGCCCGTTCTTCCTCCAGGTGGGGTTCCATCGCCCCCACCCGCCGATCGATCCGCCGCTGTCCTGGTACGAGCGTTACCGCGACCGTTCCCTCCCGCCGGTTCCGGTGGGCGACTGGGCGGCGGAAAACGACGTGCCGGCGTCCGACGTGGGCGAGGGCGCGTCCCGCGGGCGCCTGAGCGACCACCAGCTCGACCGCACCCGCCGGGCCTATTACGCCCAGTGCTCGCACCTGGACTTCCAGATCGGGCGGGTGCTCAACTACATGCGGCGCCTGGCGAAAATCCTGGAGAACACGTGGGTGATCTTCACCAGCGACCACGGCGAGCTGCTGGGCGATCATCACCTCTTCCGCAAGTGCAACGGCATCGAGGGCTCCGCGAAAGTGCCGCTGATCGTCCGTCCGCCGCGGCGTTTCGCCGGCCCGCGCGGCGTTCGCTGCGACGCGCCTGTCGCCCACCAGGACCTGCTTCCGACGGTTCTGGAGGCGGCCGGCGTCGAATTGCCCCCGCGCGTCGAGGGCCGTAGCCTGCTGCCCCTGGCGGCAGGGCAGAACGTCCCTTGGCGACAGTTCGTCCACGGAGAGCACAGCGACCGCGGATGGCAGTTCGTCACCGACGGGCGGGAAAAATACGTCTGGAATTTCATGACCGGGCAGGAACTGTTCTTCGACCTGACGTGCGACCCGCGGGAGCTCCGCAACCTCGTGGCCGATGCGGCCTGTGCCGAGCGCGTCGCCGTCTGGCGGAAGCGGCTGATCGACGTGCTGGCCCAGCGCCCGGAAGACGGCCTGTCCGACGGACAGCGGTTGATCCGCCGGGCGGAGCACCTCCCACCTTACCGCCAGTGGATTCAGGAAGGGCGAGATCCGACGGTTTGATCCCGTCGGGAGTGGAGAAACTCCATGGAAACCATCGTGTGCCTGGCTGCGCATCCCGACGACATCGCCTACGCCATGGGCGGAACGCTGCTGCGGCTGAAAGACCGCGTCCGGATTCACGTGCTCTGTGTGACCAAGGGGCAGCGCGGGCTGCCGGGCCAGGACCCGGACCAGACGGCCGCCCTCCGGGAAAAGGAAGAGCAGGCCGCCTGCGACCTGCTCGGGGCCGAACTGACCTTCCTGGAGCAGATGGATGGCGAAGTCTTTGCCGGAGAGCCCCTCTGCCGCCAGGTGGCGGGATTGCTCGATGGCCTCGCGCCGTCGGCGGTGTTCACCCTTTGGCCGATCGACAACCACCCCGACCATTCCGCCGTTTCCGAGATCGCGCGCAAGGCCGTCCGTCTTTCCAAGGCCGCGCCGCCCCTGATCTACTACGAGGCGATGTACGGCGTGCAGGCGTTCCAGTTCCGCCCGGACGTCTATGTGGACATCACCGACGTCATGGACCGCAAGGTGGAACTGATCCGCTGCCACGTGTGCCAGAATTTGGACGATCGCATGGTCCAAAGGGCTTTCCCGCAGTGCGCCCTGCGCGGGTCCGAAGCGGGCTGCAAATATGCCGAGGGATTCAAGTTCCCCCGCTGTCCCGCGATGGACCCGCAGGCCCTGTTGACGCTGGGAAAACGAAAGTAACGTTCCGTCCGAGACGCGCTTCCGAACGGTCGATTCCGGCGTCGGAGGGGTGCGGAAGGGCTGTTGCTCAGCCGGCAAAATGACCGATACAACCCCTTGGCGTGCGGAAAATTCTTGACAAACCTCGCGTTGTGGGCAAGCTACAGGGCTTCCGGGCGACGCGGGCCCGGCGGCGCCTCGCCCGGGATGCACACGACAGGGAGACGGCTATGAAACGGCATGGATTGCTGACAATCGCGGCGGCAATGCTCCTCGCCGCGGGATGCAACAGGACGCAGACCGTCGATGCCTCCAGCGGCGCGCCGCAGATGGTCGAGCCGATGGCGGAGTTGATCGCGCAGCCGCGACCGCCGATCCCCGACATGCCGGTGCCGATCGGATTTGACCTGGACGAGGGAAAGAGCCGGTCGTTCGCCGCCGCCGGAGCGAGGTACATCGACCACCTGTACAAGGGCAGGAGCGACCGGTTCGCCGTTGCCCGCTTTTACAAACGCCAGATGCCGGTCAACCGCTGGACGCTGGTGACCGACATGTTCGTCCAGGGCGACATCATGCTGGATTTCGAGAAGGAAACGGAACGCTGCCGCGTCATCGTCACCAGCGGGAGCCTGTTCCATTCCACGTACGTCAAGGTGCAATTGTGGACGAGCGGGCGCATCGAGTCGCCCCAGCCGGCAAAGTAGACTGAAATTCCGTACTCGCTAGGTCAGGCCGAATGAAATCCGATCGCCGTCACGAGCTTCAGCAAAACGCACTGGACTCCGAGCTTGGAAAGTTGCTGTCCTTCCTCAAGCGCCGCGGAAACCAGATCCTCACGATCCTCCTGGTGCTGGGCGTCATCGCCACGGGCATCTATTATGTCCGCAAGCGGGCCGCCACCCAGAAGGCCGAAACCCGCATGCAGTACGATCAGGTTCTCCAAAGCCGCGCGCCGATCGACGAGCGGATCGGCGGGCTGCGGAGCCTGGCGGACCAGGACGACGACAAGTGGGTCGCCGCGATGTCCTGCGTGCAGGTGGGCAACCTCTGCCTGGTCAAGTCGCTCCAGGCGGATATGTCTGCGGGCGCTCGGAAGGAACTGCTCGATGAGGCCGAGGTGTGGTATCGCCGGGCAATCGAACGGTTCGCCAACGAGAACCTCGCCGTCGCCAAGGCCCACCTGGGACTGGCCAAGCTGGCCGAAGACCGCGGCGACCTCCAGGCCGCCGAACGCGAGTACCGGGCCGTGTCCAACGTCCCCGGAATGACCGGCCAGCCCGTCCTGGAGGAGGCCCGCGCGGCGCTGGAGCGCCTGACGGCCATCCAAGGCCCCGTCGCGATGGCCACCAGCAGGCCCGCGCCGGCCTCCCAGCCGGCCAGTCAGCCCGCCACCCAGCCGGCAAGCGCCTCCCGGCCGGCGGAAGAGTAAGTAAACTTATGTGGAAACGCCGGCGCCGCCGGGAACGCGACGCGGGCGAGAAGTGAAGGGTTCGAGTCAAACGCCCGTAGAAGCGGGCAGGGTTATTCAGGGCCTGTCAATACCAGGTCCGAAGGAGCGAAACGAGATGGCGGATCTTCAGGCAATCGCGAACGCGGTGATCAAGGGCGACCGCAACACGGTATCGGAGCAGACGCAGAAGGCGTTGTCGTCGG
>DNAS01000101.1:52160-52405 GCA_003485185.1 Phycisphaerales bacterium | reverse complement strand
GCCAAGCAGATCCTGCCGCTGCTGCTGGGCGGGGTGCTGATCGCGGGATTCCTGCTGGGCCGTCCCGGCCACGAAGGGCTGATTCCCAACCAATACATCGAGATGCTCGTGGGCGACAGCCCGAACCAGTTCTTTGCGATCACCGGCTGGGGCGGGGGCGGCTTCGAGAGTATCACGCGGGCGGTCTGGCCGGTGTGGACGAACTTCTTCGCCAGCGTGTTCGGCGCGTTCATGTATTTCGCCAC
>DNAS01000101.1:49332-52035 GCA_003485185.1 Phycisphaerales bacterium | reverse complement strand
CCTGATCGGCTCGGGCATGGGCAAGGGCCCGGCGCTGGCGCTGCTTTTAGCGGGCCCGGCGCTGAGCCTGCCGAGCATGCTGGTCATCGGCGGCGTGCTGGGGACGCGCAAGACGATCGTGTTCGTGTCGCTGGTGGTCGTGATGGCCACGATCTCCGGAATGTTTTATGGTGCGTTTTTCTGACAATCACTCGTCAAGGAGACAGGCAATGGCAGAATGCTGCGGAAACAAACAGCCTCGGAAGTCGGAATCGGCTTCGTGCTGCGGGGCCAAGGGCGGAAAGACGGTGTTGTTGTATGCGTGCAGCGGCGGGGCGAACGTGGCGGAGATCTCCGACCAGGCCGCCCGCGAGCTGATGTTCGAGGGCCGGGGCGCGATGTTCTGCCTGGCCGGCCTGGGCGCGGATATCCAGGGAATGGTCCAGACCGCGCGGGACGCCGACGTGAACCTCCTCATCGACGGCTGCCCGATGGACTGTGCCAAGAAGACCTTCGACCGCCACGGCATCACCAACTACCGGCAGATCAAGGTGACGGACCTGGGCATCGAAAAGGCCAAGGGTGTCCGCTGCACCCGCGATCAGGTGGACAAGGTCGTTGCCAAGGCAAGGGAAATTCTCGCCGACGAGAAATGAGAAGGGCGGTCCGATGAAGAAGATCCAGATCCTGGGCACGGGATGCCCGAAGTGCAAAAAGCTGGCGGAAAACGCCGAGGCCGCCGCAAAGGCGCTGGGCATGGAGTTCGAATTGGTCAAGGTGACCGATCTCAACGAGATCATGAAGTTCGGCGTGATGATGACGCCGGCGCTGGCCGTGGACGGGCAGGTGAAGGTCGTGGGCAAGGTGCCCACGAGCGACGCTCTCAAGGACATGCTGAAATAAGCACTCTTGCGGTGGAATTCAGCCGATCCGGCAGATCGGCGTAAACGGCAAGGACTATCCGCCATGAACCTGACTGTGAGAATCGGAATCGTCGTGGTGTTGCTGGCCGTTGTCGGAATCGTGTTGGCGTTGAAGGAGAATCCGGCTCCTTCCGGAGAATCTCCGCAGAATCCGCCGGCGCCGACGCCGGTCACTACCCAGCCCCGACAGGCGCCGGTCCGTCTGATCGACTTAGGCGCGGACCGATGTATCCCCTGCAAGATGATGGCGCCGATCCTGGAACAATTGCGGCATGAATACGCCGGGAGGCTCCAGGTGGATTTCTACGACGTATGGAAGAATCCCGCCTATGCAACCCAATACGGGGTTCGGACGATTCCCACGCAAATCTTCTGCAACGCCGAGGGCAAGGAACTGTGGCGCCATGAGGGCTTCCTGTCCAAAGAGGACATTTTGAACAAATGGAAAGAACTGGGCGTGGACCTTTCCGGCGAGGAATCGGAAAACCAGACGCACAAACAGTAGACGGGTGAAGTGGAAAGACGCCAGGGCAGTGAGTTTGTCTCCACGTGGAGAGGTTCAATTCGCGCGGAGAGCAGGATGAAGCGGCTGTGGAAGAACTGTTCACCATGTTGAGCCGTACCGTGGAAGGCGCTCCCGGCGTTGCGTCGGGGGCCGCTTTCGTGTGGGGAGTGTTGAGCATTGTGCTCAGCCCATGTCACCTGGCGAGCATTCCGCTGATCGTCGGATTCGTTGACGGTCAGGGACGCATTTCCACGCGGAGGGCATTCCTGATCTCCTTGCTCTTTGCTGTAGGCATCCTCGTCACCATTGCCGCCATCGGGGCAATCACCGCAACGGTGGGTCGGATGATGGGCGACGTGGGTCGGTACGGAAACTACGCGGTGGCGGCGATATTCTTCGTGGTGGGGTTGCACCTGCTGGACGTGATCCCGATGCCGTGGTCGGGCCCGGGCAAAGTGGGCATGAAGCGAAAGGGGATGCTGGCGGCGTTCCTTCTCGGGCTGATTTTCGGAATCGCCCTCGGGCCGTGTACATTCACCTATATGGCTCCCGTGTTGGGAGTGACAATCCGGTACGCTTCAACGAACCTCGTCTACAGCGTCCTGCTTCTGGCTTTGTATGGGGCGGGGCACTGTTCCGTCATCGTCCTGGCGGGCACAAGCACGGAACTTGTCCAGAAATACCTGAATTGGAACGAAAAATCCAAGGGGGCGGTCATTCTCAGGCGAATCTGCGGCGTGCTGGTTCTGCTCGGCGGCGTATACCTGATTCACACCGCGCCCTGACGGACGGTTGCAGAAAAATCTTGCGGGGGCGGGAGCGGCGGTCTATAATTCGTTACATGGCGAAGTGACGGAGAAAGACCATGCGGGAGTTCCTGTTCATCACCAAGGCCTTATCGGACGAGAACCGCGTACGGGCACTGATGGCCCTGACCGACGGGGAGCTATGCGTCTGCCAGATCATCGAACTGCTCGCGTTGGCGCCGTCGACGGTTTCCAAGCACATGGCCATCCTTCACCAGGCCGGCTTGGTCCAGACGCGCAAGGACGGGCGATGGATTTACTACCGCCTGGCCGAGGAGCCCGCTTTGCCCTGTGCCCGGACGGCCTTGGCCATGACACTGGAATGCCTGGGCAAGGATCCTCGAATCCGCGAGGACGCCAAGCGGCTCAAGGGCATCCGAAAGATGACCCGCCGGGAATTGTGCAGGCATTACAAGACCTGCTGAGGAAAAAGCATGAGCCGCAATCTGAAAATCCTGTTCCTGTGCACGGGCAATTCCTGCCGCAGCCA
>DNAS01000101.1:48837-49194 GCA_003485185.1 Phycisphaerales bacterium | reverse complement strand
GCAGCCAGATGGCCGAGGGGTGGGCGCGCGCCCTGAAAAGCGACTGCCTGGAGGCGTATTCCGCCGGCATCGAGACGCACGGCCTGAATCCCCACGCCGTGAAAGTGATGGCCGAGGCGGGCGTGGACATCTCCGGCCAGCGGTCGAAGAACGTTGCGGAGCTGGCGGACGTGCCGTTCGATTACGTGGTGACCGTCTGCGGCCACGCCCACGAGACCTGTCCGGCGTTCTTATCCCAAAACGGTAGGACGAGGATTGTTCACGTCGGATTCGACGATCCGCCGAAGCTGGCCCGGCAGGCGAAGACGGAACAGGAGGCGCTGGACTGCTACCGCCGCGTCCGAGACGAAATCCGCG
>DNAS01000101.1:48389-48679 GCA_003485185.1 Phycisphaerales bacterium | reverse complement strand
GAAATCCGCGCATTTGTGGAAACGCTGCCGGAAACGCTGGATCGGAAAAGGTGAGAATCCATGGCAACGGAAGCATGCGTCACCAGGAAAGCCAAGGGGCTGAGCGTCTTTGAGAAGTATCTGACGATCTGGGTTCTCCTGTGCATTGCGGGGGGGATTGCGCTGGGCAAGGTAGCCCCCGGCGTGGCCCAGTCGCTCGACGGATTGGCGATCTCGGTTAACGGCGCGCCCGTGGTGTCGATTCCCATCGCGATCTGTTTGTTCCTGATGATGTATCCGATCATGGTGAA
>DNAS01000101.1:47887-48174 GCA_003485185.1 Phycisphaerales bacterium | reverse complement strand
TTCGTCAACTGGGCGATCAAGCCTTTCACCATGTACGCCATCGCGATGTTGTTCCTGGGGACGCTGTTTTACGGTTTGATCGGTCCCGGCAAGATGGACTACGTCAAGGTTCCCCTGGGCAAGCACGATCTCGCGGCCGGGACGTCCTATGGCGCCGGTACGATCGTCTGGTACGATCGCGCCGCCGGGAAAACGGTGGAAGGACCGCAAGCCGGCGGCGACGTGGTCAAGCGTCTGGAGCTTCCCCAGTGGCGGAGCTATTTTGCCGGCTGCATCCTGCTGGGCAT
>DNAS01000101.1:35562-47747 GCA_003485185.1 Phycisphaerales bacterium | reverse complement strand
GGCTGCATCCTGCTGGGCATCGCTCCCTGCACGGCCATGGTGCTGGTCTGGGGTTACCTGGCCAAGGGCAACGACGGGCACACGCTGGTGATGGTGGCGATCAATTCGCTGACGATGCTCCTATTGTACGGACCGCTGGGGGGGATGCTGTTGAAATTCGGCGCCTTGCCCGTGCCGTGGCAGGCGTTGCTGCTGTCCATCGCGATCTACGTGGCCCTGCCGCTGGCGGCGGGCTATATCAGCCGATGGTGGATTCTCCGCGTCAAAGGGCGGGAATGGTTTGAACATGAGTTCCTCCACGTCCTGACGCCGATTACCATCCTCGCGCTGCTGGCGACATTGGTGCTGCTGTTCAGCTTCAAAGGGGAAACAATCCTCCGCGACCCTCTGACGATCCTGTGGATCGCCATTCCACTGTTCCTCCAGACGGTTCTGATTTTCGGCCTGGGCTATGGGTTGTCGCGGCTGCTGAAATTCAGCTACCAGGACGCGGCCCCTTCGGCCATGATCGGGGCGTCCAATCATTTCGAAGTGGCCATCGCGACGGCGACCATGCTTTTCGGATTGAGCAGCGGCGCGGCGCTGGCGACGGTCGTGGGGGTGCTCATCGAAGTGCCGGTGATGCTTTTACTGGTGAAAATCTGCCTGAAGACGCAAGGCTGGTTCCGTGGTGCGGCGGGTTCACTTGCATCGGAGGCGGCGAAGTAGCCTGCCGTGGATTGGGAGATAACACGATGTCGAATGACAAGACGCACAAGCTGGTCCGTGACGCCTATGCCGAAGTGGCCCGCAAACAGTCTTCCTGCTGCGGGACGAATTCCTCCTGCTGCAGCGACGGGAAACCCTACGTCGTTCCTGATCACCCGGTGCCGGAGGCCGAGTTGGGCCTGTCCTGCGGAAATCCGCTGGCGTTCGGCTACCTTGACAAAGGCGACGTGGTGCTGGATTTGGGCAGCGGTGCCGGCAAGGACGTGTTCCTGGCCGCCCAGAAGGTGGGCGACGCCGGCAAGGCCATCGGCGTGGACATGACGCCCGAGATGCTCGTCCTGGCCCGCAAAAACGCCGTCAAGTTCTTCACCACGACAGGCCTGGCCAATGTCGAGTTCCGCGAAGGACATATCGAGGATCTGCCCGTCGAAGATGCCTCCGTGGACGTGGTGATCTCCAACTGCGTGATCAACCTCTCGCCGGACAAGCCCCGCGTCTTCCGCGAGGTTTTTCGCGTGCTCAAACCCGACGGGCAGATGATCGTCAGCGACATCGTGCTGAACCGTCCGCTGCCGGAATCGGCCAGAAACGACGCCGACCTCTACGCCGCCTGCATCGCCGGGGCGCTGCTGCGCGACGAGTATCTGCAAGCCGTCCGCGACGCGGGTTTCGAAAAGGTCGAAATTCTCAGCGATCACACCTACCGGGCTTCCCACGCCTGCGACGATCCGATCACCGGAAGCGTGTCCGATTCCCTGGCGGGGGTGGCTGCCAGCATCACCGTCTTGGCGAAGAAGTGACTCCGGAGGCGGTCAAACGGGTGTAGACTGCAGGTTGCCGATCATGTTTCGCAGAAGATTCTGTTTGCGGCTGTATTCGGCCTGTTCCTGTTGGCGAATCTCGTTGATGGTGTCGCAGTCGCGCCGAAGCGCGGCGATGACGTCGCCGTCCAGCGCGCCGCCACTGACCTGCTTGTCCAGGATTTTCAAGGCCTTGTCGGAAGGCATGCCCGGACGGTAGGGGCGGTCTTCGCTGACCGCCGTGAAGACGTCGGCCACCGCCATGATGCGGGTTCCCAGCGTCAGTTGAGCAGCGCCGTGCCCGAAGGGGTATCCTGTCCCGTCGAGGCGTTCGTGGTGAAACGCCGCCCATTCGCTGATTTGCGGCAGCCCGCCGATGGTGTTGAGGATGTGGAAGGTGTGGTACGAGTGCCCTTTCATCACGCTCCATTCCTGGGGCGTGAGTTTGCCGGGCTTGTCGAGGATTTCGCCCGGGACGGTCAGTTTTCCCAGGTCGTGGAAATACCCCGCCGCTCGCATCCGAAGGATTTCGCGGGGGGAGAAGTTCAGCCTCTTCGCCAGGGCGACGGCGGTGGCGGCCACGCCCGCCGTGTGGGTGGCCGTCCATTGGCTGGCGGCGTCCACCACGTGCGCGAAGATCGCCGCAATCGGCTCGATGGTCTCTTCGTCCACCGTCAGCGACGGCCAGTCCAGCGAATCGAGAATGACGCTGTAAATCCGGTTGGATGCGCAGTCCAGCCAGAAAGCCGGCGAGACAGACACCGTCCGGAACGCGTCTACGCAGTTGGGGTGGAATACCTTGTCAGCCTGTCGGGTGACCAGCTTGGTGACGAAATCCACCTGGTCCAGGATGTGTAATTGGGGATCGACGAAGCGAGACACCGCATCGGAGAGAACGAGAACGTGGGCGGCAAAAGGCACCCGGCGCCCTGCGACCTCAGCGCCCCGGCCGTGCGCCCAGGGCGTGTGGTGGTAGCGAACCGCCTCGGCGGCGCGAGCGAAAAGGGGATTGTCCCGGAGCAACTCGTAGCCGACCTCGGAATGCCACGACACCTCTTCCAGTTGCCCCAGGTGCAGGGCCTTGATGCGGCTTTCCTGGCGGATCAGTCCGATGTCGTGCAACGCGCCCGCGTAAAACAGCTCCAGCAGGTCTTCCTTCGCCAAGCCAAGTTTCTGGCCGATGCGCAGGGCAACGTAGGCGGCACGGAGTTGATGATCCGCAATGCTGGGATGGACGTAATCCATTGCCTCGGAAAGAGACAGGATCAGGCGGTGCAACGGAACGTGTGCGTTGATAATCATGGCAGAGCCTGCGCTCCCGACCGGAACGCAATTCACTCATGCCCATAATCGGCACGACAGGGGGGCGGAATTAACTCCGCGTGGGGAAATCAGTTCGGCAATGTCTGGCACAGAGCGGGGAGGTCCACGTCGTCCAGTCCTGACGCGCGGCAGGTGGCGCGGGCGTCGGATGCGGCGTATCCGACCGCCAGGACGGGCATCTTCGCCGCCAGCGCCGCTTCCACACCCGCGACGGCGTCTTCCACCACCAGGCAGCGGCAGGGGTCCAGGCCCAGACGCTCCGCCGCCTTGACGAACACCTCGGGATCCGGCTTGCTGCGGGAAATATCGTTGCCGTCCACCACCGCGTCGAAGGCGTTCTCGAGCCCGATGCGCCGGAGAATCGTTCCGGCGTTGCGGCTGGAGGACGCGACCGCCACCTTGATCTTGCGGGCCTTCAGGGCGGCGAGGGTCTTCGCCGCGCCCGGCAGCAGGTCGCCCGCCGTCAGCGTTTCGAGCAGCCGGCGGTAGTAGCCGTTCTTCCGCGAGGCCATCTCCTCCTTCTCGGCTGGCGTGTACGACCGGCCGGCGCGCTCCAGGAGAATTTCCAGGCTCTCCATTCGGCTGACGCCCCGCATGCGCTCGTTGGTCCGGCGGTCGAAGTCGATGCGTTCCTCGTCCGCCAGTTGCTTCCAGCCTCGATAGTGCAGATCGTCCGTGGAGACGATCACGCCGTCCAAATCGAAAATGACTGCTTCTATGGGCATCGGTTTCGCGGCTAGAACCTCGGGCGTCGGGAAATTACTTCGTCGGTTTCGCCTGGGCGATGGCCGCGTGGTAGGCCTGGAGCGAACGGGCCTCGCCGTGGTCCTTTTGATACGCCGCGATGCCTTCCGCTGCGGCCATGGCCGCCGCCAGCGTCGTGATGTAGGGCACGCGGTACTTGATCGCCGACTTGCGGATGTACGAGTCGTCGTGGGCGCTGAGCTTTCCCACCGGCGTGTTGACCACGAGCTGGATCTCGCCGTTCTTAACGGCGTCGGCGATGTTGGGCCGCCCCTCGTGAAGCTTGAAGATCGTTTCCGTCGCGACGCCATTCTGGGCGAGGAATTTCTGCGTGCCCTCGGTGGCCAGCAGGCGGAAGCCCAGTTCGGCGAACCGCTTGGCGGGTTTCAGCACGGCGGGGCGATCCGCCTGCGACACGGAGAACAGCACCGTCCCCTGGGTGGGCAGGGTGCTCTTGGCCGCTTCCTGCGCCTTGAAGAACGCCAGCCCGAAGGACTTCGCCATGCCCAGCACCTCGCCGGTGCTGCGCATCTCCGGGCCCAGGACGGGGTCCACTTCCGGGAACATGTTGAACGGGAACACCGATTCCTTGACGCCGAAGTGCGGCACGGCGCGGTCGGGCAGTGCCATCTCCGCCAGCTTGCCGCCCATCATGAGCTGCGTGGCGATGCGGGCCATCTGCACGTTGCAGACCTTGGAGACCAGCGGGACGGTCCGGCTGGCGCGCGGGTTCGCTTCGAGCACGTACACCACGTCGTCGGCGATGGCGTACTGCATGTTCATCAGGCCCACCACGTTCAGGGCGTCGGCGAGGCGCGAGGTATACTGGCGGATGGTCTTTCGGTGCTTCTCCGGGATGCTGATGGGCGGAATCACGCATGCCGAATCACCCGAATGGATGCCCGCCAGCTCAATGTGCTCCATGATGGCGGGGACGTAGGCGGTCGTGCCGTCGGCGATGGCGTCGGCCTCGCACTCCAGCGCGTTCTCCAGGAACTTGTCAATCAGGATCGGTCGCTCGGGGGTGACGTCCACCGCGGCGGCGACATATCGCCGCAGCATCTCCTCGTCGTGGACGACTTCCATGCCGCGCCCGCCCAGCACGTACGAGGGGCGCACCATGAGGGGATAACCGATCCTGCGGGCGACCTGGAGCGCCTCGTCGAGCGTGCTGGCCATTCCGCTGGCCGGCATGGGGATCTTCAGGCTCTCCATCATCTTCCGGAAGCGGTCGCGGTCCTCCGCCAGGTCGATCGCGTCGACGCTGGTGCCCAGGATCTTCACGCCCGCGGCGGCCAGTTCGCTGGCGATGTTCAGCGGAGTCTGTCCGCCGAACTGCACGATGACCCCGATGGGCTTTTCCTTGTGGTAGATGCTCAGGACGTCTTCGACGGTCAACGGCTCGAAGTAGAGCTTGTCCGACGTGTCGTAATCGGTCGAGACCGTCTCGGGGTTGCAGTTGACCATGATGGTCTCGTAGCCCATGTCGCGCAGGGTGAACGCCGCATGAACGCAGCAGTAGTCGAATTCGATGCCCTGCCCGATGCGATTGGGCCCGCCGCCCAGGACCATGACCTTCTTGCGACTGCTGACGGGTACGCGATCCGGCGCGTTGTAGGTCGAATAGTAGTAGGCCGCGTTCTCCACCCCGCTGACGGGCACGGCGTCCCACGTCTCGGTCACGCCCGCCTCCTCGCGATGCCGGCGAATCTTCTGTTCCGAAACGCCCAGCAGCTTGGCCAGGTAGCGATCGGCAAAACCATCCTTCTTGGCCTGGGTCAGCAGTTCCGCCGGGGGCAGCGAACCCTTGTGCTTAAGGATTTTCTCTTCCAATTCCACCAGTTCCTTCATCTGCTGGAGGAACCAGGGCTTGATGTACGTCAGGGCGTAAAGCTGCTCGACGGTCGCACCCTTGCGCATCGCCTCGTACATGAGGAACTGCCGCTCGCTGGTCGGCTCGCGCAGCGCCGCCAGCAGGTCCTCGAGCGACCGGCCGTGGAAGTCCTTGGCGAAACCGAGCCCGTATCGCCCGATTTCGAGCGACCGGATCGACTTCTGGAGCGCTTCCTTGTAGTTTTTCCCGATGCTCATAACCTCGCCGACAGCCCGCATCTGCGTGCCGAGGCGGTCCAGCGAGCCGCGGAACTTTTCAAACGCCCAGCGGGCGAACTTGACCACCACGTAATCCCCGGAAGGCGTGTATTTTTCCAGCGTGCCGTCGCGCCAGTAGGGGATCTCATCGAGGGTGAGCCCGGACGCCAGTTTCGCCGACACCAGCGCGATGGGGAATCCCGTTGCCTTGCTGGCCAGGGCGGAGCTGCGGCTGGTCCGCGGGTTGATCTCGATGACGACCACGCGTCCCGTCTTGGGGTCGTGGGCGAACTGGATGTTCGTGCCGCCGATGACGCCGATGGCGTCGACGATGTCGTACGAGTACTTCTGGAGCTTCTTCTGGAGGTCTACGCTGATGGTCAGCATGGGGGCGACGCAGTAAGAGTCGCCTGTGTGCACGCCCATGGCATCGACGTTCTCGATGAAGCAGACGGTGATCTTCTGCCCCTTGGCGTCGCGGACGACTTCCAGCTCCAGCTCTTCCCAGCCGAGAACCGACTCCTCGATCAGCACCTGGCCGACCATACTGGCCGCCAGCCCGCGACTGGCGATGACGCGAAGCTCCTCGCGGTTGTAAACGAGCCCGCCGCCGGTGCCGCCCAGGGTATAGGCGGGGCGGACCACCGCCGGGTAGCCCAGTTCGCCGGCCACGCGCTCCGCGTCTTCCACGTTGTAGACGACTTCGCTGCGGGGCATGTCGATACCGAGCGACTGCATGGTCCGCTTGAACGCCAGGCGGTCCTCGCCGCGCTCGATCGCGTCAATCTTGACGCCGATCACCTGCACGCCGTACTGGTCGAGCACGCCGGCCTTGTGCAGTTCGCTGGCGAGGTTCAGACCCGTCTGTCCGCCCAGGTTGGGCAGCAGGGCGTCGGGACGCTCCTTGCGGATGATGTCGGTCAGGGACGGGACGGTCAGCGGCTCGATGAACGTCACGTCGGCCATCCCCGGATCGGTCATGATCGTCGCGGGGTTGGAGTTGACCAGGACGATCTGGTATCCCAGCGCCCGCAGCGCCTTGCATGCCTGTGTGCCGGAATAATCAAACTCACACGCCTGCCCGATGACAATGGGGCCGGAACCGATGATCAGAACCTTGTGAATGTCGTCGCGTCGTGGCACGGGACTCGTCCTCTCGTTCGATGGGCGCCGGAAAACCGGAAGCCGGAATTGGCCGGGTCACTGGGATCGTCCACAGTAACAATCGCGGAAAAGCTAACATCCGGACCGCCAGGTCGCAACGGCTTTCTAGGATCCCTGAAATTCTCCGACACGTAAATTCATGTCCCCAGAGGGCCGAAACTCGAACGCTCAGCAAGGACGATGTTCGCGAGTCGGATTTGCGACAGCGTTCCATGTCTTTTTCGTATCGCGTCCTATTGAAGTCGCCATGGGAACGGTCCGATAAGCGAGATGGGTCGGGATAGGCTTGACTTGCCCGCGCTTTGCCGCGGGCGGAGTCAAAGACTGTCCTATGTCAAACACGATCCATCCAGGGACGAATGTCTTCGGGGGCAAATCGCCCGTTCTCTCATTCTGTGACCTGCCGAATGCGGATTTTCTGTACGTGGGGAGTCCGGCGGCATTTTTCGCACGGCCGAACCAACTGTCTGGAAAGGGGCATCCATGAAAAAAATCGGCATCGCAGTTTCCGTCGTGATCCTGTTGGCGATTTCCGTCCTGGTCGCCGTAACGATGTTGCGCCGGGAAACTTCGTCAAGCGAGAAGGGCAGTCAAACCGCGCAAGAATCCGGCGGGAATTTCTATGACCGAAAGACGGAATTTTCGGGTTATGGCTGGTCGATCGTCCCGGATACCGAAACCGCGCTGACCAAGGCGATCGCGGCGGCCGAAGGCGATGCCTCTCGTGCGACTGATCTGATCATGATTTTTTACACACACCAGCACGATCCGGGCAGGATTGCGAAGTATTTTCGCGAGAAAAAAGGCCACAAGACGTACGTGTTCGGGGCATCCTCGGATTTCGGGGTCGTCGCGCCCGACGGGTATCATGAATCCCCCAATGGCGTCATCGGGCTGATGTCCCTCAAGCTTTCCGGCGTCCGCGTGGGGGTGGGAGGGGCGGATCTTGACGAGGTGGAATCGCCCGAGGCGTGTGTCGCTCTCGCCCTTCGGCGCGCAGTGGAGCATGCCGGCGCTGTGTCGGGAAAGGACCAACCCTCGATGATCCTGATGTCCTGCACGTATGACGGGCTGGAGGAAAGGATCGTATCCGAACTTACCCGCCAGACCGATGATTCCGTGCCGGTGCTGGGCGGCACGGCCGGAGGAACCGATGCCCGCGGCGCGGAAGACTGCTCCGTCATTGCCAACGACAAAGTGATCCGGCGAGGGGTGGTTCTGTGCGTCTGGTTCTCTGAAAAGCCATTCTTCTGGGCTTTCGGCGGCGGGTTTGAGCGGACCGGGATCAGCGGCGTTGTGACCCGCAGCGACGGGCGCGTGATCTGGGAGATCGACAATCGTCCGGCTGTGGATGTCTATGACGAATGGTCGGGCGGGCGCCTCAAGGAGGTCATGCAGGCTGGCGCCGATACGAACAAGGCCTCCGCCCTTTACCCCCTGTGCAGGCGGGTGGGTTCCGACGAAAACGTGCAGAATCTCTTCATCCACGCCTGGCCGCCTGTGGACGGAGCAACCTCCAAGCGCCTCGTCAGTTCCGCAAATCTCTGGAAAGGCGACGTGGTTCACTTCAGCGAAGGCAGCTGGAACATCCTCCTGAACCGCTTGGGCACGTTGCCGAAACAGGCCTTACAAAACGACACGTCCGAATCGGTTTCGGCGGCGTTCGTCATCTGCTGCGAAGGGATCCTGAAAAACATTCCGGATTCCCAGCGCGACCAGATTTCGCAGATCATCAACCGCACGTTGGGCGACGTGCCCTGGTTGGGAACCTTCACGTGGGGCGAGCAGGGCAACTTCCAGGGCATCGGGAATTATCACGGCAACCTGTTGATGAGCATTACCATGTTCCCGACTTCGAGGACCGGAACCAAAAAGTGAGACGATTCCTGAAAAACAATCCGTGAAACTCATCTGGAAAAATTACCTGTTGACGGTCGGTTTCCTGTCGCTGGCCATCGTCCTGATGGCCACGACGTTGGGATATTGGCAGTTTGAACACCAACTGGAGACCATCCGGAAAGAACAGCGTCTGTACGCGGAGACCGCCGCAGTTCAGGTGGAGGCGGGATATCTGGAGCACGTCTGGCCGTTCGAGATGCTCGCCAAACTTTCCCAGGACGACGACTTCGCGTATTGGCGCGTCGTGGACGGAGAAGGGAATGTGATCCTGTCCGGCCCCGCGCAAACGAAAGTCTCCGAACTCGGCAGGATCGATCTGCCCGGCGAACTGGTTTCGAAAAGAACCGCTTTCATGTTTCACGAAGCCGCCGGGCGCGAAGCCTGGGTCGTTCCCCTGCGGATGCGCACCGGAACCACGCCCTGGACGTTCTGGTTGGGATATACGACGGATATCGCCGAGGAAATGGCGCGAGAAGTCATCGAGGGGGCAGTCGTGGCGGGTTTGATCGTCGCGGTGGTGCTCGTTCCCTTCTCCCTTCTCGCCACCCGCAAGCTCCTGGGACCGATGAACCAGGTCGTGCAAGCGGCGGGGGAGTTGTCCCGGGGCAACCTGGAGGTTTCCCTTCCCGTCGCCGGTCGCGACGAAATCGGGCAGCTCGTTTCCGCCTTCGGGGCCATGACGGAAAGCATCAAGGCGCGGGACGCCGAGATTCGCGCCAAGGTCAACGACTTGCAGCAGGCGCATGACGAGCTGGAACTTCGGGTTGCCGAACGCACCGCCGAACTGCGCGAAAGCCAGGAACGCTTCGGCCAGGTCACCGAGAACGCCGGTGAATGGTTCTGGGAAACCGACGCGGAAGGGCTTTACACCTATTCGAGTCCCGCTGTTGCGGACATCCTGGGCTACCAGCCGGAAGAGATTGTCGGCCGGCTGCACTTCTACGATCTGTTCGATCCCGAGGTCCGTGAGCAGCAGATACGCACCGCTGCCGGAATCATGTCGCAAGACAAGCCCCTCCGCAATTTCCTCAACGTCAACCGCCACAAGGACGGCCAGCGGGTGATCCTCGAGACCTGTGGTCTGCCCCTGCGGGACAGCCAGGGGCGCCTCAGCGGCTATCGCGGGGTGGACACCAACATCACCGAGCGGAAGCGGGCGGAGGAGGAAATCCGCGAAGACAATCGCCTACGTTCGCTGCTCAACGAGATGCTCAGCCTGCCCGCCAACGACATTCCCGTCGAGGATCTCCTGGAGCAATGCTTGGGCAAGATTCTGTCGGTTCCCTGGCTGGCGGTCGAGTCCAAGGGGTGCATTTTCCTGTCCGACGAAGACAGCGGCGCGCTGGTGATGAAGGCCCGGCGCGGGATTTCGGAGGCGCTGTGCCGGTCCTGCGCGCGCGTTCCACTGGGCCGATGCCTCTGCGGGCGGGCGGCCCAGTGCGGACAGCTTATCTTTGCCAACCACGTCGACGAGCGGCATGACGTACGAGTGCCCGGCATGGTGGACCACGGGCACTACTGCATTCCGCTGTTTTCTGCCGGCCGGAAAATCCTGGGCGTCCTGAACCTGTATGTCTCCGCCGGACACGTTTCCACCGAGAAGGAAACCCAGGCCGTTCAGGCGGTCGCGAACGTGCTGGCGGGAATCGTCGAACGCAAGCTGGCCGTCGAGGCGCTGCGGGAAAGCGAACTCTGGCTGCGCACCGTTCTGGACAATGTGCAGACCGGCATCTTCATCATCGACGAGAGCACCCACACCATCCTCGATGCCAACACGATGGCGCTCCAACTGGTCGGACTGTCCAGGGATCAGGTCGTCGGGTTCCCGTGTCACCAGCACATCTGTCCAGCCGAGGTGGGCAAGTGCCCCATCACCGACCTCGACCAGTGCGTGGATCACTCGGAGCGCATGCTCCTGACGGGCGGCGGGGAGAAAATACCCGTCATCAAGACCGTCGTGCCGTTGACGCTCAAGGGACGCCCTTGCCTGCTGGAGAGTTTCGTGGACATCCGCGACCGCAAGCGTCTGGAGGACGAGTTGCGCAGGAGCCACGACATGCTGGAAAACCGGGTGATCGAGCGGACGAGGGAACTTGTCGAGGCCAACGAACGACTCCAGCGGACGCAAACCGAACTGGTGCAGTCGGAAAAGATGAGCATGCTTGGACAACTCGTCGCGGGCGTCGCCCACGAGATCAACACCCCGACCGGTGCGATTCTGAACGTGATGACCGATGTCGGAGACCATCTTTGTCAGTTATGGGAAACGACGTCGCGCTTCGAGGAACTGCCCCCCGACGCGCGACAATGGCTGGTCTCGGTCACCGGGAGAATTCTGTCGCGGCCAGACGAAGAGCCTTCCGATGCCGGCATGCGTTCCTTGCGGCGGACCGTGGAACAGGAATTGCGCGCGTTGGGGCACAACAACCTGCGGCAGGAGGCCACGGTGGTAGCCGCCTGTTTCGGGGAGGACTGGCGCAATGACGGGAAACTGCTCGCGCACATCGCCGACAAGCGGGTGCTGACGATTCTGGAGAACCTGCTGGCCCTGAAAAACGCCACGGGAATCACGCTGAGCAGCGCGAAGAAGATCGCCCGGATCGTCAAAGCGCTGCGGTACTACAGCCACATGGGGCAGGACGAGTTGACCGACGTCAACATCAACGAGAGCCTGGACAACACCCTGGTGATTCTCCAGAACCACATCAAGAACATCGCCGAGGTGAAGGTGAATTTCGCGCCGTCCTT
Organism: Phycisphaerales bacterium; assembly: GCA_003485185.1. Classification (GTDB taxonomy): domain Bacteria; phylum Planctomycetota; class Phycisphaerae; order SM23-33; family SM23-33; genus UBA12270. Next base: position 36,270 of record DNAS01000101.1, on the reverse strand, counting down.
GCCCACCGTGCGAAGCGGGCCGGACCTTTCGCAGGTGTGGACCAACATCCTGAATAACGCCTGCGATGCCATCGAGGAAATGCCGAAGGAGGGGCTCGGGCTCATCGAGGTCGCAACCCGCCGGGAAGACGGCGAGATCGTCGTCGAAATCGCGGACGACGGACCGGCCATTCCCCAGGCGTTTTTGGAACGGATTTTCGATCCTTTCTTCACGACCAAACCGGTGGGGAAAGGTACCGGCCTCGGGCTGGGCATCTGCAAGGGGATTCTCAACCGGTGCGGCGGAAGCATCTCCGCAAGGAACGAGGACGGTCGCGTGGTGTTCGAGGTGCGCATGCCGATTTCGATCCACAACGGAGAAGTGACCGAGGTGAAGAATCATTCGGGAAAGACCGTTCCCGAGCCGGAGACGTCCGCAGCGCCCCATTCGCCGTCCGCCTGAGGGCAACCGCCACTTCACGTGTTTTGAAAGGCAGTCCACACCTGCTTTGATCGGGCCGATGTCTTATCCTCCCCCACGGAGTTCCAAGGAAGGTTTGCCAAACGGGGCAGATATTGATATACTAAAGCGGTTTCGTTGGTCTTGGTACCCTCGCCGAATGCGGTTTGGCCTGAACGGCTCCGTCGGCAAGGTCTTGCGTGGGCATTCGGAAAAGAGGATGGATTTTTACGCTATGGCGGGAATCGGGGTTCAGATCGAAAAAGACG
>DNAS01000101.1:33287-35421 GCA_003485185.1 Phycisphaerales bacterium | reverse complement strand
CACGCTATGGCGGGAATCGGGCTTCAGATCGAAAAAGACGGAAAATTCGTCGTTCGAGGGGGGCATTTCGAAATTCATGCCCGAACCCCTGGGCCGGAACTCGTCGGACAACAGAAGACGGAGTCCCCCCAATTTACGCCGGGCGGGAATGCGACTTCCGCTGTGGTGGGGGGGATATCCGGCACGGTCAGCACGGAAACGGGCGTTGTCGCCGGATTGCAGATGGCGCGCGAATTCTTCCGTTCCAGCGACGGGGCGATGCTGGGCATCCGCGTGTCGGTGACCAACGTCGGCGCGCGGGACGTCAGGCTGGCGTCGCTTACGCCGCTGGCGGCTGAAGGCGAAACGGCCGTGCGGGTGGCCGGGGCGGGCCCGGCAAATTGGCGCGTGCTGCGGATGAGCCGGCACAAGAACGACGTGCCGGGAGCGTTCCATCCGACCGTCAAGGACATCGACTTCGAGCACGCCCGGGTGGACGGCGCCGAGTTCCGCGCGGGCATGGGGTCCACGACGGCCGAGCGCCCCGACCTGCGCTGCGACGACTCGATCGTGCAGTCCGAGCCCTGCCTCTGCATCCGCAACGAACGCGCGCCGGACGCGCAGGTCCTGCGGATCGCCGTGCTGGGGCAGACCGAGCACCTCAGCCGCCTGATCCTGGCGTTGAACAGCGACCGCGTCGGCCTGCACGAGTTGTGCGTGCAATGCGAGTTCGACGGTGTCCTTCTTTCACCGGGCGAATCGCGCCGGACGCACTGGGTGCTGCTCCGCGAAGGCAAGGACGAGCGGGAGCTGCTCGAGGACTTCACGGGGATGATCGCCGCCGAGATGAACGTGCCGGTTCCCGGTCCCGCGCCGACGGTCTTTTGCAGCTGGTACTTCTACGGGCGCGATTTCCACGAGGCCGATCTGCTGGAAAACCTTGACGAGTTGCGGCGGCGGCCGATTCCCTTCGACGTGTTCCTCATCGACAACTGCTGGATGGACAACTTCGGCGAGTGGAACGCCAACGAGCGCTTCCCCTCCGGCATGGCCAAGGCGGCCGAGGCGATCCGCGCCGGCGGGTTTGTGCCGGGCATCTGGACCTGCCCGTTCGTCCTCTCGCCGCGTTCCGCGATCGTGCGAAAGTATCCGCGTCTGGTCCTGCGCGACGCGGACGGCCAGCCCTGCACCTTCCCTTATCGCGAGGCGGACACCTCCGACAACCTGTACGTTCTCGACCCGACGGCGCCGGAGGCGAAGGACTACCTGCTCGAACTGTTCGGGCGGCTGCGGGCGTGGGGCTTCCACGTCCACAAGCTCGATTTTCTGCGGGCCCTGATCGTGCCGAGGAATCCCCGCTTCCACGACGAGCGGATGAACCGCGCCCAGGCCTATCGCCTCGGCATGGAGCATATTCGAGCCGGCGCGGGGGACGATTACATCCTGGCCTGCGGCGGGCTGTTCGAGGGCAGCGCCGGACTGGTGGACGGAAACCGCATCGGCAGCGACGTCAAAGGCCGCTGGATCGACCCCGACGGGCGGATCGTCCACCCCGTCCGGATCAAGCAGAACGCCTTCCGCAGCCACACAAACCGCCTCTGGCACACCGACCCCGACGCCTTGCAGATCCGGCGGCGCAAGGGGCCGTTCCGCGGGCAGACCGATTTCGCGCACCTCTCGGACGGCTCGTTCACCGACGACGAGGTCTACACCTGCCTGGTCAACCAGTACATCGGCGGCGGGCTGGTCTGCCTGTCCGAGCGCATGGCGGAGCTGGCCGAGGACCGGCGCCGCATGCTCCGCCACGTCATTCCGCCCGTGACGCCGCCGGCCCGACCGCTGGACCTGTGCCGGCCGTTCTGTCCCACGCTGTTCCTGACGCCCGTCACGCCGCGGGACAAGCGCCTGGGCGGGTGGTGGACGCTGGTCGTCCTCAACTGGGAAAACGAGCCTGTCACGCGGGAGATCCCGCTGCGCCACATTCCCGCGGCGGGCAAGCTGGCCGTGTTCGAACTGGTCACGCAGGCCTGGCTGGGCGTTCACGAATCGACCGACGTTCTGCGGATCGGGATTCCCGCCCACGGCTCGCGGGTGTTGCGAGTCGCGCCGTGGGACGGGCGCTCGGCGCTGCTGCTCGGGACGGACTGCCACATGA
>DNAS01000101.1:32716-33157 GCA_003485185.1 Phycisphaerales bacterium | reverse complement strand
CCACATGAGCGGCGGCGCCGCCGAGTTCCGCGAGCTGGAAATCCGCCCCGACAGCGTCCGCGGCGAACTGGACAGCCGCTGGAACGAGCCGGTGGGGCTGACGGTCGGCGTGCCGGCCGACGGCGACCTGACGCCCCTGAGCCTGACCGTCGCCCGCAACGGACGATTCTCGCTGGCGCTGGAAGCAGCGGCTTCCGTTGCTGCGGTCGAGAAAGGCCAAGCCTGACCGAAGCGGTTTGTCCGCCATCGCGGAATGGTGCAACAGACGGGGGGATCGTCGGTTTCTTCCGCTACGCCCATGCGGATCGGATGACGGGCTCACGTTCGCCGGCCTGGACGATGCGTTTCCGCAGCCTGTCGCGGAGGGGTTGGGCGATTTCCTCGTAGCCGGACCGACCCACGAGGTTGTTCCGCTCGTGCGGGTCGGCCTGGAGGTCGTAG
>DNAS01000101.1:0-32617 GCA_003485185.1 Phycisphaerales bacterium | reverse complement strand
GGGTCGGCCTGGAGGTCGTAGAGAAGGTCGTCCACGTATACTTCGCTGCACGAGTCGCCGCCGGACTTGTCCGGCGCGCGGGCACTGTACTTCCATCGGCTCGTGCGGATGGCCCGTCCGCACTGGCTGCCGCTGACCTGCACGAACACTTCTTCCGGCCAGTCGTCGCGCGGGCCAGCCAGTAGCTGCTGGACGGGTCGGCCTCGCATTTCCGCGGGCGTCTCGATGCCCCCCGCAGCCAGGATTGTCGGAGGCAGGTCGATCAGGCTGACCAGTTGGGAAACGACCTTTCCGCCCTCGAATCCCGGCCCGTGCGCGATCAGCGGAACGCGGATGCTCGATTCGTGGCAGGAATGCTTGTGCGTGCGGGTCCGCGTGCGGAAGTGGCAGCCGTGGTCGCTGGTGTAGAGCAGCAGCGTCTCCGACGCCAGGCCCAGGCGAGTCAGCTCGTCGAAGATGCGCCCGACGTTCCGGTCCAGGCTGTTCACGCAGCCGAGATAGTCCGGGTACTCCTGCCGCCACTCGCCCTCGGTGTCGATCAGGTCGCCCGGCGGCACGAAGTTCGCGAACCGCTCCTTCGAGCCCGTGGGGCCTTCGACGTGGCCGTGATCGTTCTGCTGGTGCGGCTCGAGGTACGACACGAAGAGGAAGAACGGTTTGTCCGGCGTCCGCGAGCGAAGATACTCCAGGACCCAGTCGGTTTCGACGTCCACCCGGAACTGCCCGGGCGGGAAATCGCGCTGCCGGCCTTTCGCGTCGAACATGTGCCCGTCGTAGCCGTGCGAGGTGTGCTCCAGCACGTCCGCCGCCAGCCAATAGTCGTATCCCCCTCGGCGATCCGGCGGGACGGCGCGCTGCTGGAAATCGTCCGGCCCGCCGCGCGGACCGCATGAGGCCAGGTGCCACTTACCGATGTATGCGGTCTCGTATCCAGTCGCTGCCAACCGGTGTGCCAACGTGGTTTCGTTGGCTGGGAGCCTGCGGTTGTTGACGTGACAGCCGACTTCCGTGGCGTATTTTCCGGTCTGAAGGCACGCCCGCACCGGACCGCAGACCGGCTGGCAACTGAACGCGTGCTCGAATCGCACCCCCGCTTTGACCAGCCGGTCCAGGTTCGGCGAGGTTTCCACGGGCTGGCCGTAGCAGTTCAGCGTGTCCCATCGCTGCTGGTCGGACAGGAGGACGAGGAGGTTCGGCGGTCTGGACACGGGTGGTTCCTCTGGCGAAATCGGTTTTGGACAGGGCTATTATACTGCATCGTTTTCCGCGGGCAAGCAACGAGAAATGTCCCGGTTTTCGCGGAAACACATCGTAAAACCGTCGAAACCACGTATAAACGACAGTGGAATTGACATTTCATGGGGCCTGTGGTAAGGTGAAATCATCGGAACCGGTTTCGAGTCCTGTGGGAGTCCAATGGCGCTTATGCGAAAGCCATCCAAACTTCAGGGCCGAACGACGATCAGCGACGTCGCGAAGGCATGCGGGGTGTCCAAGACCACCGTCAGCAAGGTGGTCAATCTGCCTCCCGAGAAATTGGACGTTTCGGAAAGCGCGCGACAGAAGGTTCTAGCGGCTTGTCAGAAAATGGGTTATCGCCCCAACCGGCTGGCGCGGGCCCTAGCCAGCGGCCGGACGAAAACCATCGGATTGGTCATCCTGGAAACCAGCCCGGGCTATCACAGCCCCCTGTGGCAGGAGATCACCTCGACGCTGGTCAACGCCCTGCACGAGAAGCAGTATGACGTCCTGTTCGTGCCGTCGGCGGACCGGGTGGAGCGCTGCATCCAGTTGTTACTGGATCTTCGGCTCGAAGGCTGCCTCCTGTTCCACGAATTGACTGACCCGATGGCGCAGGCCCTGGAGGAAGTCAACCTTCCCGCCGTCCTGATCAACGCCGACGGGCGAGGGCTCCAGCCGTCGGTCGTGCCCGACGACGTTCGCGGCGCCAAGGAACTGACCCGCCATCTGATCTCCCTGGGGCACCGGCGCATCCTCTATGTTGATTCGAATCCCAGCCCGAGGCATTTCAGCTTCCGTTGTCGCTTCGAGGGATATCGGCAGGCCCTGGCCGAGGCCGGGCTGGAAAGCGGCGCGAGAAAGCTGTCGGGGGTTCCGCAGGACCTGGCGGCGCAGATCGTCACGATGACGCCGCGTCCCACGGCCGTCGTCAGCTACGACGACCGCTTCACGACGGCCATTCTGCACGGTCTGTGGAAACACGGCGTCCACGTGCCGGCGGACATGAGCATCGCGACGTTCAACAACACCGAGCTGACGAAGTACAGCATTCCCTCGCTGACGACGATGGAGGTGCCGGCCGCCCAGATGTCCCGGCAGGGCGTCCAGATGATCCTCAAACAGATCGAGACGCATGAGAAAGCCCCTCCCAAGCCGATCCTGCTGCCGGAAAGGCTCATTATCGGCGAATCCACCGCTTCGCCGCCGGCTTGAACCGCGCGCGGGAGCGTTCCCGGCATCCCGATACCCTGTGACCAAGGAGCTTTGGCGCAACGATGTCTCAGAGCAAACTTCCCAACGTTCTGATCTTCATGACCGACCACCAGCGGGGCGACACCGTCCTGGCCGACCATCCGTGCAAGACGCCCAACCTGGATCGCTTCCGGTCGCAGGGAGTGACGTTCCGCAATACGTTCTGCCCGTCGCCGCATTGCTGTCCCTCGCGCGCGACGTTCATGACGGGGCATTACCCTTCGCGGCATGGCGTGTGGAACAACGTCTGCAACCCGACCGCCCTGACCCGAGGCGTTCCGGCGGACATGCGGCAATGGAGCCAGGACCTGTCCGAGGCGGGCTATGACCTGGCATATTCCGGCAAGTGGCACGTCAGCTCGGACCAGTCGCCAGCGGATCGCGCCTGGCGGGAGCTGTTCGTCAGCGCACAGGAGTACAACCCGGTCGGGAACAACTGGAAGCACTACGAGAACGTGGTGAAGGAGCCGCCCGCGCAGCGCAGGGGCGAAGGGGAAATCCTGCGTCCTGGCTATGGAACCTACACGGTGTACCGATCCTCCGGCGACGCCCGTCCGCGCCACGACGAAACGGCAGTGCAGGCCGCTCTCGAGGAACTGCCCCGGCTGGCCGAAGGGGGGCGTCCCTGGGCGTTGTTCGTGGGCGCTACCTGTCCGCACGATCCCTACGTCGCGCCGCAGAAATACCTCGACATGTACCGCCTGGAAGATATCCCGCTGCCCGCCGCCTATCGCGACAACTTCCAGGACAAACCGCGGGTCTACAAGCGAATGCGGGATCTGCGCTGGGGGCAACTCACCGAAACCGAGGTCCGCCAGGCAGTCCGCCATTTCTGGGCGCTGTGCAGCTACCTGGACGACCTTTTCGGCCGCCTGCTGAATGCCCTGGACGCCACCGGCCAGGCGGACAATACGCTGGTGCTTTATTGCGCCGACCACGGGGATTACTGCGGCGAGCATGGCCTGTTTGCCAAGGGGATTCCCTGCTTCCGCGGCGCATACCATGTGCCTGCCGTCATCCGCTGGCCCGCGGGCGTTGCCCAACCGGGACGGAAGGTCGACCAGTTCGTCTCCCTGGCGGACTTCGCGCCGACGATGACGGAACTGGGCGGGCGAACGCCGGCGTCAGGCCTGGCCGGGCGAAGCCTGCTGCCGTTCCTTCGCGGCCGGATTCCCGACGACTGGCGAGACGAGATCCACACCCAGTGCAACGGCGTGGAACTGCTCTATACCCAGCGATCCGTGACCACGGCCCGATGGAAATATGTCTATAACGGCTTCGATGAAGATGAGCTATACGACCTGGCCGCGGACCCCCACGAGATGCGCAATCTCGCTTCCAGCGAGGCCCACCGGGACGTCAAGCGCGACCTGTGCCGCCGGATGTGGCGGTTCGCCCGTCAGCACGGCGACGCGGCCGTCCAGCAATACATCACGGTCTCCCTCGCTCCGTGGGGACCGGCGGAAGCGTTGCGATAGATGTCTCGCATCGAGATGCGGATGTGAGGCCGTTCCGCCGAGATTCCGAACTCTCGAGAGGAATTTTTCCCTGTGCGGCGAGGAATGTCGTATCGGCCTAACTACTTTTCTGTCAAAAAGATATGTGGCATTCTTCCTTCCGTGCTTCTGGTTTTTGCGGAGGGGAAACCAAGTTGAAATCGCTTGACAAATTGGCCAATCATTTCTATGCTACGTAAGAAACGAAAGCGGTTTCGTTTTCGCCTTCGAAGTACGGACTTTGTCAATTCTTGCAAGCCCAATGTGCCGTTGGAAAATTGGGTGCCTGATAGTTCCTGGCGCCCCTGACATACGGAGAGGTCAGGCACATGCAACGTAATGGGAATCGACTGGGAAGGGCGGTCGGGCGTTGCGGTTCCGCCCGTCGTGTCGGACGATCCGTCCGCTGGGATGCCTCGGGCATCCGGGCGGGTTTCACGCTGATCGAACTGCTCGTCGTCATAGCCATTCTTTCCCTGTTGATCAGCATTCTCGTGCCTTCGCTCCAGCAGGCGATGAACATTGCCCGGACGAGTCAGTGCGTCTCCCAGCTTCGGGCGTTGGCGTACTGGGGCACGTTGTATGGTTACGACAATGACGACATTCTTCCGACCAACGGCTGCAACCAGGGCATCAGCACGGACGGGTACTGGTACTGGACGATTTCGAACACGAGCTGGTACCAGAAGGCGCCGTTTTCCGAACGCTACCAGTCCAGCGGCGGAAAGACCTTCGACACGATGTTCCATTGCCCGCAGGCGAGGCACCTGTTCGGTTCGCAGAACAACAGCAGCCACTGGAACCGGTCGAGCACGTATGCCCTGAACGACAACATGGGCGGGCGGCGAAACGGCGTGAACGACGGTTCCGGACTGGACGGAAAGCCCGTTCCGAAGATGATCGACCTCGACAACCGGGACAAGTTCTGGTTCGCGGACGCCAAGGCCGTCGGACCGCCTCCCGGCCAGCCGTCGGGAATGTATTTCGAGCCCAGGCACCTGTCGATGGGAAAAGGCGGGCTTCCGTGGATGTGGAGTTATCAAAACTACTACACGTATCCGGGGCATCTCGGCCACGGCTCCAACGCCGTCTATGGCGACCAGCATGGCCGGACCGTTCCGTTCCCGTATGACGAAGACAACCCACCCGACTGGTGGTACACCCAGTGAGGAACCGACGTTTTCGTCGCGTCGGGAACCGGATCGCATCCTTTCCGCATTTTGCATGTTTGTCCTCGGACACGGTGCGCGGCACAGGGGATGAATCTTCCGAAAACCTCAATCCTGCCGGACCCCTTAGGAAACCCGATGAACAGAAGAGATAGCCGCAACAGAAAATTCCGGCGACGGCTGTGGATGGCGGCGATGGCGGTCGTCGCCCTGTCCGCGACCCTCCAGGCCGCCTTGAAGGCGGAGGATCCCGAGCAGGAAGCCAAGCTGACCAAGCTGCCGCAGGGCGTGCCGCTGGTTTCGTCGGATTTCTCCGCGTACGAGGTCAAGCAGGGGGGCAAGTGGGCGAAGGTCCAACCGGTCACCGTGGAGGGCATGCCGTTCCGCCAGGCGCTGCGGATCGACACCACCGCCGCGCCGAAAGAGGACGCCAACCTGCGGATCCAGACCCTGAGCATCGCGCCTGTCAAGCACCAGGACGCGGTGTTGATCACGTTCTACGCCCGCGCCGTCGCGCCGCCCAAAGGCGAGAAGACGGCCGAGTTCAACCTCACGTTCTGCTGGGCGGTCCCGCCGTGGTCAGGGTCCGTCAATCGCACGTTCAGTCTCAACGGGCAGTGGCGGAAGTATTACGTGTCGTTCCCTGCCGTCGTGAAGGACAAGTCCAAGCCCAAGCCCGCGCGGTTCCTGTCTCAGGCGGGCGAGCAGCGGATCGTCTTCGATCAGAACTTCGGCCCGCAGATTGTCGAGATCGCCGACCTGAAGGCGGTCAATTACGGCGAGACGGTCAAGGTCTCCGACCTTCCGTTGACGTCGGCGACCTACGAGGGCCGCGAGCCCGACGCCGCCTGGCGCAAGGCGGCCTTGGCGAGGATCGAGAAAATCCGCAAGGCCGACCTGGTCGTCAAGGTGGTGGACGAAGCCGGTCAGCCCGTCCCCGACGCCGAAGTGCAGGTCAAGATGACGCGGCACGCCTTCGCGTTCGGCACAGCCGTCGCGGGCGGGCGACTGTTCGACGGGAACAATCCCGACAACGAGAAATATCGCGAGAACCTGCTGAAGATGTTCAATCGCGGAGTGCTGGGCAGCGAGACGAAGATGGCCCCCTGGAGGAAGGACCGCGCCGGACCGGTCAGGGCGATCAACTGGATGCTGGAACACGGGCTGGGCGTGCGCGGGCACACGCTGGTCTGGCCGAGCTGGCGGAAGAACCCGCCCGCGCTGAAGCCGATGAAGGACGATCCGGCGGCGCTTCGCAAGGCCATCGCGGACCACATCGCCGACGTCGCGGGCGTGTTCAAGGGGTGCCTGGTCGAATGGGATGTGATGAACGAGTCGTACGCGAGTGACGACTGGATCAAGCTCCTGGGCGAGAAGGAAATGGTACAGTGGTTCAAGCTCGCACGCCAGGCCGACCCGCACGCCAGGCTGTTCATCAACGAGAACCGGATCGTCAGCTCCATCGGCGGAGGAATCGACACGCCCAAGCACGAGTATTTCTACAAGACCATCCAGTACCTGATCGACAACGGGGCCCCGCTGGACGGCATCGGCCTCCAGGGGCACTCGGGATGGCATCGCATGATGTGCCCGGAAAACATCCTGAAGGTGCTCGATCGCCTGGCGGCGTTCCGCAAGGAAATCGAGATCACCGAGTTCGACTACGACGTGTCCGACGAGAAGTTGCAGGCGGATTTCGTGCGCGATTTCCTGATTGCCGTCTTCAGCCATCCAAGCGTCACGGGCTTCGTGATGTGGGGGTTCTGGGACGGGCAGCATGACGTGAGCAACGCGCCGCTGTTCCGCGAGGACTGGACGCTGAAGCCCTCCGGGCAGGCGTACGTTGACCTGGTCTTCAGGCAGTGGTGGATGGAGGAGACAGCCAAGGCCGACGCGACGGGCGCGCTGCGCACGCGCGGATTCCTGGGTCAATACGACATCGCCGCCAGCGCCGGTGGGAAGAGCGGGCTGGTGCAGGCCGACCTCGGAAAGGACGGCGCGACGATCGTCGTCACGCTGGGTCGCCAGCAGCGGCGTGAGGTTCCGCCGTTCGTGCCCATCGTGGACCCGGGCCTGCCGGAGTCGGTCAAGGCGGCGCGGGTGGCAGCTGCGGGCCCGCCACAGGTCCGACTGGACGTTATCGGAGTCGACGAGATGGTCCCGCTGAAGCTGCTCAGCGCCAGCAAGGACGCCAAGGCGGCCCAGGCAACCTGGCTGCCGGGCGAGAAAAAGGAATGCTTCCTGTTCGTCGAGGCGCCGCTGACCGCCGACGCCTGGACCGAAACCACGCTCAAGTTCACGCCCCTCAAGGACGGCACGCTGACGCTGAAGCTCAAGGGCGAGTTCCGCAAGAAAGGTGAGGAGCCGGTCTGGGTGTATTACGATGACATCACCGTCGAGGGCGCCGAACTTCAGAACGGGAACTTCGAGCAGGACGGCGGTAAGGGACGGGCCGCCGGCTGGCCGCAATGGAAGAAGGGCGCCGAATACGTGAAGAACAAGAGCCTTGCCCGGACCGGAAACGCCTGTGTGAAGGTCTGCCACGAATCAGCCATCGCGCAGCCGCTTCGCGTCAAGGCGCAGCAGCCGGTCACCATCGTCTTCCACAGCAAGGCGGCCGAACCCCCCGGCGAACAGGCGACGGAATGAAGAGAATTCTCGGACGCCCGGCGGCGGAGGTCAGCGCGCCCGGCGTCAATTCGCCAAAGGAATCGATGCGTTGTGGAACCGCCGTGGCGTGAGTACAATCGCCCGTCATTGCCTGAAGGCTGCGGGCCGAGGGCGCAAGAGGAGATCAACGTGCCCGAAAAACGCACCTGGACCGGCGAATGGTCCGAGTTTCGCGATCCCGTCAGCGGGACGCGCGTGTGCCGCCTGACGAACTACAAGGCGCATTCCCATCACCTGTATTTCACCAATTCCGGTTGGTACGACGAGGACCGCAGATTGCTGCTGGGCTCGGATCGCGAGAATCGCACGTACCTGCTGTCGGCGGACCTGCGGACCCACGAACTGCACCAGTTAACCGGGCTGGAGCCCGCGGCGCCGGACGCGGCACCATCCATCCAGACCGCCTGCGTCAATCCCCGCCGCGCGGAGATGTTCTTCTGTCAGAGGCGGGCGCTGAAGGCCCTGGACCTGCACCGTCTGGAATCACGGACGCTTTACGCACTGCCTGACGGATTCCGCGCGTCCATGTTCAGTTGCACGGCCGACGGGCGATACGTCTTCACGAGCATCAACGAGGGCCTTTCCGACCGCATCCGCATGGACCTGGCGCACGGCTACGTGGGGTTCGAGGAGGTCTTCGCCGCCAAGCCGCTCAGCCGGATCGTCCGCATCGCTACCGACGGTTCGGGCGGCGAGGTCGTTCACGAGGACCGCGTGTGGATCGGGCACGTGAACACCTCTCCCACGCAGAGCCGCCTGCTGACGTTCTGCCACGAGGGCCCGTGGAACAAGGTGGACAACCGCATTTGGGGGATGGATGTCGAGAGCGGGAAGATCTGGAAAATTCGCGCCCGCCGGTGCGAGGACGAAGCCGTCGGGCACGAATACTGGCACGCCGACGGGATGCACCTGGGCTACCACGGGCGGCGCCCGGACGGGAACAAGTTCTTCGGCAAGGTCCGCTACGACGACACGGAGAACGTCGAGGTGAGCTTCCCGCACGTGACGGGGCACATTCACTCGAACGATTTCCGCCTGATCGTCGGCGACGGCGGCAAGGTCGTGCGCCTCTGGAAATGGAACGGCCAGGGGTATGACGGACCGCGGGTGCTCTGCCAGCACCGGTGCAGCGCGCATTCGCAGCAGTTGCACGTCCATCCGAGGTTCTCGCCCGACGGAAAGCAGGTGCTGTTCACCAGCGACATGTCCGGGTATGGTCAGGTGTACCTGGCCGACGTGGCGGAATTCGAATCGCTTCCGCCGGCGGAGAACTGACCGCGGCGCGGTTTCCATGGCTGGCCGGAGGGGCACAGACCGGCCCAAGAGCCTGAGAGCATGTTTGACCGTTCACATTGCGTGGAGCTTCTGACGCGGTGGGCGCAGGCCGCCGAGCAGTTCTGGTATCCCATTCCCGGCCGGGCCGACCTGGGTTGTTACGGGACCGGATACAACGCCTGGGGCGTTCAGACCAACCAGAAGTACCTGTCCGCGCTGGCCGTCCTGGCGGCCGAGAGAAATCCGCCTCCCGGCCTGGGCAGGCAGTGGGCCCTGGATCGGGCGCTGGCGGCGCTGCGGTTCAGCCTGGCCAGTCATGTCAGCGGGTCGCTGACCTGCACGGACGGCACGCAGTGGGGCAACACCTGGATTTCCGCGCTGGGCGTCGAGCGCATGATGCACGGCGTGGACGCGATCGAGGCGCACCTAACCGACGCGGATCGGAACGACCTGCGGCGCGTGCTCACCTCCGAGGCGGACTGGCTGCTGACGAGCCATCGGAAAGGCTCGCACCAGGGCGTGTTCGGCGACGTGTGGAACTCCAGCGGGAAGAACGTGCCGGAATCGAACCTCTGGAACGGCTGCCTGCTGTGGCGTGCCGCCGTCGCCTGCCCCGAGCATCCGCGCGCAGCGGACTGGCGGGAGCAGGCCCACCGGTTCCTGCTCAATTCCGTCAGCGTGCCCGCCGACGCGAGCGATGAAACCGTCCTGGCCGGCAAGGCGGTGAAGGATCGCTTTGCGGGGGCGAATTTCTTTCCCCATTACGCCCTCGACCACCACGGCTACCTGAACGTCGGATACATGGTCATCTGCGTGTCCAACGCGGCGATGCTGCACTTCGGTCTCAAGACCAAAGGCTTGCCTCGACCCGACACGCTGGACCATCACGAAGCGAACCTGTGGAACGTGCTGCGGCGGATGCTCTTCTCCGACGGCAGACTGGCGCGGATCGGCGGAGACACCCGCGTCCGCTACGCGTACTGCCAGGAATACCTGCTTCCGTCGCTGTTCTACGCAGCCGACCGCCTGGGCGATGCCCACGCGATGGACCTGGCCGGCAAGCTCCTGGAACTGTTCGACCGCGAGAGCGGCTTCAACGGCGACGGAACTTTCTTCGGCCGGCGCCTGGCGGACCTGCGCGAGCAGAGCCCGTACTATTACACCCGCCTGGAGAGCGACCGGGCCTGCGTGCTCAGCCAGGCCATCGCCTTCGCTCCGTTGACGGAGGCGCTGCCCCGACCGCGGGAGGATTTCGAATCTTCCGTCGCTGGATACTGGGTGGAGCCCGAGCACGGCGCGGTGATGCATCGCAGCAGAACCCGCTTGGCGTCGTTCGCCTGGAGAGCCCAGGGGCTGACGCAAGGCCTGTGCCTTCCGCCCGGCGAGTCTTCCCTGGCAGAGTGGCGACAGAACCTCTGCGGGCAGGTGACCTTCCTGGGCGATCAGACGGATCTCGGCGCGGCCTGTCCGCCCGAGCGCAGGCTGGTGCGGCACGATATCCAGACCTTCCCCGGCGGATTTCTGACGGCTGGCGCGGTCGTCGAGGGCGACAAACTCACGCTGCCGGAGGGTTGGCAGGGGAGCGACTCGGCCATGCACCAGATCGTTTTTGCCGCGCTGCCGGACGACCGGACGGTCCTGGGCCTCCAACACTGCCGCGCGGGCAACCGGCGGGCGTACCTGGCCGAGGTGAAGGGCCTGCGCCTCAACGTGCCGAACGACCTGTACAACGATTTCCGCCGCACGCTGACGACGACGAACGGCCGGACGGTGTTGGAAAGTCCTGCGCCGACTAACGAGGTAATGGACCTCGACAGCCGCTGGGTTAGCGTGGACGGGCGGCTTGGAGCGGTGACGCTCTATGGCGCTGCCTCGCTGCACGTCAGCCGCAGCCGGCAGCGGCGCGGCGGAAAGTACCGCTCGCTGCACGTGGAGGAAATCTGCGCCCCGTGCCGCGTGGGAACCCACGAAGCTGCCGCGGGCGAAGTGATCCTGGATTGCGCCTGGGCGGTGTTGAGCGGGGCCGATGCCCAAACCACGGCCGAGTTCGCCGAGCGCAATTCCACCGCGGCGATTCCGAATCTTCCGGCCGACGTTCGCGGCCTGCGCGTCTGCGTGAGCGACGGACGGTGGTATGTCCTGCTGGCCAATTTCGGCGAGCGACCGGCGAGCGTGCCGGCCGGCTCTTTGACGCCCGCCGGTCCGCTGATGGACATGCGGGGCAAGCCCGTGACCGGCCCGGTTACGATTCCGCCGGGTCAGGCTGTTTTTTTCGAAAGATGAGGATGTGCGGATGAGCGATTGTGCATTGCGGAACTGTCAGGCGATTCGCGTCACCCCGCCGGGCGGGCATTTCTTCTTCGGGTACTACGACAAGAGCCCGTGGCATGCGAGCCATCGGTGGATGCTTGCCCTGCGGGCCGGCTTCATGGACCGCCCGCCGGGTCCGGAAGACCGAGCCGACGTCGGGTTGATCGACCTGGAAAAACCGGGCGTCTTCGAGCCCTTCGCGAGCACCTGCGCCTGGAACTGGCAGCAGGGGTGCATGCTGCAATGGCTCGATGAGAACCGGGTGATTTTCAACGATTGCCGCGCGGGACGATTCGTCGCGGTCATCCTCAACGTGTGGGACCGCACCCGACAGGAACTGCCCGTGCCGGTCTACGCGGTCAGCCCGGACCGGCGCAGCGGCTACCGCGTGAACTTCAGCCGGCTCCACACGCTGCGCCCCGGATACGGATACGCCGGGCCGGTCGATCCGTTCGCCAACGAGCCGGCCCCGGAGCGGGACGGCGTGTTCCGCGTGGACCTCCAAACCGGGCGCGAGGAACTGGTCCTGAGCGTTGCCCGGCTGGCGCGCGAAGCCGATCCCGAAGGCAAGTATCGCCACTGGGTCAACCACGTCCAGGTCAACACCGACGGAAGCCGGTTCGCCGTCCTGCACCGGCGGAACCAGACCCATGGCCGCCTGCCGTGGACTACTCGCCTGATGACCGCCTCGCCCGATGGAAGCGACGCGCGCTGCCTGGCCGATTACGGGTCGGTTTCCCATTACGACTGGCAAGACACTCGTAGGCTGCTCGCCTGGGCCAAGTGGCGCCAGCCGGACGAGGGGTACTTCCTGTTCGACGAGAACGTCCCCGAGCCCGAGCAGGTCGGCGGCGGCGTGCTCACATGCGATGGGCATTGCAGCTTCAGCCCCAACCGCCGGTGGGTGCTCACCGACACCTACCCCGACGCTGAAGGCAAGCGCACGCTGATTCTCTACGACCTGGCTGGGAGAAAACGTATGGACCTCGGCCGGTTCCTCAGCCCCACGCCGCGCCAAGTGGAAATTCGCTGTGACCTTCACCCACGCTGGCGCCAAGACGGTCGGCAAATCTGTCTGGATTCGGTCCATGAGGGATACCGGGGCATGTACGTCCTCGATGTTACCGATTTGCAAGCGTAAGCTTCTGTATTGAAAGCACTTACGGAAGAATCGGCGTGGTACGGGCGTTCCGCGAGGCAACGCCCGCTTTGTCCATTTCCGTGCTTTCTCGCCCCAGCATTTCCCACCGGAGGAGGCATGAAATCTCTTGACAGAGGGCGAATGTGTGATAGCATTCTGTTTAGAAAAACGTGTGCGTAGCTCATATCTGAATAAAGCAAACGGTTTTCCTAAGTATTGGGGTTTTTCTTGGCCTCGGAAAAGGCAAGAATTACGGTTACGGACGTCGCCCGCTCCTGCGGGGTTGCCGCTTCGACGGTCAGTCGCGTCCTGAATGGGGACATGACGTTCTCCGTGCGCCCGAAAATCCGAGAACGCATTCGCATCGTCGCGCGGGAACTCAACTACCGCCCGGGACTGGCGGCCCGTTCGCTGCGGGCGAGGAAAACCAATCTGATCGCCATCCTGGGACGGCGCGACATCCCGACAACCTCGGGCTTGAGCATCCATGCAACCAGCCGTCTTGTGTCGTACCTGCACGATGCGGGGTATGACGCCGTCGTGACGTATCCGAACCGTCATCGCGAACAGAGGCACCTGCCCGCGTGGCGAATCGACGCCGCCGTCATGCAGGACGTCTACGATCCGGCGGTCTGGACGGAACTGGAGCAGGCGGGGGTTCCGTATGTCTCGATGAACGGTCTGTGGGGGGCGTCGGGATGGAGCGTGTCCGTGGACGACCGGGACAACGTGCGCCAGGCGATGGACCACATCCTGCATCTCGGTCACAGGCGAGTTGCGTATCTTCGCGGCCAGCGCGGCAGCAAGAACCACCCCAGCGTGACGATCCGGAAGGAAGCGTACCTGGGGCATCTCGCGCAGGCCGGATTGAGCCCCCTGTTTGTCGAGGGGGAAACCGATCCGGTTCGCATGTTGACGAACACGGTGGTCGAGAACCAGGCGACGGCCATTCTCGCCTACGATCACCTGACGGCGATTGACCTGCTGTCCGCCGCCTGGCAACTCGGCCTGAGCGTGCCGAGGGATTTCAGCCTGGTGTGCTTCAACGACGTGTTCCCGGTGGCGCAGATGACGCCTCCGCTGACGACGGTGGCCTTGCCGGGCGAGGAGATGGGTCTTCGGACCGGCGAACTGATCGTCGCGAGGGTCAAGGGAACCAAGAGTATTCAGTCTCAGCACGTGATCCTGCCCGGGAAATTGATCGTGCGGGCGTCCACGGCGTCCATCAACGAATAACCGCGGATGAAGGCGTCAAACGCAAGGTAACAAGGCAGATCCGACAGGAAAGAGGTCGGATCCGAAAAGACACATCGGAACGAGAGCGATCGGGTCGCTCGAAAACGCAACATTGCGGGAAAAGGGAGACAGAAATGAAAACGAGAGGAAGATTGGCAATCGTGGCGGTCGCGTTGCTCATGCTTGGCGCCTGCGCCTCGGCGGCCGTCATCAACGTCGCGGCGGACTCCTACGTCACGGGGTACGGCGGATCGACAGGGACGAACCGGTCCGCCACGAACTATGGCGCGGACACCGCGTTGAAGACTCGTTTTAACACAGGGGCGTCGGCGTGGACCCGGAAGATCTATCTTCGATTTGATCTTTCCTCGATCACGGCCCCGACCATCGAGACGGCGGTCCTGGAACTCTACAACACGCGGACCACGACCACGACGCTCAAGCTCAGCGTTTACGGCTTGGTGGAGTCCGCGACGGGGTACGGCAGCGGGCGCCTGGACGAATTCTGGGCCGAGGGCAACAAGAACGGTTCCGCCGGCTCAGCGGGCGAGATCACCTACGCCAACGCGCCGGGCAATGTCAGCGACATCGGCAGCAACGCTTTGGATTCTTCCTACGTCGTTCACCTGCTGAATTACTCGAAGTCGCACAATCTGGGCGACACCGTGAAACTGACCAGTCAGGCCATGATCGATTTCCTAAACGCCGACACGAACAACATGGTGACGTTCATCATTCTCTACAACGACACCCAGACCACGGAATATTCGTTCGCCAGCAAGGAAGCGTCGACGGGGCATGCTCCCCGGCTGGACATCACGACGATTCCCGAACCGGCGACGATGACGGTATTGCTGTTGGGCGCGTGCGGAGCGTTGCTGCGCCGGCGCTGAACGGCGGGAAGGCCCGAAGGCTTGACGGGGGGCAAGCCCCCCTGGTCCCGCGGACGGAGACGGCGGCAGGCAACGAGGACCGGAAGCAACATGCGAAAGTCTTGCCCGGGCGGATTCGTGCGATCCGGTCGGGCAAGACTTCGCGTGGGTAGGGGCTCTTCAGGAAACACGGAAGGACCGGCCCATGCGGGCGACGAAACAAAGGAATCTCGCCAGGAACCGACGCATCGCGGGGTTCACGCTGATCGAACTTCTGGTGGTGATCTCGATCATCTCGCTGCTCGTCAGCCTGCTGTTGCCTTCGCTGTCCGCAGCGCGGGACGAAACCCGGCGCACGGTCTGCCTGGCCATGCTTCGGAGCGTGGGGACCGCCAACGAGATGTACGCGGGGGAGTTTCCTGACTGGTACATTCCCCAGAGGCACTACAAGGCGGACGGCGTCACGACGATCAACTGGTACCAGAACAGCATGTGCCGCCGGTTGCTGGGCGTCGCGGACCGGACGGGGGTCTATGACAATCGCTGGCCGGTCGACTTCGTCTGCCCGGCGGCCGAGAAGGCCGTCAGCGCCGCCACGCCGGAAGGCGCGCGCGTCGCCGACGTCTGCGGGATGAACTTCACGGGCATGGTCTATCGTGGGCCCAACAACTGCCTGCGCGGGCTGCGGGCCAACGAGATGTCGAACCCCGGCGGAAAGCTGGGCTGGACGGACGCGACCGATTGGCAAGTGACCATGATTCCCTCCGTGCCGAGCCACCTGGTCGATTTCCGGCACAAAGGGCGGCTGAACGTCGTGTTCTACGACTGTCACACCGAGGTGAAGTCGCCCCAGCAACTCGACCAGGGCGGCACCACGCAACGGGCGCTGTGGGATGTCAAGTATTGATCCGGCCGGACCCTTGGCGAATGCTTTTTCATCGCATATCCAGTCGTTCCCACCCCTATTCCTGGATGGAGATCCCAATGGCCTGTGGATTGAAGAGATTACCTGTCGCGACAACCGGTGCGTCATCGAAAAGACGGATGGCTCTTGCCGGGGCGGCCGGCTTGGTGGCCCTTTGGGCAGCGACGTCGGCGGCGTGGGGGCAGAACCTGCCGGTTCTTGGTGGATTCGCGCAATTCGCCGTGCGGGCACTGCCCGCCGGGGCGACGGAGGCGGGCGATTCTTCCGGGTCGCCGGCCGTCAAGGCCCTCAAACTGACGCCCACCTTCGAGAGCATGGGGGTCTGTGCCGACGTGACCGGAAAGCTCGACGGCGTGCGTGCGGAATTGGCGTATCGCGCCATCGGGCAGAAGGCGTGGCAGGCGGCGCTGGATCCCGTCCCCTGCGCACCGGACCGGCAGTTCCGCGGCAGCATTCTGCTGCTGGCTCCGGGCGAGCGCTACGAGGTGCGGATGCGCCTGACGCGGGACGGAAAGACGCTGTCCGAGGCGGTCGCCACGGCGCGGACCTGGGCCGAAAGTCTCCCCGTCGCACGGACGGTTCGGTTGCCCGCCGGCGTGGTGCGCGAGCCGCTGGTGATCCGCGAGCAGGGCACGGCCGACGGGTGGATCGTCTACGAGGCGGCGGAAGAGGGCACCACCATTGACGTGGGCGATTCCGCCGCCAACGCGGTGCAGATGGAAGGCGCCGCCTTCGTCCAGGTGCGGGGAATCCACGTTCGCGGCGGGCGCGAAGACGCCGTGAAGATTCTCGATTCCCACGACGTCCGCGTGACGGGGTGCGACATTTCCGGCTGGGGAGAGGCGGGTACGTGGCAATGGGCCGACGAGAACCGGACCCGAGGCATGTTCGTCGATGCCCAGGGCAAGAGGATCGACGGCCAGTCGGGCATTCGCGTGCAGGGCGCGGTCTGCCGAGCCGTGGTGCTGGAGCACAACTACATCCATCACCCGCGCGGCACGGCCAACACCTGGGCGTTCGGGCACCCGCACGGACCTGCCGGCATCGTGCTTTCGAGCACGGGCGGAAACCACGTGGTTCGGTACAACGACATCGTGGGCGCCGAGACGTACCGCTGGAACGACGCGATCACATCGGAATACAATCCGCACGTCACCGGTGGTCCGCATCGCGACACGGACATCCACGGAAACCTTCTATACCTCGCCAACGACGATGGCACGGAGTTGGATGGTGGGCAGATCAACGTCCGATACTGGGGCAACTGGGTCGAGGGCGGATTCTGCGGGGTGAGTTGCGCCCCGAACCGAAGCGGGCCGTCGTACGTGTTCCGCAACCTCGTGGTCACCGGCGACGAACGGATGGCCACCAACTCGGGTTTCAAGATGGGCGGCGACCGCTTTCCCAATCCCGGTGTGTCCTTTCTCCTGCACAACACCGTCTATGCCCTGAACTACGGGCTGACCAGCGGGCACTACGGCAGGGGCCCCACGCCCATCGTCAGCCGCAACAACATCTACGCCGGGCCGCTGGAGTCCAACGGGCGGGTGCGGCATCGCCACGTTGCCGGGGGCGATTTCGATTTTGACCTGTTGAGCCCCGAAGGATTCATCGGCACAACCCAGCCGGCGCCGGACCGCGAGGCGAACGCCGTCTGGGACTATCCGAAGTTCGTGGACGCCGCGGCGCGGGACCTGCGGCTGACGGATGATTCACCCGGCGCTATCGGCGGGACGCCGCTGGCGAACCTGAATCGCGCGGACAAAACGGGCGCGGTTTCGATGGGGCTCTTTGAAAAGGGCGCGAAGGACGGGCTGATGCCGTGGCGATTGAACGGATGGACGGTTCTTCCGGCGCGGCAGGTGGTGCGCGTGGTCAGCGGGGGCAAGGTGCAAACCGTCCCCTTACGGGTGCGTCTGTCCGCCCCGGCCGGGAAGACCTGGCGCGCGATCCCGGGCGAGCCGTGGCTGCGCTGCGAACCGTCCTCCGCCACTGGCGGGGAATCCCCGCAAGAGGTGCGGGTTTCGGTGGACCCCGGCGCGCTCCGTCCCGGCGTATACCACAGTTCGGTTACGTTTCGCACCGACGCCGGCTGGCTGCGAACGGCCCTGCTGGCCGTCGAGGTGCAGGCCGACCGGCGGCACGAGGCGGTCCTGGACCCCGAGGCGCAGGAGAATCTCGGCGGGTTCCAGAAAGTGTCCGATCCCCAGGCCCTTGGCGGCGGATACGTGACGACGGGCGACCGCGCGCAGCCGGGGCAAACGACGTTGACGATCGAGGTTCCTCACGACGGCGAGTATTTCGTGATGGCGCGCGTGCGGGCCGCCGGTCCCCCGGAGAAACTGGCGCAGCAGGATTCGGTGGACCTGTCGATCGATGACGAACCGAGGATGCAGTGGGACTTCTGGAACGTCTCTCACCGCCAGTGGAACTGGGTAGTGGCCCGCCCGCGCGAAGCGGTGAATGGCCGATTCTCCCTGACCAAGGGACTTCACAAGGTGACTGTCCACGCTCGGGAGAGTGAGGTGCAGGTGGACCGGATCGTGGTCGCCAACGAACCGTTTCCCTCGCGCTAAGACGCGGAATCGGATGGAGCACTTTCTTTGCCGGGCGATTCCCGCATGGTAATCTTGCTTCGATTCGCTATAGGACCATCATGGCTATCACTGACCTTCAGGACGTTCGAACCGTTGTCTCGTCCATGACGCTGGCGGAGAAAATCGGCCAGGTCTGCTCGCCGATCCTTCAGTCCAGCACGATCCCGCCGCACATCGAGCGGGCGATTGCCGAGTTCGGCATCGGTATCCTGCGGTATTGCCCCAATGCCGATTACGACAACGCCAGCAAGGTCGTGGGCCGGCCGAACCCGCATCTCTCGCCGTCGCAACAGGGCGAACTGCTCAACCGGGCCCAGTGGCTGGCGCGGTCCACGCACCTGGGAATCCCGCTGCTCGTGTCGATCGACCAGGAAGGCGGAACGCGGAACGATTTCAACCGCAACGGGGCGCTGGTCTACGGCAGCCACATGGCGTTCGGGGCGGCCGACGACGCGGACCTGACCCGGCGCGTCGCCAGGGCGTCGGGGGAGGAAATCCGCTCCGTCGGAATCAACCTCGTGCAGGCGCCGATCGTGGACATCATCCAGTTCTGCGGGCGGAAGACGATCAAGGCCGCGTCGTTCGGAGAGACGGCCGAACTCGTCTCCCGCCACGCCGTCGCCATGCTGCAAGGCTTTCGTGAAAGCGGCCTGGCGGTGATGCTCAAGCACTTCCCGACATACGGCAGCTCAGCCGTGGACGCCCACAAGGGAATGGCGCGGATCACCAGGACGCTGGCGGAACTGGAGACGGAGGACTACCTGCCGTACCGCGCGTGCTTTGCGGCCGGGGCAGACGCCGTGATGATCGGGCACGTCATCGTGGACTGCCTGGACGACTCGGGCGACGCAGCCACCGTGTCACGGAAGATCATCACCGGCGCGTTGCGGGAGAAACTGGGCTTCGACGGGCTGGTGATGTCCGACGCGATGCGGATGTCGGCCATCCAGGAAAAATACGGAACGGCGCGGGCCTGCGTGCTGGCGATGAAGGCCGGCTGCGACGCGCTGCTGCTCCGCGGCGACGAGCGGCACTTCCTGGACGGTTATCAAGCCGTTGCCGACGCCTTCGCTCGCGGCGAACTGGACGAGGTGCAACTCGACGAATCGGTACGGAGAATCCTGACGGTCAAGCGCAACCTTCGCTTGCCGCAGACGGCGCGGGTCGAACCGGCGCGGGCGGACCGGATCGTCGGCGCGACGGACCATGCTGCGCTGGCCCGCGAGATCGCCGCCCGGTCCGTGGCGCTGGTCCGGCGCGGGCGCCTTCCGTGGCGCCTGCCGGCCGACGCGAAGGTGTTCGTGGTCTGCGCGGAACCGTCCAAGCTGGACGGCTGCGACGACCCGCGCCAGCCCATCGACATGCTGCCGC
Organism: Phycisphaerales bacterium; assembly: GCA_003485185.1. GTDB lineage: Bacteria > Planctomycetota > Phycisphaerae > SM23-33 > SM23-33 > UBA12270. The sequence continues at coordinate 13,062 of DNAS01000101.1, read as the reverse complement.
AGGCCGTCCGTGCCGTGCATCCCAACACAAAAGCCCTGTTGGTGTCCCCGGCCGTGACGGACTCGCAGATCGCCGCGGCGGTTTCGCAGGCGCAACAGGCCGATGCCGTCATCGTCGGTACGGTCAACGCCATCCTCCACCCCCAACAAGTCGAGTGGATACGCAGACTGGCGGAAGTCGGCAAGCCTCTGGCGGCCGTCGCGATCGAATCGCCATACGACCTCCTGGAATATCCGCGAGAAACCGAAAGTGCTTGCACTTTCGGTGCCGCCAACGACGCGATGCTCGTTGCGGCGGAAGTGATTTTCGGCCGGGCCGAGGCGCGCGGCAAACCGCCCGTGGAACTGGCGCATCCTGGGAGACGTGAATCATTTCAGTAGCCATAACTGTATATTATAGCTTGTATTATGGTGATTGTTCGGTATGTTTTTCCCTTGTCAGATCGTACGAAGCTTTTGCGGGAATGCAATTGACAAAAAGGGGAAACGGGGTATACTGATTCAGAGATGAAAGCGGTTTCAATACGCAAGAAACAAGACGGAGGAGTCTTGGTTTCCTTTAGGCACTTCCGGTGAACTCTTGTGGCAAGAAGGAGAAAGGCTATGACAACTCGCACACTCAGTTCCGTCGTGCTTTGCATTGTGTTGGGATTCGCGGCCGCGGCTCAGGCGGCGCCCGTGTCCGTCGTGGACTTCGGCGGAACGGAATATCTTACGGACGACAGCCATCCCAGTTTCTCCGGCACGGTTTCCACCACGTCCGGGCTGGACTTGGACAACGACAGCGCATTCGACGACGTCCGCAGGATTCGCGGCTTCAATGAGACGACCCCGTTGAATCCGGGCGGAAGCTACGACACCACGCAGACCAGCGCCGTCTTCTACGGCGCTTGGCAATGCGATCGATTCGACCAGGGTTCGTGGTCCGGCGGCAACACCAACATGTGGCTGGATGACGCGGCGCCAGGGGATGATCAAATTCAGTTCAGCACCAATACGGGAACGGGCGTCACCGGGAACCTCAAGGGGCTGGTCATATGGCAGAAGGCCAATTTCCTCGCGGGAAGCGCCAGCGGGGAGACCGTCGTGTTTGACAACGGCAGCGTGTTGTCGGTGAACGTGGCCGATGTCGGCACCGGTTCCTACAACTTCCGTTTCGTGGTGAAAAACGCGAGCACCTACTACATCTCCGAATACAGCGTCAACGTCAACAGCACGAGCGAGGGGACGAAGACGCTCAGCCAACTGGGCCTGACGGAGCAGGTTTCCGGAAAGCAGTGGGCCGTTTACTCCCCGTCGAACACCTCCATCGGCTTCAGCAGCGGAACCTTCGCGTCGGTGGATTTCAACGACGTTGAAGCCGTCGGCTTCCTCATGCAGCGGGGCAATGCCACCGGCGCCACGATCTACACGCGGATCACGGAGTTTTCGGCGACCGCCACGGTTATTCCCGAGCCGACCACGCTGGTGCTGGTGGGGCTGGGTGCGTGCGGAGTCTTGCTCCGGCGGCGTAGGAACAGGTAAAATCCGGAATGGTTGGCAACCGACGGGTCGAAAGAATTCGTCTCGCCGGTTGGAGCATCACAATGGGCGATGAGGTCAAAACCACGTCGCAGGGTTTCCGTGCCGCCACGATCTACGAGGTGGCCAAGCGGGCTGGGGTGTCGACCGCCACGGTTTCCCGCGTACTCAGCGGGGCCACGAAAGGCACCTGGAAACGAACCGCGCGGCGCATCGACGAGATACGCCGGATCGCGGCGGAACTCGGCTACGAACCCAGCTGGAAGGCCCGCGCGCTGGCCAGGGGGCGAACCGGAACGATCTGCCTGCTGCACCGTTGCGAAAGCCCGCTGCTGATTTCCGAGTTCTGGCAGGGGATCATCGCGCAGGTGTATTCGGCCCTGGAAGGGGTGAAGCTGGACGTGCAGCTTCTGTTCTTCCCGGACGCGGCGGAAAGCCTCCAGGCCAATCGGCGCAAGCTGATGGATCAGCGATTTGACGGATGCATCGTCCTGGAGCGGATCGACCCGGACCTGGATGCGGTGTTGCGCGAGAGCGCGATGCCCGTGGTGCTGCTCAACGGGGCGGAGAAAGGCTGGCCTAAGGTCCGCCCCGACGATTTCGGCGGCGCGGTCAAGGCGACGGAGCACCTGATCTCGCTGGGACACCGTCGCTTGGCGTTTCTCAGCCAGCCGATCGTCGGGGAAGGGCACTTCAGCTTCTGGGCCCGCATGGAAGGGGTGCAGTACGCCCTGAAGCAGGCCGGTCTGGAACCTCCGACGATGCTCCAGAGCGATCCCGCCGAGGTCATCGCCCGGATGTTCTCCCCGGATTGCGAATCCCGCCCGACGGCGCTGGTGGTCTACCATACCCAGTGGGCGATCCGATGCCTGCAAGCGCTCTGGCGGCGCGGGCTGCGGGTTCCGCAGGACGTCAGCGTGGTGACGTTCGACGACGTGATCTCGGCCCGCATCAGCATTCCCCCGCTGACGACGATAGACGTCCCGGGGGAGCAGATGGCTCGCAAGGCGACCGACCTGCTTTTGGAACTCATGGAGAAGCCGGCTGTTGCGCATGAATCCGACATGGTCCTGCCGGAACGACTGGTCGTCCGGGAATCGACGGCGGTTTCGCCCCATTGATGCCGGGGAAGGCGAGCCGCTCGTATGGATCAGGATGTGTGACGTGTTGCAGACCCAACTTTCTGCCTTGCCCGGCAGGAGGGGGGCTTCTTTCTGCCCGGCGATGGATCCAGCCTGATTGTTTTCCTGAATGACATCACCCCAGCTTGAGAAGGAGACCAATGTGAAAACGCTTACGAAACGATTCCTCCCCGCCTTGGCGGCTCTGGCGCTGACCGGTTCGTCCCTGTGGGCCCAGGTCTCCATCGAGGCCAAGGACCAGGAAGCGCGGATCACGCTGAAGGGGAAGAATTCCGGCATCACGCTGGAGGGGCTGGAGATCTCGTCCGGCGCGAAGTTCCTTGCTCTCGGCGGGCAGTCCGCCACCACCTCGCAAACCCTCACCTGCGAGATTTCCGCCAAGACCGAGTGGACGCCGTTCCGCGTCCGATTCAAGCCCGACAAGGACGGCAAGGTGCTGATTTACCTTCGCGGGTCCTGGAACAAGGATTCGGCGATCTGGGTCCTGTTCGACGGTCTGGAGGCCAAGGGCGCCTGGCTGGGCAACGGCAGCTTTGAAGAAGGCGACGCCGTGCCGACCTACTGGTCGTTCGTCAAGCCGCCGGCCGGCCTGCTGGGGTTGGTCGTGAAGGACGAGGGTGTCGCCAAGGACGGAAAGGTGTGCCTCCAGGTCTGGCATGACGCGCCGGCGGTGCAGAATCTCAAAGTGACCGGCGGGACGGAAGTGACGCTGACGGGATACGTGCGGTTCGTGGCGGCAACGGAAAAATCCGCAAGCGCTCCGCCGAAGGCGACGGCCGGCGCTACTGCCACCACTGCGCCCGTCAGCGCGCCAGCTCCCGCGACGGCGCCGGCCTCGAAGGCGCCAGACGCGAAAGCTCCGGCCACCCAACCCGCTAAGGCCACGCCCGCCTCCGACGACAGCCCGACCAAGCTCCGCATTCAGCTCAAGGGCGGCAAGGAGGGCATCACCCTGGAAGCGCTGGAGGTTTCCGGCGGCGGGACGTTCGTCGCAGCGGGCGACAAGGAGGAAAAATCCGGGCAAACCCTCACCGGCGAGCTGGCCGTGCGGAACGACCAGTGGACGCCGTTCACGTTCCGATTCAAGCCCGACAAGAGCGGCAAGGTGCTGCTGTACTACCGCAGCAATTCCGCCAGGGGCAAGAAGGTCTGGGTTCTCTACGACGGCTTGGAGGCCAAGGGCGCCTGGCTGGGCAACGGCGGGTTCGAGGAACTTTCCGACAGCGGGGTTCCGACGTACTGGTCCCTGCCGAAGGCCAAGGACGAGCAGGCCCAGGTGGTCAAGGACAAGTCCGTCGCCAAGGACGGCGAGGCGTGTCTGAAGGTCTGGCACAACTGCCCGGGGATCCAGAGCTTGAAGGTGACCGGCGGGACGGAAGTGACGCTGACCGGTTACGCCCGGCTTCTCGAGGTGACGGATCAGTAATGGCGTAGAGCCTGTTTCGACGGAGAGCGGCGCCCGATGGAACTGGAATTGCTCTGTAGAAAACATCAAAAAGAGAGGGTGGCACGGCTTGCTTGCAAGCCGTGTTCTGGGCAAATTCGGGCAACACGCTTTGCGAGCAAAGCGTGCCACCCATCCCGGAAACGAATGTTTTCTACAGAGCAAACTGGAATACAAGCCCGGCTTCGAGTCGGTCCGGCGAAACGAAGGCGCCTATCGGTCCGGGCAGGGGGGCGTGGCGAGCGAATACGCCCTTTTCACGACGAACTGCAAAGCACCCCTTGCGGATAATCCGCTTTAGACAAAGGAAACGCCGATGTCCCGACTGTCGCGCGTCGTCCTGGTGATGGTGGTCTTTGGCTTGTGGAACTCCCCGGCGCGGGCCCAGGCGCCGGTCAGCGAGCCGATCGACCTTTCCGCAGCCGCCAATCGCGGATTTTCCGACGAGACTGCCTGGGACGGACAGGGCGGGTGGACCGACGAGGGGCCCAACAATGACCTGGGCAGCCTCGAACCGGGCGAAAAGGTGTTCTCGGGCGTTCGGTTCCGGGTGATCGACCCCGCCGCCAACGCCGGAAAGAGCTGCGTGGTGCTGATGGACCCCGGGTACGAGCGCCGCGGAAAGAAGTTCGTCAAGCCGCAGGCGAGCGCCTCGGTGGCCATGAACGGCCAGCGCTACCGGTTCCTCTACCTGCTGCACGCGATGGGCTGGGCGCCCGACGACGAACTGGTCATCGGGCGAATGGTCCTTCATTTCGCCGACGGCACGAGCGAGACCGTCGAGGTGCGATCGACGGTGGACGTGACCAATTGGCACAAGCCCCAGGCGCTGCGCAACGCCGCGCCCGTCTGGACGGGGCGGAACCGCACGTCGGACATCGGCCTGTTCCTGTCGAAATTCGCCGTGCCCGACAAGCCGATCCAGCGCCTGGAGCTGAAGATCATCGAGCGGGCCTGGGGCATCGTGGCGATCTCGGGCAGCCGGGACGACATCCCCATGCCGGCCTACGAGGCCGTGTCGTTCGACTTCTCCCTTCCGGCGCTGAAGAAGGACTATCCTGCCGTCACGTGGGCGCCGAAGATCCTCGAGGCGATGAAGGGCGTCGCGCCCCTCGAACCTCGCGTCGGCGCGCAGGACGGGTTAGTGAATGCCTGGCTGCACGGGCAGTGGAAAATCCTGCCGATCCAGAACCCGGCCTCGCAGCAGCCCGGGGAGATCACCAAGGCGGAGCTGTTCGTCCCTTCGTTCTTCGGGGCGTCCAAGGACTACCAGCGGGCCGCCTACGCGCCCCAGCCGGCGGCCTGGGCCAAGGCGACGCAGGTGTGGTACTCGGCCAACGTGCACGTGCCCGAAGCCCTGAAAGGCTCGCCGGTGATGCTGCACTTCGACGGGGTGGACTTCCTGGGCGCCGTCTTCGCCGACGGGAAATTGCTCGGGATTCACACCTCGCGGTTCAACGGGTTCGACGTGGAACTGCCGGAGGCGGTCCAGGCGGGAAAAACGGTCAACCTCTCGGTGTTCTGCCTGAAGATCGGCGAGGCCATCCGCAACCAGAAATGCCCGTTCATGCAGGGCACGAAGGGCGGGTATGAACTCGGCGGAATCAACGCGCCGGTGTACCTGTATGCGGGCACGCCGCTGGGGCTGAACCGGCTGAAGATCGAAACCTCGGTGGCCCGGAAGCTAATTTCGTTCACCGTCGTGGCGGGGCGCGTCCGGCAGGGCTGGCGCGTCCAGCCGGTGATTACGGACTACGAGGGGCGCCCAGTCGAGGCGCCCGCGCTGGAGGCCAAGCCAGCGGCCGAGTCGATGCAGTGGTCGGCGTCCTGGCCCAACCCGCGCCTCTGGTCGCAGGACGATCCCTACCTGTACCGCCTGAGCCTGAACGTGCTGGACGAGGCGGGCAACGTCGTCGGAACGCATCCGCAGCACTTCGGGTTCCGCGAGGTCAGCGTTCGCGGAAACGAACTGTGCCTCAACGGTGTGCCGGTGCGGATGTTCGGCATGTCGTGCAACCACCAGACGGTCGACTCCTGGGCCCGCACGGACGAGGAGTACAACTACCGCCTGTTCCGCGCCTACCGGGAATACTTCGGCGTCAACGCCGCCCGCTTCCACCACATGCCGATCTATCCGGCGCAGCTTCGCGCGGCCGATCGCGCCGGGCTGCTGACGATCAACCAGAGCGGCCTGTGGACCTTCGGACGGTTCGCCAACTACCGCGCGAAGGACGATTTCCTGCGGAACATGAAAACGGAACTGGCGGAGTGGGTCTGGCGCGACGTCAACTCGCCCGCCACGATGATCTGGGACGTGGAGAACGAATACGTTTCCGGCAGCCCGGAATGGCAGGACGTCTGGCTGAAGCTGGACGAGATCGTCAAGACCGTCGACACCACGCGCCCGACCGAGCATTCCGGCGCGGGCCCGTACCTGAAGAAGCCCCAGCCGATCATGCATTACCACTGTCGCGAGAACTACGACGAGGTGTTCGAGAAGATGGATACCGGCAAATGGCCGGTGACGATCTTCGGCGAATACTGGATCGGAACGCGCGGGGGAAAGAGCGTCCTGACGCTGCCGCGCGAGACGTTCACCGTCGAGCAGTTCGACCGCCTCTGGCTGCGGTGCCTGGAGGAGAAGGTCGTGCTCCAGCGCATCCACGGGGCGGCGGGCATGTTCCCGTTCTTCCAGATCGAAAACGGCACGCGGGTCAGCGACACCGACATCCCCTCCAACGCGAAGTTCGACGCGTCCTCGTTCAACCCCATCCGGATCACCGACCGGCACGAACTGAACACGCTGCGGAAGATCGAACCGCAGATCAACCCGCTGTTCTCCGAGACGTGCCTGCGGATGTACGCGCCGGTGGCGGGGCTGTGGCGGGAGCGATCGCACAACTTCGAGGTGGGCAAGCCCGCCCGGCGGACGCTCTACCTGGCCAACGACACCATGAGCCCCAAGCGATTGAACGTGTCTGTGGCGCTCAAGGTCGCCGGGCAGGAACAAACCGCCCTGACGCTGGACGAGACGTTCGCGCCCGGACAGACGCGCAACGTCGAGGTGACGATCCCCGCCTGCCGGACGCCCGGGCGCGGCGAGCTGGTCGTCACGATCGCCTATGACGGCGGGAAGTTCGTCAACGCCAAGCCGGCGCAGGTGGTCGCCGTCCCGAGCGAAGACAAGGGGCGAACCGTCCGCGTCTACGGCGGGGGTGAGGCGCTGGCCGGGGCGCTCCGCGCGGCCGGCTGGCAGATCGCGCCGGTGCGCGAAATCACTCCGGGCGACAGCGTGCTGGTGATCGGCGAGAACGCCCTGACGCCGGCCGACAGCGTGCCCGTCCAGGACGTGCTGCGGGCCAAGGGGCAGCGGGTGCTCGTGCTGGCCCAGAAGGACGTCTCCTTCGAGGACACGCTCGGGCTGGCCTTCAACACGCCCGGGGCGCGGGAGTACAGCTTCTTTGCCTCTGCACACAACCGCGCGCTGCTCCAGGGGCAGGCGCCCGATTACGACTACCCCGGCGGGTACGGGCGGTCCTACAACGGGACCTACACCCTTCCGCTGCCCGGCGCGCTGATGCCCCCGGCCGTCGAACGCCTCTTCGCCGGCACGCGCTACGAAGACCTGCCCTGCGTCCGGTACGAACTGCCGGACGGAAACGCGATCTTCTGCCAGCTCAACCTCCAGGCGAACTTCGAGTCCGACGCCCGCTCCCGCGCGCTGCTGGGAGAGTTGCTGAACCTGCTGGACGACAAGCCCGCCCGCAAGGAAGGCGCCCTCTACGTCCGCAACGACAAGTTCCGCGAGGCGCTAGTCGGGCGGGGATTCGCCGTCGCCGACAAGCCGGAAGGAGCGGCGCTGGCCGTCGTCGAGGAACGCGAGTATCTCAAGTCGCCCGCGCTCCAGCAGGCGGCAAACGTCCTGGTGTTCAACGTCTCCGGGCGCGAAAAACTCGACGGGCGCACCGTGCGGCGGACGCCGACAAAGCACTTCACGACGTTCCTGGTCTCCCCGACCGTCCCGGGCCTGTGGGACCTGACCACCGGCACGTTCCACGAGATCATGGAGGCCGGGAAATTCGGCCACTCCATCAACCCGCCGGTGCTCCCGCAGTTGAAGATCGACCGCGGCGAACCCGCCGTCGTGGGCAAGATCGCCTCCGTCAACTACGACGTGTTCGAGCCGAACAACTGCCGCGCCGTGGCGTGCTTCTACCAGGACGGCGACAAACGGCGCTGGATCACCGGTTTCGACGACTCGCAGAACCTCGTTTCCGCGATGGCGCTTTCGATCGCGCGGGAGATGTCGCTGGCGTTCAGCCGCCGCGCGGCGCACCGAATCTACACCGTCGCGACGGCGCGCGAGGTGGAGATCGACGGGAACCTCCAGGACTGGACGTACGAGGGCGACGTGAACCTGCGCAACTGGGCCCGCGCCTTGCCGCTGCTGTTCGGCGAAGGCCCGTCCCTCGGAATCCTCTACGCGATGGCGGACAAGGAGACCTTCTACCTGGCGTTCGCCGCCAACGAAAAGACGCTCTCGGCCGGCGGCGACGACTCGCTGACGCTGACGATGGGCGAGAACCGCATCGAGCTGACGCGCCAGGCCGGCGGCAAGGCGGCGCTGGCGCTCAACGGAAAGCCCGTGCCCGAGGCCCGGGCCGCCTGGGCGGCGCTGGGCGCGCCGTTCGGCGACGCCGGGACCCGCGTGGCGGCCCTGACGCCCGGCGTGGCGATCGAGGCGTCCATCCCCCGCGCCAAGCTGTCGCTCAACTCGGCGATGAAGTCGCGGATCGCGCTGCGCACCGGTGGGAAGACCTACTCCTATCCGCTGGCGGAAAACGGCGACGAGAAGGAAGCGTACTTCACCATGAAGATGGACGGCGCCGCCAAGAAGTGGGACGCCCGCGTCGACATCCACAGCCGGGACCGCAAGGTGCCCCTGGAGCCCATCGGCGCCACGCCGGGAACGTCCTTCGGGCACCCGACGTGGGGACAGGGCGACGCCAAAAATTACTCCCTCGTCGGACAGTGGAAGGTCGGGCCGGTGGACTGGGAGACCGTGACGATGCGGTTCCGCGCCAAGGCCGACGGCGAAATCCGCCTGACGCTCCGCAGCCAGTACAAGACGGTCAACGGCAAACCGCTGGCGGTCTGGATTTTCTACGACCGCATCGAGGCCAAGGGAACCACCGTCGTCAACGGCGACTTTGAGCAGGCCTCGGGCGACCAGCCGGCCGGCTGGCAACTGTGGTCCAGCGCGGAAAGCGGAAAGGCGCAGTACCTGCGGGACGGCACGGCCCTGTCGGGCAAGGCATGCGTGAAGCTCTGGCACAACACGCCTGCCGTCCAGAACCTCACCGTCAAGAAGGACCAGGAGATCGCGCTGACGGTTTCCGCCAGACTCGCGGAAGCTCCCGAATGACGCCCGGCCGGACCTCGGGACAGCGGGAAGGAGTCATGCCATGAAACGCGCGAATGTCGGTTTCACGCTGATCGAACTGTTGGTCGTCATCGCGATCCTGGCGCTGCTGGTGAGCATCCTGCTTCCGTCGCTCCAGCAGGCGCGGAACCTGGCCCGATCGGTGGTCTGCGTGAGCAATCTCCGCAACCTCCAGGTCGCCAACCAGTATTACGCCGCCGACTGGGACGGGGCGTACGCGCCCGATTTCATCGGCGTGGCGATGGCCAGGAAATGGTACTCGACGCTGGACTTCCGCAAGTACATGGGCCTGGAATACGTCTCGCCTCCGGCTGGCGGAACGCGCTGGCCGGCGGAGAAGCTCTGCCCGATGAGCGAGTACGGCATGGGGGATGTGACGGTCGATGGCGTCAAGCCCGGCAAATTTTACGGATACAACATCACCGGATTGACCAGCATCATGCCGCAAAGCGGGACCTATCGAGGCGTGAAGCAGTCAGATATCCGCCTGCCAGCCGAAAACCTGGCCTGGGCCGACGGCCTCGACTGGCAGGTCTGGATCAACAGCGCCGACCTCTACATCGACGATTTCCACATCGTCACCACCGGAATGGTTTCCTACCGCCATCGCGAGGGGCTGAACCTCGTCTATTTCGACGGGCACGCGGGATATCTGCCCCAGGCAGCGGTGATCCCGGCGCCCGGAACGATGACCAACCCCGCCCTGAACCCCCTGTGGTACTTCTACCAGCCGGGCGCGGGAATGTGAGAGGGAAGCTACGCGCTGGCCGGCGGGGCGAGCGCCACGACCTGTCCCGGCGGCACGTCGACAAGCTGCCCGTCCACGTTCACCGTCACCGCCAGCGCGCTGGGGTTGAACGCCGTGCGCCGGTTCGCGCCCACCACGAGCCGCTGCCGCGCCGCGTGGTAGTCCCACAGCTCGATGTTGGTGCAGTACCACACGTCGGGCTTGCCCGCCAGCGGGGCCAGGAGCGTCTCCAGCCGGTCCCAGCAGTCGGCGCGGTCGAACTCGTAGCTGTGCCCCCAGACGAAGAACAGCCCGTTTTGGCGCGGGTTGCCGTAATACGTTTCCCATCGTTGCGGCAGGGGGGCGGGGGAGTTGGCGAACATGTGCATGGTGGCCGGCCAGGCCAGCGGCTCGTCCACGGGAAAGCAGTTCGGCGTCGTCTCGGTCGTGCGGCTGTAGACGATTCCCATCGCCCGCAGCAGGTCGATGAACGCCCGGTTGTATCGGCCGAAGGGGTACGCCATTCCCCGGACGGGGTAGCCCACGAGGTCTTCGAGCGCCTGGCGGTCCTCCAGCACCTCGGCCGCGAGCTGGATGGGCGTCAGCAGCAGCGGCTGGGGGTGCGTCGCCATGTGGATGGCCACCTCGTGCCCGGCGTACAGATCGGCCACTTCGCAGGCGTCCAGGTGGCCCTTGCCTTCCATCGGCGCGGGCTTGCCGGTGCGCGTGAGGGACCGCGAGTTCAGGTTGAAGGTTCCTTTGAGCCCCCAGGCGTTGAAGGCCTCGACGATCCGGCGGTCGAACACCAGGCCGTCGTCCCAGCTGGTGGTGACGGCGATCCGCTTTCCGCGGGGGAACAGGGGAATCTCGACCTTCTTCGGCGCGGGTTGGTCCTGCATGGAAAACCTCCGTGGCGGCGGGCCTCTCGCCCCGGCCGCCTTCGCGAGTTAAGGCGAAAATTCTACAACCCACCAAGGGGCGATGCATCTTTTTTCGCGGGGCGCGGTGAAGGAACGGACAGGACAATGACCAATGACTAATGTCGAATGAGGAAGGCCTGATGTCGAAGGGCATCTGACTGCATGGGTCGCTGCGAGTGGCGTCGTTTTCCGCGCCGAACTTCGGCCGGCGGAATCACTTGACGCTTCCGCGCCGCGGACTTACGGTATCGCCATATCGAGAGGCGGGGCACGATGGGCGAAACCTGCGATTCTTCGAGTCGTCACGTCAACGGCTGGGCAGTCAGCCGAAAATCGAAACACAACGTTCTCTCTCAACATTATCGCAATTTTTCGGATCTGGTTTGCTCTCTAAGGAAATCCTCATGACCTCTGAACCCGTGTCGCCGGACACGAAACCGCCGCTTGCGAGACAGATTTTCAAGGGAGTTCTTCTGATCCTGTTGGCGGCGTGGTTATGCCTAGCTGCCTGGGCGGAAATGCCCCATCCTCATGAGGTCACCCACCAGTCTGGAAACCAGGTTTCCACGACGATCGAGCCGGCCCGGGCCATGACGGCTGGCGAAACGGTTGTAGTCTGGTCGCTGGCGGGCGTTGCGACCCTTCTGCTGGTTTGCGGCGTCGCCTTGGCGGCCGGCGGGTCAAAGGTTCAGAAACTCGCCGCGCGAGCGGGCCTGGGCCCGATTGCGGAGAACGTGCGTAAGGACATTGGGACGGCGCTGCTGGTGCTCGTGATGCGCCTGGCGGCCTTCTGGCGGCTGGGCCTCGGCGCCTATCTGTACTTCCTGGACGGAAAGACGCCTCGCAGTCATTTCCACTTCCTCCTGTTCTTCTGGGTGGGGGGGCTGGCGATGCTCGCGTTGAGCCTGTACGTGGCCCGCCGCCGCCCATGGTCGTTATGGGTCACCGCCGCCTTGTCGATTGGGCTGTCCTTGCCCGTTCTGGCGGAGCATTGGGAATTCCTGAACTGGTTCCTCCACCAGTCGCTTCTCAGCGGCGTGGCGATTGCCGATTGGGTTCTCAACGGCCTGCTGTTGCTTCTGTCCGTTGCCGTCTTGGTTCTCCAGTGGCGGCGGCAGGAGAACACGCCGGGAAATCGGCTCCGGCTGGCGGTTCTGGCCGGCGGGCTTCTGCTTATGCTGGCTGGCGCGGCGACGGCGCTGTTCCTGACGCGCCCGGCAAGCTGGTATTTTGACCGTTGGACGCTGGAGGAAGGTCAGTCCCATACGCGTCGGGTGGGCGACGCCGTTTTCAAGGTGCCGTGGATGGTGGAGTTTTCTCCGGAGACGGTCGTGCTTCGTTATGGTTCCCACAGCGATCCGCTGGTTGACATTTATCGTGTGAAGGAGCGCCGCGTGGACGCGCCCAGCGGAACCTTTCTGATTGAAGCCGAATGCGACACGCCGGATCCCCGGATATCGCCTGAGCGTCGGTTCTCTTTCCAGAAGGAAGGAACCTGCCTGCGGGCGGTCGATCCGCAAGGCGACCAGTGGCAAAAAGCGGCAATCTACAATCGGATGGCGGAATAAGGCGTTCCGTTCCCTACAAAGGAGAGATTCGGATGATTCGTTACCCCTGTCCCCGATGCGGCGCGCAACTGGAAAGTCCCGCGAGCCTGGCCGGTCGGTCGGACGCCTGTCCGGTGTGCGGGACGGTCTGTGAGGTTCCCGCGGCGGCCAGCCGGAAGCCAGTGATTGTCGCGTGCGTCCTGTCGGCCGTCGTGGCGGCGGGCGTCACCGTGGCAGTGGTCCTGCTCACGCGTCCGCCGGCGGCGCCCGTGCCGCGGGCAACCCCCGTGCCGCAGGCGAACCCCGTCCCCGCCCCGGC
>DNAS01000195.1:15497-17214 GCA_003485185.1 Phycisphaerales bacterium | reverse complement strand
ATCCTCTCGCTGCTGGTGAGCCTGCTGATGCCCTCGCTCAAGAAGGCCCGGCAATTGGCCCAGTCGATGTCCTGCCTGTCGAACCTGCGGAACATCAGCATGTGGGCGGTTCAATACACCTATGACAACGAGGAATGGCTGCCGCACAACGGTCAATCGGGCTGGGAATGGTCGTATTCCGAACTGTCCAACACGCCCTGGATGCTCAAGTGCCGGGACTGGAGCAGCGACAAGAAGAAACACACCTACTTCTACTGCCCTTCCGCGAAAATCCAATACGCCGACAACCAGCACGATGCCGCATGGGAATCCACGACCTGCAACTATGGATTGAACGACTACCTGGGAGGATACAAATTCTGGTGGGATTCCGGGAAAACCAAAGCCCTCTGGCCTCGCGCGAGCCTGCTCAAGCCGTATAAATTCTGGTTCGGCGACACCTCGGCCAAATGGGGCAGTTGGGGCACGCCGGGGTGGTACTTCCCGACCAATTTGGCGCTGGCAAGCTGGGGCAATCCCTGGATATGGCAGTACCCGGAATACGAAGGCCATCCTAACCTTACCGCCAATTTCCTCTTCTGCGACGGCCACGGAGAGGGAATCACACTGGACCAGTGGCAGGGAATGACCTCTGCCGAGAAAAACCGGATCAAGGGGGATCCATGGTCGGCACTATGAACACTTCACGGTATGACAACGGAATGCAGTGTCGGAAAAGCAACCCACGGGGCGCGACGGCGCGGGCCTTCACGCTGATCGAGCTCCTGGTGGTGATCGCCATTCTTTCGCTGCTGGTGTCGCTGCTGCTGCCGTCGTTGCGGACGGCGCTCGACCTGGCCAAGGGGACGGTCTGCGCGAGCAACCTGCACCAGATCGCCACGGCCGGGCAGTTCTATTCCGAGGACAACGGGGAATACATCGTCCCCTTCGAGAGGAAATGGGATTCCCAGGCGTGGTACAACCGCAACATACCCCGATGGTTCAACTATCTTCGCCCCTACGCAACCACGTACCACCTGTTCAATTGCCCGGTCATGAACGTCAGCCCGACGGTTCCGGGAAACATGGGCTATCAGACCCAGGTGGTCCAACTGGTCGGAGAGAACGGCATTCCGACGTGGGTCCCGTCCGGGCAATCCATGGTCGGCGTGAGCAGCAATTACGCCTACCAGTGCTACCTGAGTTTCTGCGAAGACCTCACGGGCTCGCCCGGACCGGCGATCACCTATTCCGCGCGAAAACTCGGCGACGTCGAGGCGCTGGTGGCGAAGGCCGGCGTCAATCCCAACGGCCTGCTCTACATCATGGACGGGGTTTTCCAGGTGACCGTCAACACCTACCCGGTGGTCTCTTCGACCCGATGGTACAACGCGCAGGCCGACTGGCGATATGTGCACCCCTCCCAGACGGCCAACATCCTGTACCTCGACGGGCACGTGGAAACTCACACCGCGGGGGACATCAAGAACCGTTACCTGCCCAACCCCGACTACATTAACCTGCTGTATACCGAATGAAAGTCCTGATTCGTGAAATGCCTTCCGCAAGGTAATCGACCCCGGTTGCGATTCCAAGAGCCTATCCGGATCACTGCAAGGAGCCACGTTGTGACAAAAACCGTCTGGATGCAAGGAAGGACGACGACGCCAACCCCTGGCGGGTTGGCGAGGAGTCCTGACGCGGCAGACGGGCGCTTTTTGTCGCAACCCTCCGGGAC
>DNAS01000195.1:9301-15362 GCA_003485185.1 Phycisphaerales bacterium | reverse complement strand
CCCTCGCGCCTTGGCCTGCGTCATAATCCGGCCCGTCGCGGCCCTTGAAGTTATCAGGATAGGCTCTAAAAAGGGAACTCACCATGCTGAAGCCGTCATGCCGCTTGTGTCTCGGATTGTCGATCGCAATTCTCCCGGCGCTGGCCATAGCGGAAGCGCCGTCGGTGAAACCCGTCGAGAAGGGATTGGCCGTCGAATCGTCCGAAGTGGGCAAGTTTCTGCTGGAGTATCCCGCCCTCCAGGAAGGCGGAAAGGACATCAAGGCGAGCAAGGCCACGATCGCCGACGCCAAGGCGGATGTGACCTATCCCAACGGCGCCAAACTCGACGTGACCGTCAAGAACGGCGCGGTGAGTATGGTCTTCAGCGACGTGCCGGCCGGCGTCAAGAACATGGTCCTGAACATGCTGATCCCGCTGTCGCCGTCCGGGAAGGCCCAGTGGGCCATGGACGCCGGGGAGCCAGCCGCCTTCCCGAAAGAGCACGGAAAGGCCATGCTCTACCAGGGCAACGCCAAGGTCTTCAAGCTTCTGGACGAGTCGGGCAAGGGCCTGGCCATCGAGATTCCCTACGGCTACCAGCAGATACAGGACAACCGCGCGTGGAACTGGACGACGTTCCAGTGGCGGATGATCACGGCCATGCCGCGGGCCGTCGAGGGAAAGGCCTACTACACGCTGCACGTCAAGGACCCGGCCGCCAAGTCCGCGGAACCCCCCAAGGCGGCCTCGACGGCTGGAACCGAGACGTCCTCGCAACCGATGCCCCTGAAACTGCACCTGAGCAAGAAGGGCCTGCATCTCGTCCGCAGCAAGATGCTCAGCGACCTGCTGACGCTGCCCAAGCTGAAAGGCGCCGCGCCGCACGACGTCACGGTCGCTGCTGACGGAAAGAGCGCCACCCTAAAATATCCGAGTGACGCGACCTGCAAACTGACGCTGTCCGACAATGGCGACCTGACGATGGCGTTTTCGAACCTGCCGGCAGCGCCGGGCAACGTCCGCATGGAGATGCTGCTCGGGTTCGACCACGTCAAGGGCAGCACCTTCCGCACCACGGGCGATCGGAAGCCGTTCCCCGCCGAGAAGCAGCCCAAACCGCACCTGTTCATGGAAAACTCGACCCATTTCGAGCTGGCGCACGCTGACGGCAGCGCCTTTTCGCTGACGCTTCCGCCCTACTCCTATCAGCAGCTCACGGACTCGCGGCACTGGGACTGGAAGGTCTTTCAGTGGTTCTTCCACGCGCCGCTCACGGTGGGCGCCAACGGCACGGCGACGCTCAAGCTGTCGGTCCGCGACCTCGGCGGCGCGACGGCGCCCAAGAAAGTCCTCGTGGACCCCTTCGGGCAGAGCACGGAGTCGGACTGGCCGGGCAAGGTCAAGTCCGAGGAAGAGCTCAAGGCCGACGTGGAGAAGGAAAAGGCGTATTACGCCCAGTTCAAGCCGCTCGCCCTCGACGAATACGGCGGCCTGCCCGACAGCGGAAAACGGCTGGGGCTCAAGAAGACCGGATTCTTCCACGTGCAGAAGGCCGGCGGACGCTGGTACCTCGTGGACCCACTCGGGAACGCCTTCTTCCACCTGGGTCTCTGCTCATTCACCGTGAGCACCTACACGTACGTCGAGGGCCGGCGGGAACAATACGCATGGATTCCCCCCACCGGCGGGACGTTTGAGTCGGCGTTCAACCAGAACAGCTACTGGCACGACTCCTCTTTCTCGTTCCACCTGGCCAACCAGATTCGCAAGTACGGCAAGCCGTACGATCCGGAGCAGTTCATCGCCCGGATGATCGAGCGGGTGCGCTGCTTCGGGTTCAACTCCTCGGGTGCGTTTTCCGGGGGCGTCACGCAGGCGCAGCGCGACGCGAAATTCCCGTACGTCGGGAGCTTCGGAGGCAAGGAGATCAGCGGCCTCCAGCGCCTGTGGGACCCGTTCGACGAAAAGACCCGCAAGCAGATCGTCGAGCACTTCGAAAAACACGGCGAGAAGCGGCGCAACGATCCGCTGCTGATCGGTTACATGACGGCCAACGAACCGCTGTTCGAGGACGTCCCGCGCGTCGTGCCGCGTCTGAAGGGCGACGTCGCCGCCAAACAGGCGCTGGTGGACCTGCTCCGCAGGAAGTACGGCTCGATCGACGCGTTCAACAAGGCGTGGGACGTCAAGGCCGAATCCTTCGACGCGCTCAACGACATGTCCCTGCCGGTCCGCACCCGCACGGCGTCGAAGGACATGGACGAGTATTTCGAGCTGTTCATCGAGACCTACTTCCGCTTCTGCCACGACACCATCCGCAAGTACGACCCGAACCACATGGTGATCGGCTGCCGGTTGCAGCCCGGCACGGCCAGCAGCGAGAAGGTCTGCCGGATCGCCGGCAAGTACGTGGACGTGTTCAGCCTGAACTATTACACCTACGGGCTGGACGAGAAATACCTCGGGCGGATCCAGGAATGGACCGGCGGCGTCCCGATGATGTTCACGGAGTTCTTCTTCGACTCGCCGAGCGATTCGGGCCTGGGCGGCGGATTCAAGGAAGTCGCCAGCCAGGAGCAGCGCGGCAAGGCGTACCGCCACTATGTCGAACATGCGGCCGCACTGCCGTACGTCGTGGGCATCCAGTGGTACGTCCTGGTGGACAACCCCGTCACGGGTGTCTGGTGGGGGCGCTACGGCGGCATTCGGGACAACAACGGGCTCTTCAGCGTCGCGGACCGCCCGTGGAAGCCGCTCGTTGAACAGATGGCCGAGACCAACCGTCGCGTCTACGACCTGATGGAAGGCAAGGTCAAACCGTTCGTCTTCGAGGATCACCGCTTTACCGGCGGCGGGGAGAAGGTGCAGCGGGTGGCCACCATCGGCCGGTGCACCGAGCCGATCACCGTCAACGGCACGTCGCAGGGATTCCCGGGTCTGCCGCCCGAGCAGATCACCGACGCGAGGCTGGTCGAGGGCAAGTCCGCCGACGGGCTGTCCGCCACGTTCCGTCTCTGCTGGGACAACGAGAACCTGCACGTGCTGGTGAACGTCATCGACCCCACGCCGATGCAGAACGCCCAGACCGGTGGAAACCTCTGGCGCGGCGACGGAGTGGAGCTGTTCATCGGCACCGAGGACTTGGACAGGCCAGGCGCCTTGCTGTTCTCAGACCGCCAACTGCTGCTCAGCGCCGGACAGGTGGACGGGAAGCCCCAGTGGCACTTCCTCAACACCCCGCAGCAATACGACCTCAAGATGGTGGTCGTTCCCGCGACCGACGGCAAAGGCTACACGCTCCAGGCGGCGATCCCGTTCGCGGGGCTGGGGATCAAGCCGAAGGAGGGCATGCAGCTGATGTTCGACGTCGCCATCGACAACAGCGCCGACGGAAAGAGCCGTCGCTGCCAGCTGATGTGGAACGGTACGGCCAAGAATTCCGGCGACCGTGCCCACTGGGGCCGGGCGCGTATCATTCCGTGATCGCCACGGAACGATCTTCCCGAGACGTCGAGATGGTCTTTCAACCGGCGGGAGCAGGACGTGAGTAAGGTACAGTGCAGAAATGCGGTCGAAACGCGGTCCGCCAACGGGCCGAAACATGAAGTGCTTCTCGCGCCAAGCGGCGACGCCCTTCCTGCCCAAGGCATTCAACAAGCAATCGACGCCTGCGGCGCCCGCGGCGGCGGGCGTGTGGTGCTACGTGCCGGCCGGTACCGCACCGGAACCCTTGTGATGCGCAGCGGCGTCACGCTGCATTTGGAAAAGGACGCCGTCCTGGTCGCGAGCGGAAACATCGGGGATTACCTGCGCAAGGAGCCTGTCAGCGGCGCGCATCCCCATCGGGCCATTCCCACCGCGATGCTCTTCGCCGAGGACGTCGAGGGCATCGCTTTGACGGGCGAAGGCACGATCGACGGAAACGGGGAGGCGTTCTATCGCGACCGCACGCCTTCCGACCCCCCGCCGGCAGACTGGGTCGAGCCCAAAAAAGCGCTCGGCACGTGGATTCCCGCCTTCCACACCCTGATGACCCAGCGGGAGCGCCCGCGCGCGGAAATCCTCTTCATCAACTGCCGCGGGGTCCGCATCGAGAACGTGCGCATCCGCAACTCGCCGCAATGGACGCTGTTCCTGCTGGCCTGCACCGACGTGGTGGTGCGCGGCATCGACCTGCATTCGCCGGTCAACTGCCCCAACGGCGACGGAATCGACGTGGACGGGTGCAGCGACGTGCTGGTGGAAGACTGCGACATCACCACCGGCGACGACGCCGTCTGCCTGAAGAACACGAACACGTGGGGTCTGGCGCGGACTTCGCGCAACGTCACGGTGCGCCGCTGCCGCCTTCGCGCCACGGCGCACGCCTTCTGCATCGGTACGGAAACGCAAGCGGATTTCGAGAACGTTATTCTGGAGGACCTGGAGATCGCGCCCTACGACGGTTACGGCCTGACGGGCATCGGCCTGAGCATTCTCGAGGGCGCGGCCATCCGCGGCGTGCGCGTCTCGAACGTCCGCATCGCTGACATCAACATGCCGCTGTACATCCGGCTGGGCGCCGAGTGTCACGGCATGGCGAAACCGGTAGGCGCCATCGGGGACATCGTCTTCGAGAACCTGACAGCCCGTGGCGTGACGGGCAACAGCTTCCTGACCGGTCAGCCCGGCCATCCGCTCCGAAACATCGCGATGCGGAACATCCGCATCGAGTTTGCCGGCGTCATCGACCACGATAGGGTCATGCGGGAAGTGCCCCTGCTGGAGACGGAATACGCGGTCAACACCATTTGGCGCTTCCTGCCGTCCTACGGACTGTTCTGCCGTCTCGTGGACGGTCTGCGGCTGTCCGACGTGCACATCACCGGGCCCGCCACGGAAAAGCGTCCTGCCGTCGTGCTCAAGAACGTCCGGGAATTCAGCAGCCAGAACCTTACCGTGACCGAATGAGAGGCAAGGTCCGTCCAAGGCGAAGAATGAAATCATGAAACGTGTCGGAAAAATGGATTTTGAGACGGGCGAATACATCCTGCTCTCTCCGCAGGCGGAGAAGGTGCAGGAGAACTTCCTGTACAACGACCACTACTTCAGTTGCGTCTTCCAGACGGGCAACGGCTACTCGACTTACGTCCATCCCAGCGGGATCTACAACCAGATCATCGAGGGCACGCCCTACTACGGCCACCTGCATTTCTACGCGCACAACCGGGTGGTCTACGTCCGCGACGACGCCAGCGGCGAGTTCTGGAGCGTGGGGTGGTATCCCGTCTGCGCCCCGCGCGAGTCCTACGAGTGCCGGCACGGCGCGGGGTATTCGATCTTCCGCAACCGGACGGACGGGATTGACGCGTCGTGGCGGATTTTCGTCCCGCGGGGCGAGGACCCGGTGGAGCTGTGGACGCTCCAGTTCGCCAACCGCTCCCGGCGGGTCAGAAGGCTCTCGGTGTTCAGCGTGGCCGAGCTGTCGCTGAAGACGGAGTTTCCGCTCTACGGGCACGAGATTTACATGCGCGGGCTGCACCTGCCGGGGGGCAACGGCGTCGGGACGCGCAAGATCGCGATGAACCTTCCGCACCCCTATTTCGGGGCGGTGCTCCTGTCCTCGCGGAAGCCGGTCTCTTGGGACACCGACAAGGCGGCGTTCCTCGGCGGGGAATTCGAGTCACCCGCCAAGCCGGCGGCCGTCCGTCGCGGCCGCTGCTCCGGCTCGCTGTCCAGCCGGGCGCTCGTGCTGGGCGCGCTGCACCACCGCCTGACGGTGCGCCCCGGACAAACCGCGAGGCTGGACCTGCTGGCCGGCGCCTGCAAGGTGGACCGGATTCCGGCCGAGGCGGCGCGATATCGCCGCAAATACCTCGCCGGAAACGGCGCCGCCGCCGACCGCGCCTTCGCAGCCATGCGGAAGGACGTCGAAAAACGCCTCGCACGCATGCAGATGCAGACCCCCGACAGGAAGTTCAATTACGTGTTCAACCGCTGGGTCCCGCGCCTGATCGAGCTGGGCGCGACGCTCGGACGTTGGGGCTTTTTCGGGTTCCGCGACCTGGTGCAGCAGAATCAGGGCGCCCTGACGCTGGGAG
>DNAS01000195.1:6429-9096 GCA_003485185.1 Phycisphaerales bacterium | reverse complement strand
GTCGCACCAGTGGCCCACCGGCTACGGCGTGCGGTCCTTCCCGGCCCTGCACGAAGACTCGACCATGAAATACGCCGACTCGGCCTTGTGGCTGGTCTCGGCCGTCACCGAATACCTGAAGGAAACGGGAGACATGGCGTTCCTGAACCATCGCCTGCCCTACCTGGGCGGCGGCGAGGGAACGGTCTTCCAGCACCTGCTCCGCGCGATGGAGGCGTTGAGTTCGGGCACGGGGCGGCACGGGCTGTGCCTGATCCACGAGGGAGACTGGTGCGACTCGATGACCCACGTCGGGCGCAAGGGACGCGGAGAGAGCGTCTGGCTCTCCGAGGCGTATTGCTACGCCTGCCTGTGCATGGAGGAACTTTGCCTGCAAACGGAGCGCAAGGCACGGGCAGCGGTGTATCGCCGGAAGTACCGGAAGATGAAGGACACGATCAACCGCAACGCCTGGGACGGCAAGTGGTACCGTCGGGCGTACGACGACGACGGCCGGCCCCTTGGCAGCAAATCGTGCAAGCAGGGACAGATTTTCGCGAACGCCCAGTCGTGGGCGATGATCTCGCGGATCGTCCCGCCAAAACGGCTGCGCTCGGCGATGACGGCGATGAAACGCCGCCTGCGGACGCCGTACGGGTACACGCTGTTCAGGCCGGCGTATTCGTACAAGCAGGACAGCATCGGCCGCCTGACATGCCTGGAGCCGGGCACGGCCGACAATGCCACCGTTTACACGCACGGAAACGCGTTCCTGACGGTCGGGCTGCTCATGCAGGGCCAGGCCGACGAGGCGTGGGACGTGCTGTCGGGCATCATGCCGTACAATCCGAACAACCCCAGCCGGGCGAGGATCGAATACCAGGTGTCCAACGGATACTTCGGGCTGGATTACGGCCCGGAACCCGGGCGCGCCGAGCACGGGTGGATGACGGGCTCGGCCTCGTGGCTGTACCTGGCTGCGACGGATTTCCTGTTCGGGCTGCGCCGGACCTACGAAGGCCTGCGCCTGCGCCCGCAATTGCCGACCGGCTGGAAGAAGGCCTCCCTGCGCCGCGAATTCCGCGGCACGGTCTACGAACTGACCTATCGGCGCAGCGGAAAGGGCTCGGGCAACCGCATCGTGCGATTGACCGTGAACGGAAAGGCCCAGGACCCCGAAATCGCGCTTCCCCTCGCGGCAGGAAAGACCCTCCGCGTGGAGGCGCGCCTGGCGTAGAAGTGAAAACCATCGAAACCCCTTGCCATGGAGTGTTCCGCATGAACGATTCGACTCGCAGAACAGAAAAGACCCATCCCACTTTTGCCACGGCGCTGTTCCTGCTGGCGATCGCGCTGACGGCGATCTCGGCGATGGCGGACGATCCGCCGGCCGCCAAGTCACAGGCGACCGTCCAAAGCGCCCGGTTTTCCGACAAGGGCCTGAGTATCGGCGCCGGGACCATGGGCAACTTCACGCTGGAGTATCCGGTCCTGAGCGGCGACGACAACAAGACCCACAAGCCCATCGAGGTCCGCCCTTCCGGCAACCAGTCCACCGTCAAGTACGACGGCGGCATGTTGCTGAAGCTCTCCTTCGACAAGGGCCAGTTGGCCATGACCTTTTCGAACATTCCCGGAAGCATCAAGAAGTTCCGCATGGACATGCAGTTGGGCTTCGGGTGGGTCAACGGCGGCAAGTACAAGGTCGCCGGCCAGGATGAAAAGCCGTTTCCCGCGGAAAAGCCCGACAAGCCGCACCTGTTCCAGGGCAACGCCACGTCGATCACGTTGACCAACCACGAGGGCAAGACGCTCCAGTTCGGCCTGCCCGACTACTCCTACCTCCAGCTCCAGGACAACCGCGAGTGGGGCTGGAAGATGTTCCACATGATGTTCATGATCCCCTACAACCCCGGCCACAAGGTCCATGCCATCCGCATCGGCGGACAGGCGGGCGACGGAAAGAGCCAGGTCCTCGTGGACGACCTGGGGCAGAACGCGACGATGGACTGGCCGCAGAAGGTCAAGAGCGTTGCGGAACTGCTCAAGGACGTGGAGGCCGAGAAGGCGTATTACGATTCCCTCAACCCGCCGCAGTGGGACACGTACGGCGGTCTGCCCGGAAGCGGGCAGAAGCTGGGCCTGAAGAAGACCGGTTTCTTCCACGTCGAGAAGAAGGGCGAGCGGTGGATCCTGGTGGATCCCGAGGGCAACGCGTTCTTCCACCTGGGCATCTGCTGCTTCGGGCCGGCGGCCTACACGTACGTCGAGGGGCGACGGGAGCAGTACGCCTGGCTGCCGCCGGTCGAGGGCGAATACCGCACCGCCTGGGGCCGGGACAACTACTGGAGCCGCACCGCGATCTCCTTCCACCTGGCCAACATGATCCGCAAGTACGGCCAGCCCATGACGCCGGAAACGTTCACCGAGCACATGATTCCCCGCGTGCGGAAGTTCGGGTTCAACTCCGGCGGCGCGTTCTCCAGCGGAAGGACCGACGAGCACGTGAAGAGGAATTTCTCCTACGTCAGCCACCTGCCGATCCAGCCGTGGAGCGGAATCCCGTTCCTGGGCAGCGGCGTGCGGGAGACGTTCGACCCCTTCGACGAGAAGATTCGCCAGCGGATCGACCAGAATTTTGCCAAGTCGGTCGCGTCCCGCGCGGACGACCCGCTGGTGATCGGGTAC
>DNAS01000195.1:5180-6339 GCA_003485185.1 Phycisphaerales bacterium | reverse complement strand
ATCGGGTATTACCTGTCCAACGAGCCGTTGCACGAGAACGTGGTGAAGCTGGTTCCGACGCTGAACGGGAAGTTCGCTTGCAAGCGCCGCCTGGTGCAGATGTTGCAGGAAAAGTACCGCACGATCGAGGCGTTCCGCGCGGCATGGGGAATCGAGGCCGACAGCTTCGAGGCGCTCAACGACAAGGGCTTGGCGGTCAAGACCAAGCAGGCCTTCGCCGACATGCAGGCCTACCACGAGCTGTTCTTCGAGACTTACTTCCAGCTGATCGCGGAGACCTTCCGCAAGTACGACCGCAACCACATGCTCATCGGCAACCGCTGGCAGTCGGGCACGATCAACAACGAGCAGCTCTGCCGCATCGCCGGCAAGTACATGGACGTCATCAGCTTCAACTACTACACCTACGGCCTGGACAAGGCGTTCCTGGACCGCATCTACCGGTGGACCGGCGGTCGCCCGATGTTCTTCAGCGAGTTCTACTGGAACAGTCCCGCCGATTCGGGCCTGCCCGGCGGGGTCAAGGACATCTCCAGCCAGGAGCAGCGCGGGCTGGCGTACCGCAACTACGTCGAGCAGGCAGCCAAGATGAACTACGTCGTGGGCATCGAGTGGTTCACGCTCGTCGACTGCCATTTCACGGGCCAGTGGTTCAGCCGCTACGGGGGCGAGAACCCCAACAGCGGGCTGTTCGACGTGGCGGACCGGCCGTGGAAGGAAATGATCGCCCACATGGTCAAGACCAACTACGCCATTTACGACGTCTGGCTGGGCGACAAGCCGGCATTCGTGTTCGACGATCCGCGCTTCAACCCCAAGGCCGCCGCCATGCAGACGACGAAGATACACCGCGCCACGGCCGCGATGAAAATCGACGGCGACGCCGATGGCTGGCCGGGAATCCCCGCGACGCGAATCTCGTCCCAGCGCCTCGTCAACGGCGCCGACGCCGGCGAGATCGAGGCAAGCTTCAAGCTCTGCTGGGATGACGAGAACCTCTACCTGCTGGCCGACGTGACCGACCACACGCCCATGCGGAACGAGAAAGAGGCCGACCGCCTCTGGATGGGCGACGGCTTGGAACTGTTCGTCGGGCACGAGAAGATCGACGCGGGCGGGGCGCTGCTTTTCGACGACCGGCAGGTGCTGCTCGGCGCGG
>DNAS01000195.1:0-5012 GCA_003485185.1 Phycisphaerales bacterium | reverse complement strand
ACATTCTCAACGCCCCGCAGCAGTGCGAATGCCGGCTGGCCGTCGTGGCCCACGTGGACGGGAAAGGCTACACGCTCGAGGCGGCCATCCCGTTCAAGGCCCTGAACTTCGCGCCGGCCGAGGGATTGCGCATCCGCCTGGACCTCGCCGTCGACGACAGCACCGACGGAAAGGGCCGCAAGTGCCAGTTGATGTGGAACGGCACGGCCAGGAATTCCGGCGACCGCACCTACTGGGGACAGGCGGTCTTCGTCCGTTGACGTCGCAGCGAAGGAACGTTCCCCAAGCCGTGCAGCGCCCGGGCGTTGCACGCTCCGTGATCGACGTTTGATGTTCCTTTTCGTACCGGCGGCAGAGCGCCAGCGGGGAGTTTCTGCGCCAAGGCGACGCCGCGAGGTTGTCCAATTCAGTTCGTGCAGCAGTCCTGAGTCGTTCTCCAGAAGTTTCTTCGTTCCCGCCGGAGTGTTGTGCCTTTTGAGCGGCAGGACAGGCTGTTTTTCCATTCACCCTTTTGCAGGAAAGGAGAAAACCGACACCCATTTCCAAGACGTTGTTGTACGCAGAGTCGTTCTGTCGTGTCCGTCGTACTCGAAGCACTCGCGATCGTTGCGTACAGGGACGTGTTTCAAAACAGGATTCATTTCAAAGGAGACATCGCATGAGAACTTCCAGACTTTGGTTGTCGATTGGTCTCGTGGTGATCTGGGCCTGCCAGGTAAAAGCCGAAACGCTTACCTGGACGGGGACCAGCGGATCGGCCACGAACTGGTCCGACTCGTCCAAGTGGACCCCCGGCACCTATCCGCAGGCGGGCGACCTGGCCCAGTTGCAGGTCGCGATCACCAACTGGACCTATCTCGACATCCAGGGCGGCGCCTCGGTGGGCAGCCTGTATGTGAAAACGAGCTGGGGGCAGTACCGCATCAAGACGTCCTGGGGCGGCACCAAGACGTTCAACTTCAACAACAGCGGAAACGACTCGGTCGTTACCGTCACGCACAACAGTTCCGGATATACCGGTCTGATCCAGTTCGGCGCGGACGCGAACGCGATCAACGTCAACCTGGCCAACAACCTGATGATCCAGGACGATGCCGCGCGGACAAGCCATCATGGCCAGGTCGCGCTCGGTTCATACTCGACCCTCGTCGGAGGATCGGTCAATGACCGCAGGACGGTCACGATCCGGACGGTGGGCACGGGCACCAGCAAGGCCACCCTCACGATCAACGGCAGCGCCACCTTCGTAGGCGACTGGGTGGTGGAAACCGCCAAGGCCACGCTGGACATGAACGCCAACAGCTTCGGCGATGCGACCAACACCGTCACGCTGGTCAACGGCGGCATGCTGGACCTGCTTGGCCTGGGTTCGTTCACGTGGACCCGTTCGCTGTCGGGCACCGGCACGGTCAAGACCACGGGCCTGACCGTGGGCTCCGGCGGCAGCTTCAACATCGCCGGCGTCGGCGCGGCCGTCGATGCCCTGAGCGTGGTTGGCAGCCTGACCCTCGGCGCCGGCTCGGTTCTGAACGTCACCGGCGAGATCGATTCGGGCGATTACGTCATCGTCACCAGCGACACCGGAATCACCGGAACGTTCGCCACGGCGAATCTGGGCGACGGGATGAGCCTGACCTACGGCGCGAACAGCATCACGCTGCACGTGGTCAACGGTCCGGGCATCGGCGTGTATCTCAACCACGGCGACGAGGCGGAGATCGAGGATTACGAGGATTGGCTGGGCCGCCCCCTCGACTGCATCGTGGACTTCACCCCCATTGACACCTGGGTGCACCTCGCTGGAACCAGCCCGGGAGTGGGCCTGGCCTGGTGGGTCTACCAGTGGGACGCGTCCTATCGCGACCGGATCGTCATCTCCACGGGCATGTTGCCCAAGAGCGGCGGCAGCCTCACCGCCGGCGCCAATGGCGATTACGACCAGTACTGGGTGGCCTACGCGACCAAACTGGTGTCCTATGGATACACGGACAACGTGATCCGGCTGGGCTGGGAGTTCAACGCCGGTTGGTACAACTGGTCGGCCAAGAACAACCCCACTGCCTTCAAGCAGTACTGGATCCGCATCGTCAACGCCATCAACAGCGTCCAAGGCACCAACTTCCGCTTCAACTGGTGCGGCACGGTGGGCGACCAGGGAATGAACCCCGCTGACGCCTATCCCGGCGACGCCTATGTGGACGAGATCGGCTGCGACATCTACGACCAGTCGTGGCATCCCAATGCGTATCCCTATCAGCCGGACGACGAACCGTGGGAGATCCTCTGGCGGCAGACCAATGCGTGGAACAGCCTGGTCAACTGGGGCAATTACCACCTCAACTGGTGGTCCGACTTCTCCGTCAGCCACAACAAGCCCTTCACGATTCCCGAGTGGGGCCTGGCGGACCGGCCTTCCGACGACCACGGCGGGTTGGACAATCCTTCGTTCATCACCCGCATGTACAACTGGATTTCCAATCCGGACAACAACGTTTCCTGGCATTCGTACTTCCAGGAGAACAACAGTGAAATCCGGTCCAAGATTTTTGAGGACGACCAGTTCCCCAATGCCACCGACGTGTTCCTCGACCTGTTTGGCGGCGACTGACGGCGGCGGTTTTTGATCCCTTCTGGGATTTGCGCCGGGAGAGTGGGCAGGATTTTGCCGCAGGGCGGACCTGTCCACTCTCCGCTTTTTTCGCCAGCCTCCCCGAGACGCCGGACGGGGCGGGCATTTCCCAAACGTCGGGAGCCCTGATCCGCGGAAAATGTCGATTTCCGGCTAGGAAAATGGCGGCGCCGCGCGGTTCAATTGCCCGCATGGGCCCGATGTTCCGGCGGCCGGGCGACTGCCGCGCCGGAACCGCCCCCGGCGCGAGGAGACGCCCGACGATGACCTTCCGAGCGGTGTGCCTGGGACTGCTGGGGGCCGTGTTCATTGCGGCCTTCGGCTATCTCAACGACCACATCCTGCTCCTGACGCACCTGGTGGGCAACCACCTGCCCATCAGCGTCTTCGGGGTGCTGATCCTTCTGGTTATCGCGGTCAACCCCCTGCTGGCCCGGCTGGGCGGGCGGTGGAAACTCGCGCCGTCGGAGTTGGCCGTCGCCGTCGCGCTGATGCTGGCGGGGTGCTCCATTCCAGGCAGCTCGCTCATGCGATCGCACATGCAGGTGCTGGCCATGCCCATCCAGATGAACCAGGCCCGCCCAGGCTGGCGCGCCGCACACTTGCTGGACTACGTTCCGCCGCAAATGCTCCCCGCCGACGGGCGCTACGACCCGCAGGTCATGGACGGATTCCTGATGGGCCTGCGCCAGCGAGGCCGGCCCATCGGGCTGGACCAGGTTCCCTGGGCCCAGTGGCGCGGGCCCCTGACCACCTGGATGCCCCTGGTCGTGCTGATGTCGCTGGCCGCCATCTGCCTGGCGATGATCGTCCACCCGCAGTGGGCCCGCAGGGAGCGCCTGCGATACCCCATCGCCGAGTTCGCCACCGTCCTGATGGGCGACGACGAGCGGGCCGGAGAGCCCATCTTCCGCCAGCGGCTGTTCTGGCTGGGCCTGGGAATCCTGCTGGCCATCCGCGTCGTCAACGGCCTGCACTCGTGGTTCCCCGACAGCCTGTCCATCCCCCTGTCGTTCGACCTGTCGCCCGTGGCGCAGAAATGGCCTCGCCTGCGCGAGGTTCCCAACGCCGGCCCGCTGCTGCTGCGGCTGGACATCTTTCCCATCGTCGTCGCGTTCGCGTTCTTCCTGTCCAGCGAGGTCAGTTTCAGCCTGGGCATCTCGGAGCTGCTGTTCGTGCTCATCAGCGTCGCGCTGTTCGGGCGCGGGGTGGAGGCGTCGTTCCACTGGCTGGCTGGCGGCGGGCTGGCCTACCAGCGGTTCGGAAGCTACCTGGGCATGGCGATCATGCTCGCCTACGCGGGCCGGCGCCACTACCTGGGCGTGCTGCGGGCTGCGCTGACCTTCCGCGCCGCGCCGTCCGTCGAGCGCTACACCGTCTGGGCCTGCCGCGCCTTCCTGCTCTGCGCGGGCGGGATGGCCGCCCTGCTCGCCTGGCACGGGCTGGACTGGCCGCTCGCCGTCCTGCTGGTGGCGCTGATGATGCTCATGTATCTCGTCATCGCCCGCATCATCGCCGAGACGGGGCTGTTCTACGTCGAGCCGTGGTGGCAGCCCGCCGGCGTGCTGTTCGGGCTGATGGGCTACGCCGCCCTGGGCCCGCACTCCATCGTCGTGCTGGGGCTCGCCTGCGCGGTCCTCTGCATCAACCCGCGCGAGTGCCTCATGCCCTTCGTCACCACCGCGCTGAAGATCACCGAGGACACGGGCGTCCGCCCCGCCCGCACCGGCCCGGCGATGGGCGCCGTGTTCGTGCTCGCGCTGGCCGTCGCCGTGCCCGTGGTGTTCTGGGCCAACTACAACTACGGGGCGGCCGGAAGGGCCTGGTGGATCGACACCGCCATCCCCCAAATGCCCTACGAGATCACCCAGCAGGCCGTCAACGAACTGCGGGCCTCGGGCCAGCTCGCTGCCTCCGAGGCGCTGGGCACGTGGGGCCGGCTGGCCGCCGCCAGGCCCAGCCCGGCCTTCCTCTGGGGAACCGGAATCGGGCTGGGGCTGGTCGTCCTGCTGAGCGTGCTGCGCCTCCGCCTGGCGTGGTGGCCGATCCACCCCGTCCTGCTGCTGGTCTGGGGAACCAACCCCCTGGGCATGTTCAGCGACTCGTTCCTGCTGGGCTGGATGGTCAAGTCGGCCACCGTCGCGCTGGGCGGCTCGCGGGCGTTCCGGAAGGGCAAGGCGCTCATGATCGGCGTCATCGCCGGCGACCTGCTCGGCGGGCTGCTGTTCATGGGCATCGGCGCAACGTACTACTTCGTCACAGGCCTGCGCCCGCCTTAGGAACTCTAACAAACCCTACAATGAGCCGCGTTTCGACAAAAACCGTGCAGATGCAAGGAAGGCCGACGACGCCATATCTTTGGACGATATGGCGAGGAGGCCTG
>DNAS01000071.1:3730-8092 GCA_003485185.1 Phycisphaerales bacterium | reverse complement strand
ATCGGCGTGCCGCTGACGCTGCTGGGCGTCAACGTGGGCGACGATTACGTCATCTGCGAAATCGGCACGAACCATCCGGGCGAGATCGCCGCGCTGACGCGGATCGCTCGGCCTGACGTGGCGGTGATCACCTCGGTCGCCGAGACGCACCTGGAGGGGCTGGGGAGCCTCGAGGGCGTGGCGACGGAGAAGGCGGCCATCCTCGGCGACCTGGAGCGGGGCGGCGCGGGGATCGTCTGGGCCGACAGCCCCGTCTTGGCGCGGGCGCTGCGGGCGTACGACGTGAAGCTTATTCGCTTCGGCCAATCGCCCGACGCGGACCTCCGCTTGACAGGGTACGAAACGGCGGGCGAGGGCTGCCGCTTCGAGATGAACGGGCGGCGATGGGTCTCGCTGGCGTTGCCGGGGCGGCACAACGCCCTGAACGCCCTGGCGGCGATCGCCGTGGCCCAGCGGTTCGGGCTCGACCAGGACCAGGCCGCCGACGCGCTGTCCGACTTCGCCGGGGCGCAGATGCGCCTCCAGCGGATTCGCCTCGGCGCGGTGACGGTCCTTAACGACGCGTACAACGCCAACCCGGCCAGCGTGGCGGCCGCTGCGGAGGTCTTGGGCGAACTGCCCGCCCGGCGGCGCGTCATGATCGTCGGCGACATGAAGGAGCTGGGCCCCCGCGGCGAGCAGCTCCACCGCGACACCGGCGAGCGGATCGCCCGCGCGGGCGTGGATTTGCTCATCGCCGTCGGGACGCTGGGTCGATATGTCGCCCAGGGAGCCGCCGGGCAAGGCCTGCGCGCGGAGTGCTTCGAGACCGTCGAGGCCGCCTGCGCCGCGGCGCCCGCGCTGCTGACCGACGGCGACGTGATTCTCCTCAAGGGTTCGCGCGCCATGGCGATGGAGCGCCTGCTGGAGCCGATCCGCCGCGCGTTCGAGGCGGACTCCTCGGCCGGCGCTGTTGCTGCGCAGGAAAGGCGCCCACGGTGATCTACCTGCTGTTTGAAAAGTACTTCTCCGCCGGCGGACTGATGCTCCGCATGGCCGGTGCTGCGCTGATCAGCTTCCTGATCGTCGTGCTGCTGGGTCCGCGCGTCATCCGCTTCCTCGTCCGTAAGAAACTCGGCGACCGTCCCGAGTTCGACCACGCCGACCTCAACCAGCTCACCCGCCACAAGTCCAACACGCCCACCATGGGCGGAATCCTCATTGTCCTGGCCATCCTCGGAAGCGTGCTGCTGTTCGCCAACCTGCGGATCAAGTACGTGCTGATGGGCCTGCTGGCGCTGGTCTGGCTGGGCGCGGTCGGCGCCGTCGACGACTGGATCAAGCTCCGATACGCCGCCGGCGCCGGAACGCGAGACGGCTTCAAGAGCTGGGAGAAGATCCTCTTCCAGATCGGCCTGGCCGTGCTGCTGGCCGTCGCCATCCGCGCCTATGGCAGCCAGAGCGACATCGTGGACGCCGCCAACAAGGTCTACAATCCCGCCTACAGCCTGTACCTTCCGTTCAAGCCGACGCCCATCTACCTGCCCGCGCTGGTGTATATCGTGATCGTCGTGCTGACGATGGTGGGTTCGTCCAACGCGGTGAACCTCACCGACGGGATGGACGGCCTGGCGTCCGGCTGCACGGGAATCGTTGCGGGCGTCCTGCTGCTGCTGAGCTGGATCGTCGGCGTGGGGGCGTGGGCGCGGCAGTTCGAGATGCCACTGGTGGCCGGCGCGGTCGAGATGACGATCTTCTGCGCGTCGGTGCTCGGGGCGTGCGTGGGCTTCCTGTGGTACAACGCCCATCCCGCGCAGGTGTTCATGGGCGACACCGGCTCGCTGCCGCTGGGCGGGCTGCTGGGATACATCGCCGTCGTCACCCGCCAGGAGGTGATCCTCCTGATCGCCGGCGGGGTGTTCGTGATGGAATCGGTCAGCGTGATGCTCCAGGTGGGCTACTTCAAGTTCACCAAGCGGGGCGGGCGGCAGGGAAAACGCATCTTCCGCTGCGCGCCGCTGCACCACCACTTCCACCTGGGCGGATGGGCGGAAACCAAGGTCGTCGTCCGCTTCTGGGTGATGGGACTGGTCTTCGCCGCGCTGGCCTTGGCGACGCTGAAGCTGAGATGAGATAAGAAAGAACCCGGAACAGGGAACCGGGAACACGGGAAAGACCGGTCCGCGCGGAACCGGGTTCCGTGTTCCTGGTTCCCCAAACAGGCAGCAGGCAATAGGCGATGGAACGGATTCCGCTGAAGGATAACCCGACGGGGCGGGGGCTGATGCTCCTGACGCTGACCCTGCTGGCGCTGGGCGTGGTGATGGTGCACAGCGCGCTGGCATCGGTGGCCGAGCCCGGCGAATGGTACGTGCGCGTGGACATCCGCCACACCATCTTCGCGGCGCTGGCGATGATCGTGATGCTCCTGACGTGGCGGATCGACTACCACTGGCTGAACAAGGGGCGGCGCATGCCGTATCTTGCCGGCGCGATGCTGGCCGTGGCCATCGTCCTGTCCGTCATCGTGCTGTTGCGGGTTCCGGGAATCGCCCACAACATGGGCGGAAAGTGGCGGTGGATCCGCATCGGCCCGCCGGCGCTGCGGATCGGTTTCCAGCCGTCCGAGCTCATCAAAGTGGGGCTGGTGATTTTCCTGGCGGCCTGGCTGACCAGCGAGACGGTCAACGTGCGGAGTTTCTGGAAGACCTTCCTCCCGGCGGCGCTGCTGACGGGACTGTGCGCGGCGTTGGTGATCAAGAACGATTTCGGCAGCGCGGGGGTGATCGCGCTGGCGGCGATGGCCACGATGATCCTCGCGGGCGTGCCGTGGTATCACCTGACGGCGATGATTCTTCCCGCGGCGGCCGGCGTCTACAAGTACGTCGTGCTCGACCCCGACCGCTGGCTGCGGATCCAGGCGATGCTCGATCCGTGGTCACAGGAAAATCCCAGTGCCTTCCAGCCTCGCCAGTCGCTGCTGGCGATCATCCAGGGCGGGTGGTTCGGGCGCGGCCCAGGCAACGGCATGCTCAAGCTGGGCTACCTGCCGGAAGACAGCACCGATTTCATCTTCGCGGTCTACTGCGAGGAATGGGGTTTCGCCGGCGCGATGCTTCTGATCGGCCTGTGGATGATGTGGATGTTCCTGGTGCGTCGGGCGGCCAAGCGGGCGCCCGACCGGTTCGGGTACGTGCTGGCGGGTTCGCTGGGATTCGTCATCGCGGTGCAGGCGGTGCTGCACATCGCGGTGGACCTGGTGGCGGCGCCTCCGACGGGCATGAGCCTTCCGTTCATCTCCGCCGGGGGAACGGCGCTGGTGGTGACGGCGGCGGCTGCGGCGGCGATCGTGTCGGTCTCGGCGCTGCGGTCGGACGATCCCCTGGCAAGCTGAAGGGAAACCACGGGTGGGCGCGGGCCCGCCCAGGCAAAGTGAGGCGGCTGGATGAGCGGACCAGTGTTCCTTTTCGCGGGCGGAGGCACGGGCGGGCATTTGTACCCCGGCCTTGCCGTCGCGGGTGAGGTCAAGCGCCTCCGCCCCGACGCGACGATCGTCTTCGCCTGTTCCAGCCGCGACATCGACCGGCGGATCCTCGACCCGCTGGACTATGCAGTGGTGCCGCAACCCGTCCGGCCCATGCCGCGAGGCCCGCGCGGGTGGGGGAGTTTCCTGCGGGCTTGGCGGCGTTCGGCCTTGCTGGCGGCCGACATGGTGCGAGACCTGCGCCCCCAGGCGGTACTCGGTCTGGGCGGGTACGCAGCCGCACCGCTGGTCCGCCAGGCGGCCGCGAAAGGCATTCGCGCCGGAATGCTCAACCCCGACGCCGTGCCCGGAATCGCCAATCGCCTGCTGGCCCGTCACGCCGACGCGATCTTCGCGCAGTTCGCCTCGACGTCCGACGCGTTCCCCGCGCGCTGCCGGGGCAAGGTGCGCCACACCGGCTGCCCCGTCCGGCGAGAGCTGCTCGGCGCGTCGCGCGACGAGGCGCGGAAGCACTTCGACCTGGACGGCGCCCGCCGGACGCTTCTGGTCTTCGGCGCGAGCCTGGGGGCGGCGTCGATCAACATGGCCGTCGCGGCGCTGACGGGTGAGATGGAGCGTTTCGCCGATTCCTGGCAGGTGCTGCACGTGACGGGGCAGTCGAAGATCGACAGCATGGCCGCGCCCGGCGCCCGCCTGCGCGTCCGCACGGTGGACTACTGCCACCGGATGGACTTGGCCTACGTGGTGGCGGACCTGGCGCTGTGCCGGTCAGGCGCTTCGACGATCGCGGAGTTGACGGCCACGGGCACGCCGGCCGTCCTCATGCCCTACCCGCACCACCGCGACCGCCAGCAGTACCTCAACGCCCGGCAGCTCGTGCAGGCGGGGGGGGGGGGGGG
>DNAS01000071.1:0-3674 GCA_003485185.1 Phycisphaerales bacterium | reverse complement strand
CTCGTGCAGGCGGGGGCGGCGCTGGTCGTGGACGACCGGATCGAGCCCGCCGGCAACGTCGCGCAGCTTCGCGGGACGCTGCTGGCGCTGATGGACGATCCGCCCCGGCTGGCCGCCATGCGCGCCGCCGCCGGCGCCCAGCCCGGACAGGCCGCCGCCGGAGAGATCGCCAACTGGTTGTGCGGAGGCGGTTAAAGAAAAATGCCGCGTTCGGGCGATAGAATCTACAGGTGATGTCCCTGCGCCGCTCGGACTGTGCGCCGCGCGGGCGGCATTTGACACACCCACGAACTGGAGCGTAGGATGCCAGACGGTATGGAGACCGAACGGAAAACCTCTTCCGACCCCGCCAGCGCGACGAGCCGATACGCCGGGCGGAAAATCCATCTCATCGGCGTCGCGGGCGCCGGAATGAGGGCGCTGGCGCGGATGCTGCTGGATTACGGCGCGTCGGTCAGCGGTTCGGACATGAGCGCCAGCGGAACGCTGGACCGCCTCGTCGCCGACGGCGCGAAGATCGGCGTCGGGCAGAAGCCCGAGAATATCCCGCCCGACTGCGAGCTGGTGGTTTTTTCCGTGGCCATCCACCCCCAGAACCCCGAGCTGGTCGCCGCGCGCGAACGCGGGCTGGAGGTTGTCAAGTACAGCGAGATGCTCGGCCGGCTGATGGGCGAGCGGACGGGCGTGGCGGTCTCCGGCACGCACGGAAAGAGCACGACCACCGCGATGGTGGCGTACGTGCTGACGACGGCGGGGATGGACCCCAGCTATGTCGTCGGCGCGACGGTCGAACAGCTCGGCGGCCCGTCGGGCGTGGGCGCGGGGCGGCACTTCGTGGCCGAGGCTTGCGAGTTCGACCGCAGCTTCCTGAACCTTCACCCGCACTACGCGGCCGTGCTGAACATCGAGGAAGACCACCTCGACTGCTACCAGGACCTGGAGGCGATCATCGAGGCGTTCCGCGCCTTTGTGGCGCGGGTGGACCCGGCGGGGGTGGTGGTGGCCAACGGGGAGGACCGCAACGTGGCACAGGCGGTGCGGGGCGCGCCGTGCGAGGTGCAGACGTTCGGACTGGCCGAGGGTTGCACGTGGCGCGGGGTGAACCTGGCGTCGGAGAACGGGCGCTATCGCTGCGACGTGCTGCTGGGCGGGCAGGAGTTCTGCCGCCTCCAGTCGCCGCTGCCCGGTCTGCACAACCTGTACAACTCGCTGGCGGCGACGGCGCTGCTGCACCTGGCGGGCGTCAGCGCCGCCAAGATCTCCCGCCTGCTGGGCGGATTCTCCGGAACCCACCGGCGCATGACCCTCAAGGCGCAGAACGACGGGGTCACCGTCCTGGACGATTACGCGCACCACCCCACGGAAATCCAGGCGACCCTTCGGGCCCTCCGCGAGTGCTACCAGCCGCGGCGCCTCGTGTGCGTGTTCCAGCCTCACCAGCACAGCCGCACGCGGTTCCTGCTGAAGGACTTCTCCCGCAGCTTCGCGCAGGCCGACGAGGTCATCGTCCCGGACATCTACTTTGTGCGGGACAGCGCCCGCGAAAGGGACTATATTTCCTCGCAGGACCTGGTCTCGCAGATCCGCCTGTGCGGCGGGGCGGCCATCTACCTCAAAACGTTCGAAGACATCACCGAGCACCTGGAACAGTCGCTCCAGCCGGGCGACCTGGTCGTGACCATGGGCGCCGGAAACATATGGGAAGTCGCAGATGAAATTGTTCGATGGCTTGGAAACAATCGTTAAGACCGACGTTCCGCTGGCGCAATACACCTGGCTGAACATCGGCGGACCGGCGAAGTATTTCGTCCAGCCGCGGACCGTAGACGAACTCCGCCTGGCAGTGCAGCGTTGCCGCGAGAACGACGTGCGGATGTACGTCCTGGGCGGCGGGGCGAACCTGCTGGTGGACGACGCGGGCGTGGACGGCGCGGTCATCCGCCTGCGCCAAGGTACATTCCTGGACGTTGCCCACAGCGAGGCGGGCGTCCGCGCCGGCGCCGGGGCCGACATGGGCCGACTCGTGCTGCGCTGCGTCCGCGACGGGCTCAGCGGTCTGGAGTGCCTGACCGGAATCCCCGGGACCGTCGGCGGGTGCGTCAAGATGAACGCCGGCGGCGTCTTCGGCGACATCGGGAGCATTGTCGAATCCGTCGAGGTCATGAACGACATGGGCGAGGTCTTCACTCGCAGCCGCGAGGACCTGGCCTTCGCCTACCGCTCCACCAACATCAGCTCCCGGTTCATCCTCGGCGCGGAGTTCCGCCTGGGCGAGGACGACCCGCAGCGGATCCTCAAGCAAGTCAAGCAGATCTGGATCTACAAGAAGAACACCCAGCCGCTGGGAGGGCACAACGCGGGCTGCATCTTCAAGAACCCGCGAGGCCTGTCGGCCGGGGCGCTCATCGACCGCGCCGGGCTCAAGGGCAAGCGAGTCGGCGGGGCGTATGTGTCGGACAAGCACGCCAACTTCATCCTGGTGGATGAAGGGGCCCGCGCGTCGGACATGCTCAAGCTGATCAACCTCATCCGCGAGACGGTCTACAAGAAGTCGGAAGTCTACCTGGAACTGGAAATTGAGGTCTGGTGACATGGAAGCCGAGCCGGCCGCCACGGAAGGCGAAACGGCGATTGCCCGCGGGACGACGCGCACGCTCGACGTGACGGTCCTGATGGGCGGTCCCTCGACGGAGCGCGAGGTGTCGCTGGTCAGCGGCGCCGCCGTCGCCGACGCGCTGGCGCGCGTCGGGCACCGCGTGACCCGCGCGGACATCTCCCCGTCCGACACGTCGGCCCTTGACGCGCCGGGAATCGACGTGGTCTTCATCGCCCTGCACGGCGATTTCGGCGAATCCGGCGAGGTCCAGGCGCTGTGCGAGGCGCGATCCCTGCGGTACATCGGCTCGGGCCCGCGCGCCAGCGAGCTGTGCATGGACAAGGCCGCGTCCAAGCAACTCGTCCGCCGGGCGGGCGTGAAAACCCCCGACTGGACGCTTGTCGAGGACTTCGACCCGCCGGAGGACGCCGCGCGGCGCGTGCGGGAGCTTTCGTTGCCGGCGATGCTCAAGCCCGTCGACGGCGGATCGAGCGTGGACGTGACCATCGCCCGCGACGCCGCTGCGCGGGATAAGGCCCTGGCGGCGCTGGTGGACAAGTACGGGCGCGCGATGGTCGAGCGGTTCATGCCCGGGCGCGAGCTGACGGTGGGCATCCTGGGTGATCGGGCGCTGCCCGTGCTGGAGATCGTTCCGGACGGGGCGTTCTACGACTTCCGCGCGAAGTATTCGGACGCGGCGGCCACCCGGTACGTTTTCGACCACGGACTGCCGGAGAGCGTCTGTGCGGCCGTGCAGCGGGCGGCGATGGAGTCGCACCGGGCGCTGGGCTGCCGCGACCTGTCCCGCGTGGATTTCATCCTCGACGCGTCCGGCGCGCCGTGGTTCCTGGAGATCAACACGATTCCCGGTTTCACCAGCCACTCGCTGCTGCCGAAGGCGGCGGCGCGGGTCGGCATCGGGTTTGACGCGCTGTGCGACCGCCTGCTGGCGATGGCGATGGCGCGCTGACGACGGAGAAAGGCGGCGGGTGCCGCGATGGCAAGGAAAGACAAGGTACGGAAGGAACGGACGCCCTCCCGCCTGGCGACGTGGTGGGCGGGGCAGGGCGAGCAGGGG
>DNAS01000043.1:3620-3805 GCA_003485185.1 Phycisphaerales bacterium | reverse complement strand
ACGACGGGGACGGCCAGCCCGGAGGAAATCCGCCGCGTGGGCCCGACGCCCGATTACGTCTACCTGCCGGAACTGGCGGACGACCCGCGCGGGGCAAGGTACGTCGAGGGCACGGATATCGAGATCGTCCGCGACCTTCCGGCGCGTTTGGCGATCCGCCATGCCATTTTCGACCACGACGGCAC
>DNAS01000043.1:2965-3428 GCA_003485185.1 Phycisphaerales bacterium | reverse complement strand
TCATGGAGCCGATGATGGTCCGGGCGATTCTCGGGCCGCGCTACGCCGACGCCGGCGAGGCGGACTACCACAAGGTGGTGGACGCCGTCCGCGGATTCGTCGAGAAGACCACGGGCATCCAAACGCTCAGCCAGATGCAGGGCCTCATCGAGCTGGTGCGGCAGTTCGGGTTCGTCGACGAGTCTCACATCCTCGACATCCACGGGTACAAGGCGATCTACAACGAGGAACTGCTGGCGATGGTGCGGCGGCGCGTGGAGAAGCTCCAGCGCGGGGAACTGTCGCCGGGGGACTTCCAGATCAAGAACGCGCGGAAGCTGCTGGAATCGCTGCACGCGGCGGGGGTGCGGCTGTACCTGGCCAGCGGAACCGACCAGGACGACGTGGCGGCCGAGGCCGAGGCGCTCGGCTACGGCGGGCTGTTCGAGGGGCGCATCTTCGGGGCCGTGGGCGACGTGACGGT
>DNAS01000043.1:2498-2836 GCA_003485185.1 Phycisphaerales bacterium | reverse complement strand
GAGGCCAAGCGCGACGTGCTGGAGCGGATCTTCCGCGAGCACCGACTGGGCGGGCACGAGATCGTGACGTTCGGAGACGGACCGGTGGAAATCCGCGAGACGCGCAAGCGCGGCGGGGTGTCGGTGGGGGTGGCGAGCTCCGAGCTGCGGCGGTACGGGCTGTGCCCGGCCAAGCGGGCGCGCCTGATCCGCGCCGGGGCCGACCTGGTGGTCCCGGACTTCAGCCAACTGCGCAGCATTCTCGACGTGTTGCAGGTACAATCCTGAACGGAACAAATGGGCGCCGCCCCCAAGCGTTGTATGCTTGGGGGTGTTCGCACGGCCAGGCAAACAGCGCT
>DNAS01000043.1:0-2335 GCA_003485185.1 Phycisphaerales bacterium | reverse complement strand
AACAGCGCTTGACCGTGGCGCCCAGGGTGGCACGGCTTGCTTGCAAGCCGTGTCCTTGCCCGAAGGAACCATTCGGAATCAGACCATGCCATTTGAACCAATCGATCCGCGGGAAATTCGGGTGCTTCCGCTGGCGGATCGCAAGAGCTACCTCGACATCCGCGCCGAGGCCCAGTACCCGTCTCGCACGGCGCTGGCCGGCGACCTGGCGGAGCGGATCGACCGCCTGGCGGAGCGGGTTCGCCGGGCCCGCGCGCGGGGCGCGTCGGTGATGCTGGCGTACGGCGCGCACCTGATCAAGAACGGCCTGGGCCCGACGGTGATCGCCCTGCTCGAAGGCGGGTGGGTGACGCACGTGGCGACGCAGGGCGCGGGCGTGATCCACGACTGGGAGTTCGCCTTCCAGGGCGTCTCGAGCGAGTCGGTGGGCGACAACGCGCCGGCGGGGCGGTTCGGCACGTGGGACGAGACGGGGCGGTGCCTGAACCTCGCCGTCGTCGCCGGCGCGGCCGAGGGGCTCGGCTTCGGCGAGTCCGTCGGGCGGTTCGTCGCCACCGACGGCGTGGACCTGCCGCCTCTGGAGACGCTGGCGGCGCAGATTCGCGCGAACCCCGCCGACCCGCTGACGGCGGCGCGGGCGGACCTGCTGGCGACGATGACGCGCTTCTCCCTGCCGCCCGGGCGCGTGAGCGTCAAGCACCCGTTCAAGGAGTATTCCGTCCCCGCGGCGGCGTATCGCAAGCGCGTTCCCTTCACCGTGCATCCGGGCATCGGGTACGACATCATCGTCAACCACCCGATGTACCACGGGGGCGCCATCGGGCGCGCCAGCGGAACGGACGTGCGCATCTTCGACCGCAGCGTGCTGGACCTGGAAGGCGGGGTGTATCTGTCGGTGGGCTCGGCGATCATGAGCCCGCAGGTTTTCGAGAAGGCCGTCAGCTGCGCCAACAACCTGCGGGGCGGTCGCGGCCTGCCGCTGCTGCGCGACTTCGACATCGCGGTGGTGGACCTCCAGGACGGCGGAAAGTGGGACTGGGCCCAGGGCGAGCCGCCCAAGGACCACCCCGGATACTACCTGCGGTTCATGAAGTCGTTCCACCGGATGGGCGGACGGGTGGACTACCTCTGCTGCGACAACCGGGCGTTCCTCCGCAACCTGGCCGCGCGATTATAAGGTGGGTCATCGGCCTGCGGCCTCGACCCAGCCTACAGGCGGCGGGGGCGAGCGCGGGAAGAGGCTGATTCGGATGAAGGGCGACGAGTTTTTCGTGAAGATCGCGTCCCGGCCGCCGCTGAACCGGCTTCATCCCGCCGTCGGGACGTTTTTCAAGGACTACCTGCGCGGGGAGAAGCCGACGGCCTTCGGCGACCGCTGGGTCATCAACACGCATTTCCCGCCGTATCCCGGGCGGGCCTTCGACGCGATGGCCGAGCAGTTCCTTCATCCCTCGGACGGCCGACGCCTCTACTCCGTGACGCTGGCGGTGACCAATCGCTGCCGGTTCCGCTGCTGGCACTGCTACAACGCCGGGCGCAGCCAGACCGACCTTCCGCGCGACGCGCTGAAATCGCTGGCGGGCGAGTTGCAGCGCCTCGGGGCCGCGCTGGTGACGGTGACCGGCGGCGAGCCGCTGCTGCGCGACGACCTGGAGGAGATCGTCGGCGCCTTCGACGACCGGACGTGCGTGAACCTCAACACCACCGGCTGGGGACTGACCGCGGCGCGGGCGCGGGCCCTGAAGGACGCGGGCCTGTTCGCCGCGGGCGTCAGCCTGGACAGCCCCGACCCGCGCGAGCACGACGCGCTGCGCGGCGTGGAGGGGGCGTTCGCCGCGGCCATGGAAGCCCTCGCCGCCGCGCGCCAGGCCGGGCTCTACCCCTACGTCGTCGCCGTCGCCCGGCGCGAACTGCTGCGACGCGAGGCGTTCGAGGCGCTGATCCGCGCGGCGCTGTCGGGCGGCGCGCGGGAGGTGCACCTGCTCGAGCCGGTCGCCATCGGGCGGCTCGCCAGCCGCGACGAGGTGCTCCTGACCGCCGAGGAACGCCGGTGCCTCGTCGGGTACCAGCTCGAGGCCGCCCGGCGCGACGACTGGCCCGCGGTCTCGACGTTCGCGTACCTCGAGGGCGAGAACGCCTTCGGGTGCGGCGCGGGGCTCGGGCATCTGTACATCGACGGCAGCGGCGAGGTCTGCCCCTGCAACCTCGTGCCGCTGTCGTTCGGAAACATCCTGCGCCGCCCGCTGGAGGATATTCTCGGCGACATGGGCGAGTGCTTCGGCCGGGCGAGGCCCTCGTGCGTGGCCAGGCCGCTCGCGCCGCACATCCCCGACGC
>DNAS01000161.1:10302-12759 GCA_003485185.1 Phycisphaerales bacterium | reverse complement strand
TTTGCTCGCAAAGCGTGTTGCCGGATTCCCGGAGAACACGGCTTGCCAGCAAGCCGTGCCACCCTGCTTCCCGATGTTTTCAACAGAGCAACATCAGGTCAGGACAATGCCGCAGAATATATTGGACGACATCCTGAAAACCAAGCGGAAAGAGGTCGCCGCGCTGCGCGCGCGAATGAGCCGGGACGAGCTTCGCGCCGCGGCGGCGGCAGGGCCGAGGCCGCGGAACTTCTTCGCGGCCGTCACCGCGCCCAGCCCGCGCGGCATGAACCTCATCGCCGAGATCAAGAAGGCATCGCCCTCGGCCGGGGTCATCCGCGAAGACTTCGACCCGCCCCAAATCGCGCGGCAGTACGAGTCCGCCGGCGCCGCCGCGCTGAGCGTCCTGACCGACGAGCAGTATTTCCAGGGGCGGCTGGAGTACCTCACGAGCGCGCGGGAGGCCACGAACCTGCCCGTGCTGCGGAAGGATTTCCTCATCGACGAGGCGCAGGTCTACGAGGCGCGGGCGGCCGGCGCCGACGCCATCCTGCTGATCGCCGCGGCATTGCCCGGCGGACAGCTCCTGGACCTGATGATCCTGGCCACCGAGCTGCGCATGACCACGCTCGTGGAGGTGCACGGGGCCGAGGAATTCATGCAGGTGCGGTCGATGGTGGGCTTCCCGCATCCGTCATACAGCCTGCTGGGGATCAACAACCGCGACCTGACGACATTCCGCGTGGACGTGGGCACGACGCTGCGCCTGGCGCCGCTGGCGGGCGACGTGCCGCTGGTGAGCGAGTCGGGCATCCGGACGCGCGACGACGTGAGGAAGCTCGCGAGCGCGGGCGTCCGCGCGATCCTCGTCGGCGAGACGCTCATGCGGGCGGCGAGCATCGCCGAGGGCGTCGAGTCGCTGCTGGGACGGGCCGCGCCATGACCGACCGCAGTGAAAACCCGGCCCGCGCCCGCAAGGCGAACCGTTCGCTGACGGCCATCCTGCTGATGCTGGCGGCGGCCGTCGCGGGCCTGGCCGCCTACATCGCCCTGCGCCCGGATGCGCCCGCGCCGCCGGCCGTCGACGGCGGGAACCGGGCCGACGCCGACCGCGTCAGGGCCATCGCCCAGGCCCGCCGGCTGCTGGAAGTCCGCCAGTTCGACCCGGCGCGGCAACTGCTGGAGACGTGCGTCAAGGCGTATCCGCGCGAGCCGGCCTTCGTCGAGATGCTCGCCCGCGCGCTGGCGGCCCTGGGCCAGACCGAGGAAGCCGAACGCCGCGTGGACGAGGCGATCCGCGCGGAGCTGATCTCGCCGGAGCTGCTGTGGACCAAGGGCGAACTGCTGCGGCGGCGCGGCGGCGACTCTCTCCGCTCGTTCGAGCACGCGGCGAAACTGGCCGACCGGTCGAACGCGGACATCTGGAGCCGCTACGGGATCGTCCTGCTGGCGCGGGGCGAGACCGCCCAGGCCGAGACGTACCTGCTCCGCGCCGTCGAGGCGGGCCAGCGCGACGGCGCGACCTGCGCCGCGCTGGGCGAGGCGGCGTTCCGGAAGAACGATTTCGCGGCCGCCGAGCGATGGCTGGACGAGGCCCGAAAGCTCGACCAGACCAACCCGTTCATCTGGCTGCGGCTGGCCAAGGCGCAGAAAAACGCCGGACGCGCCGCCGACGCCGAGCAGACGCTCCTGCGCGGCGCGGGAATCTGCCGCGGAAAGGACCTCGGGGCGATGCTCCTGGAACTCGGAATGCTCCAACTGCTCCACGAGGGACCGCGCGAGAG
The DNA here is from genome assembly GCA_003485185.1 of Phycisphaerales bacterium. GTDB lineage: Bacteria > Planctomycetota > Phycisphaerae > SM23-33 > SM23-33 > UBA12270. The sequence goes on along the minus strand of DNAS01000161.1, from coordinate 10,996 downwards.
CGTCTACGCCGAGGCGGCCGGGACCTTCGCCCGCGCCGCCGACTACGCCGACGTCCGCGCCCGCGCGTCGCTCCAGGCCGCGCGATGCTATTACCAGCTCGGGCAATACGCCCAGGCCATGAAACACATCGACGCCGCCGCCGAACTCGCCGGCGACGACCCGGAAGTGCGCGACTGGATGACGCGCATCGAGCGGGAACGCTTCGGGCCGGGCGGCGCGGAGACCACCCAGCCGGCGACCGCCACCGGCAACTACCTGGACATGCTGCGGCGGCAGGGCGGTCAGGGCAAGGAGATCCGCTCCGACGGGTCCAGCGACTCGCAGGGGCGGTAGAGCAGCACCATCCTGCCGATGGTGTCCACGCAGGTCGCGCCGACGCTCTCGGCCAGCGCGGCGGTCGCCGACCTGCGGTCCGCCGGCGGCAGCGCCGGCAGGCGCACCTTCAGCAGTTCGCGCCCGTCGAGCAGCCGCCGCACGTTGTCCAGGGCCGCCTGCGAAAGCCCGCCCTTGCCGATGATCGCCAGCGGCGGCATCGACTGGGCGAGCGACTTGAGATGACGTTTCTGTTTTCCGGTCAGTGCCTGCATGAAATCGCGTCCGTGGTTGGTTGGCATCATGCGGTCGGACAAGTCTGAATCTGGGGTGGCACGGCTTGCTTGTCAAGCCGTGAAGCCGCAAGAACACTGCTTGCAA
>DNAS01000161.1:1942-10163 GCA_003485185.1 Phycisphaerales bacterium | reverse complement strand
GCCGCAAGAACACTGCTTGCAAGCAAGCAGTGCCACCCGCCGCCTATCCCAGCGAGACGATGGGCTTGAGAGCCTCGAGGGCGGCGGCCTGGTTCAACGGCGTCGCGCCCGCGAAGGGCAGCAGGCAGCCGTGGTCGTCGTCGCTGCTGACGGTCAGGGCCCGTCGCCCGATGGCCTCGAACGGCCGGCCGGTATGGTAGTGCCCGATGAGGAAAAAGTCGACGCCGATTGCGGCAGCGAGTTGCTCGATGTGCTCGGGCGTGTGCCCGCGCCCCCAGGTCCACTCGTAGACGGGCCCGCCGCGGCGGAAGTCCGCGTCGGTCGCGCCGCCGCGCAGGATGTCCAGGCAGGCGTCGGTCCACCGCCCCGGCGAGGGCAGCGAGTGGCTCATGAGCGTCCGCCCGACGCGTGCGGCCAGCGGCATCGAGCGGAGGAAATCGTGGATCGCCGCGAGCGCCTCGTCGCCGGAGGCACCGAAGGCGTACCGCACGCCCTCCGTGAACGCCTTGCACACGCCGCGCCCGTTCTTGGAAATCTCGTTGCCGGTCAGCTGCGCCACGTCGTGGTTGCCCAGCAGGAAGACCACCTGCTCCGGCTGGGCGACCTTCAGCCGCGCGGCGCGGAGCAGCAGGTCCACGCTGCGGTCCTGGCCGGTCCGCTCGTCGGGCGGGCCGTGGATGATCTCCTGGAGCACCAGGCGCCGCTGCGGACAGGCGCTCACGTCGGCGTACGCCAGGATGCGCGAGAGATTGTTGCGATGCCCGTGGATGTCGCCGGTGTAGAGGATCTCGGACTCGGCTTCGAACTCGACGATGTTCCCCGCGCGCCGGGCGTCGTTTCGGTTCAGCTCCGCCGCGCGAAGGAAGATGTCCGCCGCCGCGCAGGCCACCTCAGACGCCCTCCAGGTCCGGCGGGGCATTGGGGTCGCGGTCCATCACATGGGAGATCAGGCTCAGGCGCGAGACCACCTCGTTCATCGACTGCGGGCGGTGGGGCGGCTGGAACTCGATGCAGTCGATGATCAGCCGGCTCAGCGCCGTCGGAACCTGCGGGTTGATCTGCTCCGGGGGCACGACCACCAGGTCCGACATCATGCTGATGACGCCCTTGGTGCCCATGAGCGTGGGGATCGGCCGGCCGGTGAGCGTCCAGTACATGGCCGCGCCGAAATTGTAGACGTCGGTCCGCCCGTCGAGCGGGTGGCGGTGCACCTGCTCGGGGGCGATGAAATCCGGCGTGCCCTGGATGCGGTCCTTGATCGTGCCGAGGCGGCAGCTCTGGCCGAGGTCGATGATCTTCACCGCGCCGCCGGCCGCGACGATGATGTTGTTCGGCTTGATGTCCGCGTGGACGAACCCGTGGGCGTTCATGTACGCCAGCGCCGTGGCGACCTCGCTGTAGACCCGCACCACCTCCCGAACGTCTTCCGGGGGGTGGTCCTGGAGCGTCCGCCCGGGGCAGAATTCCATGACCAGGTGCACTTCCTTCAGGCTCATCCACCGCTTGATGCGCTTGAAGCTGTGAATCCGCCGGATGACGGGGTGGTTGAACCGGACGCCGATTTCGTATTCGTTGGCGGCCTGGTCGAGGTAACGCTGGTCGGAGGATTGGCGCTTCACCACCCGTTTCAGCGCGAAGACACGCGCGGACCGGTGGTCCTTGATCTGCCAGATCGTGCTGCGGGCCCCGCTGCCCAGGAACTGCATGACCTGGTAGCCGGGCACCTCCAATGTCTGTGGAGTGCTCATGCGCGGTTCGGATGTCGGGTATAAGTTATGGATGAATGAACGTGCGAAAATGAATAAGATGTCCTCATCCTAGCAGGAAACCTTTCCGCGGCAAACCCATTTGCCGCCGTTTTCCGCTCCGAAGAAAAAGCTCACCACAGAGGGCACAAAGATCGCAAAGGGAAAAGCAATGCCGGTTTCCCCATAGCCTTGAGCCCTTTGTGGTTCTCGGTTCGTCAAGCGTTCCTAGCCCTTTATATCGTCCGATCTTGCGGCCGTTTTTAGAACATGCGCGGGAAAGGGGCCAAAATTCATGATTGGTACGGCTTGCTTGCAGGCCGTGTTTTCGATTTGGCGCAAATCAAAGGCGGCGGGTGGCACGGTTTGCTTGCAAACCGTGTTCGTTCCCTTGGCGGCGCTATTTCTTCAGGCGGATCGTCTTGACCTCGAACGGCCGGAAGTCCAGGGCGATCTTCCCATCCTTGCGGTCCAGCTTGCCGAGGGACTTTTCCTCGACCATGTCGCTCAGTTCGGCCGCACGGAAGGGCAGCCGGACCGCCAAGTCGCAGCGGACGGCCATCCGCTTGGCCTCGTAGAGGCGCACGATGATGTCGCCCGAGCCGTCCTCGGCGGGCTTGACGGCCTCGACGACGATGTTCTCCGCGTCGACGTCCAGCAGCGACTCGGTCCCGGCGTCGCCGGCGACGGTCAGCGGCTCGACGTTGAGCTCGTAGCCCTGGCGGACGACGTCGGAGTCAGCCAGCGAGCCGTTCCACGCGTAGAAGGCGTAGGTGAACTCCTGGGTTCCGAGGTCGGCCGTCATGTCCGGCGCCTTGGGCGCCCGCAGCAGCGACAGGTTGATGCTCTTTCCGATGACGTTCACGCCGTACTTGCAGTCGTTCAGGACGGCGAAGCCGCGGTTTTCCTCCGCCAGGGCCGTCCACTTGTGGTTGGCGACCTCGAAGCGGTCGGCGTCGTACGGGCGCGAGCCGTGGTTCGGGCGGCGGATGTGCCCGAACTGGATCTCGTGGATCGCCTCGTTGGCGTAGAGGTCCGGCTGGAAGCAGATCTTCAGCAGCTTGTGGCATTCCCGCCACTCGACGGTCGTGCGGAAGTCCACCCGCCGCGCGCCGCGCCGCAGGGAGATTTCCTGCGTCACCGTCGAGTCGTTCAGCCGGAGCGTCGCGCGGAGCGTCGCGACGAGCGGGCCCGACGCGACGACCTTGATTTCAGCCGGCGCGTCGCCCAGGTCCACCGGCATCTCCCGGTACATGCTGTCGATGTCCCACGCGTCGTATTGGCCGGGCACGTCCTTGTACAGGCGGAAGACGTTGCTCGGCCCGGCCAGCAGCTCGCGCCCTGCCGCCTTGTCGAACACGCTGACGATCTCCGCGCGGTCGTTGAACTCGACGCGAATCTGGTCGTTCTCCAGGCGGCGGCTCTCGGCGACGGCGCGGCAGGAGCCGCCGTCGCACTTGGCCCGCGGGCCGTCGCCCTTGCGGAGCGTGGTCCACCCGCAGGACGGGACCGTCGTCTCGACGAGTTTCTTTCCACCCGTCTCCTGGACGCACAGCGCGTCGCCCTCGGCGTCAAGGGCGCCGGTCCATCCGGCCGGCAGCTCCACCTGCGCCTTGCGCGCCCAGTTCAGGGAGTTCAGCACGGTCAGCGCCTCGCCGGGCGCGGCCAGGCTTCCCGCCGCCTGCGCGGCGACCGTTTGGGCGGCGCCGATGACCTCGGCGTACGCCGCCTCGGCCTCGACGTAGACGCGGTGGATCGACGAGCCCGGAAGGATGTCGTGGAACTGGTTCAGCAGCACTTTCTTCCACAGCTCGTCCATTGGTTCCGCCGGCCAGGCGAAGCCCTTGCGTGCCCCGGCCGCCGCGCCCCACAGTTCCGCCTCGCGCAGGGCCAGCTCGCTCTTGCGGTTGCCGCGTTTGGTCTTCGCCTGGCTGGTGAGCACGCCGCGGTGGAACTGGCAATACAGCTCGCCGACGTAGCGGTTGACGTCGTGCTCGCCGCGGGCGACGAGATCCTCGAAGAACTCCATCGGCGTCGCGAGCTTCAGGCGCGGCACGCCCTCGCAGTCGCGCAGGCGGCGCAGGAACTCCAGGTGGTAGCGCTCGGGCCCGCCGCCGCCGTCGCCGTGCCCGAACGGCTGGAGACGCGTCGTCATGTCGTTCTTCTGCACGCGGTCCTTCCACCGGCGGATCATCGTGCCCGGCCCGGTGGACGAGTTGTAGTCGTGGTGCAGGTGGACGACGACGGCCGTCCCGTCCAGACCTTCCCACAGGAAGTTGTGGTACGGGAACCCTTCGCCGCCGTGGTAGGCCCAGAAAATCTTCTGCGTAGAGAAATACTTCGCCCCGCACCCGGCCATGATCTGCGGAAGGGCGGCGGAGTATCCGAACACGTCGGGAATCCAGAGGAACTGGCTGTCGATGCCGAACTCCTCGCGGAAGAACCGCCGCCCGTGCAGGAACTGGCGGATGAGCGACTCGCCGCCGGTGATGTTGGTGTCGGACTCGACCCACATGCCGCCGTCGGCGATGATGTTCCCGTTCCGCACCGCCTTCTTCACCCGCTCGTACAGGGCGGGGTACTTGTCCTTGACCATGCGGAACAGGTGGGGCTGGCTGTGGAGGAAGCGGTGCTCCGGATACTCCTCGATGAGCGCGAGCTGGTTGGCCAGGGTGCGGGCGGCCTTGCGCTCGGTCTCCACCAGCGGCCAGAGCCACGCCACGTCGAGGTGGGCGTGCCCGAAGCAGAAATATTCCGGCGCGGTCGACCCGTTGCGGCACTCCAGCAGGGGTTTGAGCCGCCGCCTGGTCGCGCGGACCGTCTCGATCATCCGCTCGTAGGGCAGCTCGAAGTCGGCGATGCGCGTGAAGTCCATCAGGCCCTTGTCGATCTCGGCCGTCCGCAGCGAGTCGGCGTCGTGGCTCTCGCGGATCTGCCAGAGCGTCTCGACATCCATGTAGAGCTGGAAGATTTCCTCTTCCCAGACGCCGAAGGTGCTGTCGCCGAGGGTCTGCTGTGCGGGCGCGGCCTCCGGGACGCTTCGCGTTCCCGGCGGCAGCGGTCCGGCGTGGCAGGGGGTCGGCCCGTGCCAGGCGTACGCCTCGATCAGCAGGTCGAACGTTTCGCCGGCCTTGGCCTTGTGCGTGAGGGTTTGGTGCGGGAACGTGTTGCGGCGCGACTCGATCATCTCGCCGTTGGCGAACGTGACGGCCTCGTAGTTCGTCACGCGAAGCTCCATGACGATCCGCCGCCCCGCGGCCTCCTTCGGCAGCGCGATGCGCCCGCGGAACCAGCCATACTCCCACTTCGCGCCCCAGACCGTGCCGACCGGCATGGGCTGGAACTCGCCGGCCAGCGCCTGCTGCGGGTCGAGTTGGTCTTTCACCACCCGCCCGCTCAACTCGATCGAACCGAGAGGCCGGTAAAACCGGGTTTTGAGCGTCTTGCGCCAAGCGTCAATGCGGTCACGCCATTCCGCCGTCAAAGCCATCATCAGATTCCTAAAACAAAGGCATTCCGTCCGGGACAAACAAGCCGTCCAGTGTACCCCCTCCAGCCGGCAGGTCAAGACCGTTCGTCCTATTGCGCATTTCGGAATTCGGATTGCGGATTGAAGAGCCCGGGGCGTGTGCCGGGTGCCACCCTCAAGCGTTGTTTGCTTGAGGGTGTCTATCGCACGGCCAAGCAAACAGCGCTTGGCCATGGCACCCAATCTTCAATCCGAATTCGGAAATCCCAAATCCGAAATGCCGTTGTTGTTGACAACGGCGGGCGTTTGGCTATGGTAAACCGTTTCCGGCGAGAATCAGCCGTCGCCGGGAGGACCCCTGGAAAGGATATTACCGATGGCGAAGAAGTTGACCAGTCAGATTGCGATCCAGCTCTACACCCTGCGCGATTTCGTGCAGACCCCCAAAGACGTCGTCAAGACGATGAAGCGCCTCCGGAAGATCGGATACACGCGGGCGCAGATTTCGGGCGTCGGCCCGATCGACGCGGCCGAGTTGCGGAAGATGATGCTCGGCGAGGGCGTCGAGCCGATGGGCGCCCACGTCGGCCTGGACAAGTTCCACAACGAGCTGAAGCAGGTCATCGCCGACTGCCACGGGTGGGGCATCGCCTACGTGGCCATGCCGTGGATGTCTCCTGACGCCGTCAAGACCGCCGCAGGCTGGCGGAAGATGGGCCGCGAGCTGGCGGGCTACGGAAAGAAGCTCGCCGCCGAGGGAATCACCCTCCAGTACCACAACCACATGTTCGAGTTCGAGAAGTTCGGCGTCCGCAACGGCAAGGGCGGCGAGATCGGTCTGGACATCCTGTACCGCTCCGCCGACCCGAAATACCTCCAGGCGGAACTGGACTTCGGATGGGTGGCCCGCGCCGGATACGAGCCCGCCGCCTGGGCGAAGAAGTACAAGGGGCGCCTCGATCAGGTGCACCTGAAGGACTGGAGCGTCGTGAACAACCAGCCGACCTGGCGGGCGATCGGCGAAGGCGCGATCGACTGGCTGCCGGTCTTGAAGGCCTGCAAGGCCGCCGGGACGAAGGATTACATCATCGAGCAGGATTCCTGCACCGTCAGCGGCGACCCGTTCAAGAGCGTCCAGATCAGCTACGAGAACCTCCGCAAGATGGGCTTGAAGTAGTAGTCTTCCAGCATTGATTTTGTCAGTACAAAATCAATGGGGAAAGACTACAGAGCAGGCGAGCAGTTGAGCAGGAGAACAGGTGAAAAAACGCCATCGAGCCTGCGGTCTCCTGCTCGCCTGTTCGCCTGTCTGACAACCTGCAAAATCCAAGTTGAAGAACTAAGTTTCTACGACACGACTTGCAACCGAAGGGGAGGCGGCCCGAACGCGGCGGCCTCCCCTTGTTTTGCGCCCAAGGCGGCCAGGGCCTCGACAACCCCTCGGCGTGGGGGTATTTTGTCCCTGCGGCGGGTGTTGGGGTTTTGTCCTAACGCCCGCCTGACGGAGGTGTCTGGCATAACGTTCGGAAAGGCGAAATCCTGCGAGGGTGACGACGCCGCACTGGTCGCGGCCGCCAGGGGAGGCGACCTGAAGGCGTTTGACGAGCTGGTCCGGCGGTATCAGCGCCGGGCGGTCGCCGTCGCGTACAGCCTGCTGAACCACCGCGACGATGCGATGGAGGCCGCGCAGGATGCGTTTCTCAAGTCGTTCGAGAAGCTCGGCACGCTGAGCCAGCCGGAACGGTTCGGAAGCTGGGTGCTGCGGATCGTCAACAACCTGGCGCTGAACCGCCGACGGTCGCGGGCGCTGCGCAAGGCCGAATCGCTCGAGGTTTCGGGCGACGAGGACCGCGCCGCCGCCCGCCCCGATCCGCGCGCCGACGGGCCGGCGGAGACGGTCTCCGCCGACGAGCTGCGCCGGACCATCCGGCGGGAGATCGACGCGCTGCCTCCGATGCAGCGACAGGCGCTGGTGCTGTTCAGCATCTCGCACCTGCCGCAACAGGAAGTAGCCGAGGCCCTCGGGTGCAGCGTCGAGGCGGTGAAATGGCACGTGTTCACCGCCCGAAAGAAGCTCAAGGACAAACTGAAGGATTACCTGTAGGACGCCGCCATGTCGGAAATCCCGGACAATACGGACCTCGAATATCGCCTCTGCCGGTACCTCGACGGCGAGCTGGCCGGCGAGGAGCGGACCGCCATGGAAACCCTCCTGGCCGAACGCCCCGACCTGCGCCGCGAACTGGAACGCTACCGCGCGCTCGACGAGCGCCTCACCGGGCTGTCCGACGAACTGCCCGGCGAGCGGGAACTGCTCGCCCAGCGCGGGGAGATTTTCGCCGCCCTGGAGCGCAAGGCGCTGCTGGGCGAACGGCGCGTGCGCCTCTGGGCCAGGCCGTCCGTCCGCGTGTTCGCCTCGGCGATGGCCGCCGCTGCCGCCGTCGTCGTCGCCGTGGCCCTGTGGCGCTTCCTGACGCCGGGAGTGGAAGACCGATCGACCGTCGACGTGACGATCCTCCCGCCCGCGGCGGCCCCGGACGGGACCATCGACGTCCACCTCGCGCCCCACGCGACGGACTGGGCGGCGGCCACCCTCGTCGAGCCCGTCGATCCGTCCGTCGCCCAGCCGCCTCCGGGCACCGTGATGGTTTCCTTCGGGTGGGACGAAAACGGCGACAAGAATGACGCGGGCATGTTCCCGATGATGATGGGTTTTTGAAAAGGAAAATGCTCTGTTGAAAACATCCGTTCACGAGGTGGGTGGCACGCTTTGCTCGCAAAGCGTGTTGCCGAATTTGCGGAGAACACAGCTTGCCAGCAAGCCGTGCCACCCTGTTTTCCACAGGGCATTTCAGGCTTGGAACCAACGACCAACATGGGAGAGACTCGGATGACGATCGCAAAACGGATGTGCGTGGGGGCGGTGCTGGTTGCGGCCGTCGCGGCGGCGGCTGCGCCCGTGGCGGCCCAGGGCGTCGGAACCCTCCAGCGGGCGCTGGACAAGCCC
>DNAS01000161.1:735-1823 GCA_003485185.1 Phycisphaerales bacterium | reverse complement strand
CGCTGGACAAGCCCATCAACCTGCGGATCGAAGACGCCACCATCGGCGAGGTCTTCGAGAAGATCTCCGCCGCCAGCGGCGCCAAGCTGGTCATCGACCCGGACACCCTCGACTATCTGCCCTACGGCGACCAGACGCGCCTGTCCGTGACGCTCGCCAACGCGACGCTCCGCAAGCGCCTCGACGCCTTGCTGGCAGGGCTCGCCCTCCAGTGGCAGATCGACGGCGAGGAGGTCCGCATCCTCCCGTCCGAACCGCTCTACCGCATGGGCCGCCGCGCGACCTACGACGAGCTGCGCATCCTCGCCGCCCTGCACACCGCCCAGGTGGAGCCATCGGACCGCGCCGGGCCGGTGCTGGAGCAGGTCCGCAAGGTCACGGGCACGGCCGGGCTGGACATCGTCTTTCACACCGAGATCGACCGCGACAAGGCACTCGCCCGCGCCGACAAGGCGCTGCCCGGCTCGCCCGTCGCCTGGCTGGACATGCTCTGCCACGGCGCCGACGCCACCTGGCACCTCTGGGGCGACGACATCCTCATCCTCTCCCGCGCCGCGCAGATCAAGCGCCAGCTCCAGCGGACCGTCTCGTTGCGGTACCAGAACGCCGCCCTGGTGACGGTGCTGGCGGACCTCGCCCGCAAGGGGCGCGTGCAGCTTCAGATGGACCCCGGCGTCATGGAGTACCTGCCCGACCAGACGCGGACGAACTTCAACCTCGTGATGGCCGACGCGTCCATCGCCCAGGCGCTGGAGGTCATCAGCGGCGCAACCGGCTTGAAGTTCGACGTGACTTCCGAGGGCGTCCGCGTGGGCCCGTCGGACCTGCTCAAGCGCCGGATGGAAGGCGCGACCACCGAGCCCCGCAAGCGCACCCCGTACTTCGTGAAGTTCGTCATGCCCGGACCGAACGGAACGAGCGTCGAGGTCTTCATGCGGGCCGACGAACTGCCGCCCGAGCTGTTCAAGGCCATCGAGGCCGAGAAGGACAAGTACGTCCGGAAACTCCGCGAGGAATTGGTCAAGCCCGAGTAGGCTTCTGTCGGAAAACTCCGATTCCGGGGGAGGCACTGCTTGCTCGCAAGCAGT
>DNAS01000161.1:0-650 GCA_003485185.1 Phycisphaerales bacterium | reverse complement strand
ACTGCTTGCTCGCAAGCAGTGTTTTTTCGCTGCACGGATTGCCAGGCAGGCCACGCCGCCTGCGCGCATTGAAGAAACGCCTTGAACCGCCGCTGGGTTTTCCGTACAATCACCCATCTCAACATATGGGATTGTAACCTCTTGCGCTTCTTTGCCCCGCAGGACTTTCTCGTGGGGCGGGCAGTTGGGTCTCCCGAATACAGTCGAAAGGAACTCATAGTGAGAACACTCACGCGCAGGCAGAAAGACGTTGCTAACTCCTTGGATAGCAAGGAATTGTATAATAACTGGCAGGACTGGCGCTGGCAGGTCCGGCACACGGTCCGCGACATCCCGACGTTCGAACGCTTGCTGAACGTGCAATTGGATGACGACCGCCGAAAAGGCCTCGCCCGGACGCTGGAGCGATTTCCGCTGTCCATCACGCCGTACTACCTTTCGCTCATCGACGCGGCGGACTACGAAAACGACCCCGTGTTCCTGCAATCCTTCCCGCGTCAGGCCGAATTGATCGTCGGAAAGGACGAGATCGCCGATCCGCTTCACGAGGACCACGACTCCCCGGTCCCGCTGATCACGCATCGCTACCCGGACCGGGTGCTGTTCCACGTCTCGAACGTCTGCTCGATGTACTGCCGGCACTGCACGCG
>DNAS01000041.1 GCA_003485185.1 Phycisphaerales bacterium | reverse complement strand
CGCTGCGCCGCCCCGCCCTGCGCGTCGTCGGAAGCCTAGCCGTCGTCCTGCTGGCCGGGTGGTTCTCGGCCGCCGTCGTGACCAACCGGTTCTACTTCGCCGAGCGCACGCCCAACCGGTTCGCCTTCGGGCTGTCGCGCCTGAACCTGCCCGTCGGGCCGGTCGAGTGGCTCAACGGGCGCCTGCCCCACCAGGACCTGGGCCGCCATGGCCGGGCGGAGAACGTCTGGGTCGATTTCACCGATTCCTCCAACTTCTACTTCCTCCGCGCCGAAGGCGGAAACGCCACCGACGTGCCGATCCTGACCAACACCTGGGCCTACCCGCCCGATGTCATGCGGAACGTGCTGGAAATCAACCGCGCCCAAACGCCGTTCGGGCCGGCGGCCGAACGCTACAACATTCACATCGTCATGCTGCGCGTGGACTTCGCCTCGATCGGGCTGGCGCGGAAACTGTTGTCCGACGCCGACTGGCGCCTGATCTACCTGGAGGGCCTGCACACGGTCTTCGTGCGGCGCGAGCTGGCTGAGGTACGCCGCCTGCCGGCCGTCACGCCCGAATCCCTCGCGACGCCCGGCGCGATGGCCGCCTACATCGCCCGCCTGCGCGAAATCGACCCCGTGCCCGCCCACACGATGTACGCCGCCGGGTGGACGCTCAGCGCGCTGGGCTGGCACTCGCAGGCCATCGAACTGCTCCACGAGGCCACCACGCTGGACGCCGCGTTCTTCGAGGCCTGGCTGGAAAAAGGCGCCTGCTACGCCAACCGCGCGCTGGCCCGCCGCAGCCGCGACGACCTCCGACAGGCCCTCGCCTGCTTCACCCGCGCCGCCGAACTCCGCCCCCGCGACCGCCGCGCCGCCGAACTCCGCGACCGCGCCCAGCGCGACCTGGCTGCGTGGTAAGCGGTGGAAATTTTCCCGCCCGGCGGGTACACTCGCCGCTCGCTTTGAGACGGATTTCCCGCACCCCATGACGAGGATCCACGAGATGGAAGACACGTACGGAAAGCTGATTTCCTCGCTGGCCAAGACCAACGACAAGCGGATCGTCCTGCTGGTGATGGACGGCCTGGGCGACTGCGACAACGCGGGCAAGGGCACGGCCCTGTGGCAGGCGAAGACCCCCAACTTCGACGCGCTGGCCGCCCGCAGCGCGCTGGGCCTGCTGACGCCCGTGGCCACCGGCGTGACGCCCGGCAGCGGCCCGGGGCACCTCGGCCTGTTCGGCTACGACCCGCTGGTCTTCCAGGTCGGGCGAGGCGTGCTCAGCGCGCTGGGCGTGGAGTTCGCGCTGACCAAGCGCGACGTGGCGGCCCGCCTGAACTTCTGCACCCTCGACGCCGCGGGCAACATCACCGACCGCCGCGCGGGACGCATTCCCGATTCGGAGAACCGCCGCGTGCTGGCGCTGATCCGCCAGAAGCTCTCCCCGCCGCCCGGCGTGGAACTGTTCTGGGAGACCGAGGCCGAGCACCGCGCCGTGCTGGTGCTCCGCGGCGACGGGCTCGACGACAACATCGGCGACACCGACCCGCAGGCCGTCGGCGTGCCGCCCCTGCGGCCCGACCGCCCCCCGCACGACGCGTCCCGCACCGCGCTGATGGTCGCGGACATCCTCGACCAGGTCAAAGGCATCCTCGCGAGCGAGAAAAAGGCCAACATGATCCTCGGGCGCGGGTTCGCCAAGGCGCCCGACTGGCCGAGCTTCGAGGAGCGGTTCCAGCTCAAACCCGCCGCCGTCGCCGGATACCCGATGTATCGCGGCGTCGCGCGGCTGGTGGGCATGCCGGTGGTCTCCCAGCCGACGACGGCGGCCGACGTCTGCGCCGAGGCCGCCAAGGCGATGAAGGACCACACGTTCGTCTTCGCCCACTTCAAATACACCGACAAGACCGGCGAGGACGGCGACCTGCCCGCCAAGATCCAGCGGATCGAGGAGATGGACGCGGCCATCCCCGCGCTGCTTAAGGCCAAACCCGACGTGCTGATCGTCACGGGCGACCACTCCACCCCGCCGAGCATGAAGAGCCACTCGTGGCACCCCGTGCCCGTGCTGATGCACGCGCCGCACCTCCGCGGCGGCGACGGAAAACGATTCGACGAAGTCTCCTGCCGCGCCGGGCAGATCGGCACGATCCCGTCCAAGGAGATCATCCCGCTGGCGATGGCCCACGCCGACAAACTGGAAAAATTCGGCGCGTAATGTTGCGGGTGCGATTCAATAGATCCCAGGGATTCGCTTTGCTCATCCCTGGGCGTTGGGGAAACCCTGACGTTGAATGAGCATCGAAAGAAATGAGCGACGTTGGGTATAACGCCCGGGGTTGAGCAAAGCGAAACCCCGGGACAAATCGAAAAAACAAAAACCACTATTGTAAGGGGATTCGCTTCCATGCGTTACCATCTCTGCTGGGGCACATATGGAAGTTGGCTCCCCGGCGACCCGCGCGGGTTCCGAACGCGCCATCATTGCCGCCACGTCGAGGGCGACTACCGCCACCCGCCCCCGCCGGGCGAGTACAGCGCCCTGTGCGCACACGCCAAGCGGTCCCTGAAAAAGCCGCCCGTGGAAATCGCTCCCCCTCTGCGGGAGACCATTGCCCGGGCATGCCTGGAGCAGTTCGTCAAGGAGAGTATTGACGTTTTCGCGATTGCCGTCGATTCGTGGCACGTCCACGCCGCTGTTGAATGCCCCTCCGCCGGAATAAAACAGTGTCTTGGGCGGGTGAAGAAGGTTTCCTCTCACCGCGTACGCCGCTGCATCCCGGGCCGGCTGTGGCAGGCTGGTTGCCACGTCGTGGCCGTCCGCGACGAACGGCACTGGAAAACGCTCCTGGGCTACATCACCGCCCACGCCCCGGCTGCATGGGTCTGGCAAAAGGAATGCCCTCGTGCCGACGCAAAAAAACAGACGCGGGTATAGAATACCTCACAAATTGGACGTCCAATTGGCGAACGTGTGGAACAAACCAGGAGCTACGATATTCTTTGTTCGCAGCATAACAAATCCCATAAGAAGACTCACAGGGATAAGCGCCGCGGAAGCGATTGTGGCCTCCAATACCGTCATCCTCCCGAACAGTAAACGATGGGGAAAATGTACGATAGCCATTACCACGGACGCCAGGAGCCATCCACGCCACGTACCCAGCCACGCGACCGCACGGTTCTGTAAATAGCCTCGGAAAAGAAATTCCTCGCCGAAACCGACGAAAGCGAAGTATACCAAGCTCAGAAGACGTTGCGGTTGGATCTTGTGCAAGACGCCTTCCGGACCACCTTCACCAAACACCAACGTAGTCCCCGCCAACAGAAAGCCAATCAGGCTCGCCTGCCAGAGGTTGTGAGTCGTAATACCTACGCTACGAAGCCTTTCTTTATCCTTGATGAGAAATATTGCAGCGGGCAACCCATAGGTAACGAGGACGATGAATTGAGGTAGAAGATCTGCAAAGCTGTCGATCTTGGCTTCAGATATCCTGTGCCTCAGTACTTGCCTGATCATAAGCAGCACGATGATCGTCATGCTGATGGTCACGGAAACGAGTGCGTGCATGGTGCTTTTTTCGGATGGGCCAGGGTGATCGTCATCGGCTGACACCGCAACAGCCGACCAAGGCCATACACGACGGCTCCAATCACCGAAAAAACAACGACTTGAATGCAGACTTGCGTCATAACGCCTACCGGCTTGTGGGTGTATCAGGCGAAGAACGGAAAAAAGTGGATACTCTGCACCCACGCGTAAAATCTATGCGAGTTTTCCGATGACCGGCAATTCGCCGACGAGCGGCAGGGCGTACTTGGCGAACGCCGGCGTGACGCCGTTTCCGGCCTTGTTGATGAACGACTTCGGCAGGTCCTTGGTCTCCCGCGCGACGTCCTTCAGCTCGGCGCGGAAGTAGCTGATCTTGTAGGCGCCCTTGGCCCGCTTCATCGCCACCGAACCGTCCAGGTCGCCCTTGAGGGCGAACTCGACCGCCTTGCGCCCGCACATGCGGGCCTCGGCCTGGTCGATCGGCGAGGCGTATCCCGCGAAGCTGCGCTGGAGGTATCCGAACGTGTCCGCCCGCACGCGGAGCTTCTTTCCGGTGATCCGGCCGAGTTCCTGCTTCACGTAATCGGCCAGGAAATCGCCCAGCGCGCCCGAGCCGGACAGCTGCACGTTTCCGTGGCTGTCGCGCTCAACTTCCTTGCCCAGCTTTTCGGCCAGCACGGCCGCGATCGCCTTGTGCTGCTCGTCGGCGATTCCCTCGGACACGGCGATCTGGCAGCGGCCCAGCTTGCCGTAGACCTCGCCCACATCGTGGACGAAACGGTCGAGCGAGAACGCCACCTCGGGCACGTAGACCAGGTGCGGTCCGCACTTGGCGTCCATGCGTCCCAGGACGCTGGCGGCAGTCAGCCAGCCCGCGTGCCGGCCCATCACCACGTTGATCTTGATGCCCGGGAGCGAGGCGCTGTCGCGGTCGTCGCCCATGAACGCCGACGCCACGAACCGCGCCGCCGAGCCGTACCCGGGGCAGTGGTCCGTCACGCGAAGGTCGTTGTCGATGGTCTTGGGAACGTGGAAGACGCGCAGCTCGTAGCCCGCCGCCTTCGCCATCTCGTTGACGATCCGCGCGGCGTCGGCCGAGTCGTTCCCGCCGATGTAAAAGAAGTAGCGGACGTTGTTCTTCTCGAAGACCTTGAAGATCCGCTCGCAGTAGGCGCGGTCTGGCTTGTCGCGGCTGGAGCCCAGCGCCGCCGCCGGCGTCTGCGCGACGGCCTCCAGAACGCCCTTGCCCACCTTCTTCAGGTCGATGAATTTCTCCTCGACGATGCCTCGCACACCGTGTCGCGCGCCCAGGAGCTTGCCAATCTGTTTGATCTTCCCGATGCTCTCGACCACGCCGACCAGCGACTGGTTGATGACGGCCGTCGGCCCACCCGACTGCCCGATCACCGCGTTGCCTTGAATCAGTTGCGCCATGAACACTTCCCTTTCCGGAGGTTGCCTCAGCTTTTCAGCATTTCCCGTTCGATGTATGTCGTGTCCCACTGCCCCCGGGCGAAATGGTCGCTCGCGAGGATGTCCCGGCACAGGGGGATGGTCGTCTTGGTGGGGAAGAAGACGAACTCCTCCAGCGCCCGCCGGGCGGTGACAATGGCCTCCTGGCGCGTCGGACGGTGGACGATCAGCTTTCCGATCAGGCTGTCATAGGTGGGCGGAATCTCGTAGCCCTGGTAGACGTGCGAGTCCCACCGCACTCCGGGCCCGCCGGGCGCCACGAACGCCTCCACTCGCCCCGGCGAGGGGCGGAACCCCTTCGACGGGTCCTCGGCGTTGATCCGGCACTCGATGGCCGAGCCCTGCTGGCGGATGTCTTCCTGCTTCAGCGTCAGCGGTTCGCCCGCCGCGATGCGGATCTGCCACTTCACCAGGTCCACGCCCGTGACCATCTCGGTCACCGGGTGCTCCACCTGGATTCGGGTGTTGACCTCGAGGAAGTGGAACTTGCCTTCCTGGTCGTACATGAACTCGACGGTCCCGGCGTTGTGGTAGCCCACTTCCTGGGCCAGACGGACGGCCGCCGTGCAGACCTCCTGGCGCTTTTCCGGCGTCAGGCTGGGCGAGGGCGTCTCCTCGATGACCTTCTGCCGGCGGCGCTGCACGGAGCACTCTCGCTCCCAGAGATGCACGATGTTCCCGTGCGTGTCGCCGAGGATCTGCACCTCGATGTGGCGGAAGTTCTCGATGCACTTTTCCATGTAGAGGCGCCCGTCGCCGAAGGCGATTTCCGCCTCGGCCTGCGCCTGCTTGAAGAGGCTCTTGAGCGTCGCCTCGTTGTGGGCGAAGCGGATTCCGCGCCCCCCGCCGCCCGCCGCCGCCTTCAGCGCCACCGGGTACCCGATCTCGCGGGCGATCCGCACTGCCGCGTCCACCGTCTCCACCGGTCCGTCGCTGTCCGGCGCGGTCGGCACGTTCGCCTTCTTCGCCAGCGCCTTGGCCTGAATCTTGTCGCCCAGGCGGTGCATGCTGTCGACGCTCGGGCCAATGAACTCGATCTTGCACGACCGGCAGATTTCGGCGAAGTGGGAGTTTTCCGCCAGGAACCCGTAGCCCGGATGGATCGCCTCGACGTCGGCGATTTCCGCGGCCGCGATGATCCGCGGGATGTTCAGGTAACTTTCGGACGACGGTCCGGGACCGATGCAGATGCGGTCGTCGGCCAGGTGAAGGTATCCGGCGTTCCGGTCGGCCTCCGAGAAGACCGCCACCGTCTCGACGCCCAGCTCCTTGCACGCGCGGATGATCCGCAGCGCCACCTCGCCCCGATTGGCCACCAGGATTCGGGAGAACATGTCTTGTCCCTTCGGTTAGGCGGGTTTGACGCGGAACAGGACCTGCCCGAACTCGACCGGCTGGGCGTTCTTGACGCAGACCTCGGTGATGGTTCCGGCGCACTCGGCCTTGATCTCGTTCATCACCTTCATGGCCTCGACGATGCAGACCACGGAGTCGTCGGAGATGGCCTGTCCGACGGCGATATAGGGCTCGCTGTCGGGGCTGGGGGCGGCGTAGAAGGTTCCCACCATGGGGCTCTTGACTTCCAGGAGGTTCTCGGCGGGTTTGGCGGGGGCGGGGGC
>DNAS01000124.1:9129-9357 GCA_003485185.1 Phycisphaerales bacterium | reverse complement strand
GATTTTTGATTTGTGATTTTGGATTTGAGCTTTCCGCTTCGGCCTTCGGCCTTGGCCCTTCGACCTTTTCGCTCACCCCTCTGCACTCTTCATCGGCAGCGCGCGCGTCGCCGGTTTTTCGCGAGAGGCGTGGGAATCTGAAATTCTTTTCACCCGCTTCAGCCGCGGGTCGCGCTGTCGGTTGAGCGGTCTCCGCGCGGCAAAAGGGCAGCGCACCGCCGAGCGCGC
>DNAS01000124.1:8751-8877 GCA_003485185.1 Phycisphaerales bacterium | reverse complement strand
TTCTTCCCGGGTTCCTTAGTTCCTTGTTCCTAGATACGAAAATGAGAAAACGTCCATCGGAACGTGATGCTTTTGGGAAAGACCGCGGGGCAATCGGGCAGCCCCGGGCAGATTCGGGCAGTTGCG
>DNAS01000124.1:0-8505 GCA_003485185.1 Phycisphaerales bacterium | reverse complement strand
ATGAAATCGCAAACATTTATGGCATTTCGGAAGACATTTTCGCTTCCGCGCGCCGCAATGCCGTCCTTTTTCGCGACGCGGCGGTGGTTTTTCGTAGGCTTCGCCTGCGAGAATGCCCGTGATTCCCGCGGCGCCGGCGAGCAAAATAGACTTACACTGGTAGGCAGCGCAGGGAGACAGGGCATGGGTCGAAACGTGCGGATCGTGGCGGCGGCGCTGGCGGCGGCCATGTCGCTGGGCGGGCAGGCCGTGGCGCAGTTGCCGGACGGGGCGTTTCCCGCCTTGTCGTCGGCGTCCCGACCGGGCGGCGAGGCGGAGCGGCTTCGTGTCCGCGCCGTCGCCGAGCGGGCGCAGGTCGCGCCCGGCGGGCGGCTGCACCTTGCCGTCCTCGGCGAGCTGGACGACGGCTGGGTGTACTACAGCCCCGCGCCCGGGCGCAGCGGCGACTACGAGCCCATCGGCGCGGGCGTCCAGATCGACGCGAGCAGTCTCCGCGCCGGCGAGCCGCTCTGGCAGCTCGACGCGCTGCACGAGTCCGACCTCGGCGGACAGGTGTACCGCAACTACGCCTACGAGCGGCGGGTGGCGGTGTTCGTGCCGCTGGAAGCGCCGCGGGACTTGCCGCCGGGGCGGTACCGCGTGACGGTCCGCCTGACGGGGCAGGTCTGCGGCGAGGGCGTGTGCATGGACCTTCGCGCCCGGCAGGGGGCGCTGGCGCAGGCGGAGATCGTCGTGGCTGGCGCGCCGACGCCCAACCCCGCGTGGCAGGCCGAGCGCCTGGACGCCGCGCTGGCGGCTGCCGTGCCGGCCGAAACGCTGCGGCAGGGGCGATCCGTCCCGCGACCGGCCGAGACCGCCGCCGGCAGCGAGTATACCGTCGCCGGCGGGCTGGCGCTGGCGCTGCTGGCAGGGCTGATCCTCAACCTCATGCCCTGCGTCCTGCCGATCATCCCCCTGCGGATTCTCAGCGTGGTGGAGATGGCGCGCGGCTCGCGCCGCCGCTACGTCACGCTCGGGCTGGCGTTCGCCGCGGGGATCGTCCTGTTCTTCGCCATGCTGGCGGGCGTGAACCTCGTCCTGCACGCGGCGCTGGGGCGGGTCTTCCACTGGAGCGAGCATTTCCAGAGCTTCCCGGTGCGCGCGGGCATGGCGATGGTTCTGCTGGCCGTCGCGGCGAACTTTTTCGGGCTGTTCCACGTGACGGTCCCGCGCAGGCTCGCGGCGCTGGAGGCCTCGCCGACCGGCGCGGCCCGGGGCGAGCACGCGCGATCCGTCGGCATGGGGCTGATGATGGCGATCCTGTCCACGCCGTGCAGCTTCGGCGTGCTGCTGGCGGCGCTGGCCTGGGCGCAGGGCGTCTCGCCGCTGCTGGGCTCGGCGGCGCTGCTGCTGATCGGCGTGGGGATGGCCGTCCCGCACGCGCTGCTGGCGGCCGTTCCCGCGGCGCTGCGCCTGCTGCCGCGACCCGGCGCGTGGATGGAGCGGTTCCGACAGGCCATGGGCTTCGTGCTGCTGCCGGTGGTGGTCTGGCTGCTGAGCACCGTCAGCGACCACGCCGACGCCGCCTACCTCGCCCGGCTGGTCGATTTCGCCGTGGCGCTGGCGTTCGCGCTGTGGGTGTGGGGGGCGTGGGTGGCTTACGACGCGCCGCTGCGCCGCAAGCTCATCGTGCGCGGGCTGGCGGTGGCGCTGGCGGTGGCGGCGGGCCTGTGGCTGTTGCCTCGCCCCGCGCCGCTGGCGACGCATTTCGAGCCGTACGACGCGGCCCGCCTGTCCGCCGCCCGGCGGCAAGGCCGACCCGTGGTGGTGAAGTTCACGGCCGCCTGGTGCCTGAGCTGCAAGGTGGTGGACCTCCGCGTGTACGACGACGCCGAGGTGGCCCGCGCCCTGCGCGACGCCGGCGCGCTGGCCCTGAAGGGCGACGTGACGGACTACGACAGCCCGGCCGCCGCGGTCCTCCGCGACGAGTTCCGCGCCTCGCCGCCGCTGACGGTCCTCTACCCGCCGGGCGAGGCCGCGCCGATCCTCCTGCCCGGCGAGATGTCCAAGGGCGAGTTCCTCGCCGCGCTGCGCCGGGCGACGGGCGGCGCGCGGGCAGCGGGCGGCGGGTCGGCTGTTGCCCGCGCCGCGCGCGTGTGCTACACTGCCCGGCGGTCCCAACTCGTTCCGGCGGCTGTGGAAGGATTCCATCCATGAGAACAGCATTCATCCTGACGACTCTCGCGGCGTTTCTGACGGCCGGCGCGGTGGCGCAGGACGAACCTCGCGCTGACGGCGACAAGCCCGCGCCCATCCGGATTCTCTCCGCCTGGCGGCAGATGCGCCGCGCCGACGTCCGCTCCGACGAATTCCGCGACGCGCAGAAACAGATCGCCGCGCTGGTCGGCGGACTGGACGAGTCGCAGAAGCTCCTGACGGCCACGATGCTCATGGACCGCCACGCCGACGACAACATCAATGCCGCCGCGCTGAAGCTCTTCGGACAGGACTTCCTGACGATCGAGCAGGTGCGCGGGCTGCTGAACGATTCCGGAAGGGCGTTCGCCCAGCGCGTCCTGCTGCGGACGTACTACGGGTTCTGCGGGCCGGACTTCCGCGACGGCGTCGTCAGCGACCAGGCCTGCCCGCAACTGGCGGCCCTGCTGGCCGAGCGCCAGGCGGCCCTGGCCGACGCCCAACCGGACTACGGCGAGCAGCGACTGATGGTCCACCTGCTGTGCAGCGTGCTGTCGCGCTACGGGCTGGACGCCGGAAAGTCGCCCGAAATCCGCACGCTCCGCGACGCGATGGAGGCCTACGCCGACAAGGCCCAGAAGGACCAGCACCTGACGATGTCGGTCGAGGGCTACCTGGCCGCCGCGGCCGTGGAGAGCAACCCCAGCCCGTCGTGGGACGAGGCCGTGATCTGCCTGGGACACTGGGATCCGCTGGTTCAGTGGAAGGCGGCCAAGCAGATCGCCGCCGACCTGGAGAAGGACCCCTCGCGGCTGGCGAAGCTCTGGCCGCTGCTGGACGACGAGCGAGACGAGGTGCGCCGCGCCGTGGTGCAGGCGCTGGGTTTCGCGCCAAAGGTCGAGCCGGAGACGGTCGTGCCGAAGGTCACGCAGATGCTCCTGTGGGACCGGGGCGTGACGGTGCAGACAGCGGCGGCCGAGGCGCTGGCGGCGCGGGCCGACCAGGCCGACGCATCCATCGACCCGCTGCTGGAGGCGCTGGCAACGGCGCGCCCGGGCACGCAGCGGATCGACGCGATCCTGACCGCGCTGTCGCACCTGGCGCCGCGGGCGACCGACGCGCAGAAGGACCGGATGCTGACGGCCGCCGTCGACAAACTGCTCCGCGCGCCGCGCGGCGCGCTGCTGGCGCTCAAGGCGCTGGGCCCGCGAGCCGCCGGGGCGGCCGAGGCCGTCCGCGCCTTCCGCGACCAGGCCGACCGCTTCGAACGACAACTCATCGACCGGCACGTCCTGCCGGCCATCCTGCCTGAAAAAGAAGACAAGGACGGCGAAATCCCCCAAGGGGAAAAGGGATCCGCAGAAGGGAACCAGGAACCCGGAACAGGGAACAAGGAATAAGGAACCCGGAACAAGGTACAGGGAACCCGGAATCCCGGCGCAAGGGATGTTTCTTTCGGGTTCCTGAGTTCCCCGGTTCCGGGATACGATTTTCGGTCCTCGGCACGCCGGCCTTGCGGTACAATCGCGAAATGAACCAGAAGTACATCCGCAATTTCAGCATCATCGCCCACATTGACCACGGCAAGAGCACCCTCGCCGACCGGATGCTCCTACGCAGCGGCGCGATCACCCCGCGCGAGTTCCGCGAGCAGATCCTGGACGACATGGACCTGGAGCGGGAGCGAGGGATCACGATCAAGGCGTCGGCCGTGACGATTCCCTACGAGCGTGGCGGGCAGAAGTACATGCTCAACCTCATCGACACGCCGGGGCACGTGGACTTCCACTACGAGGTCAGCCGGGCGCTGACCGCCTGCGAGGGCGCGCTGCTGGTGGTGGACGCGGCGCAGGGCGTCGAGGCGCAGACGGTCGCCAACGCCCACCTGGCGTCGAAGAACCGCCTGACGCTCGTGCCCGTGGTCAACAAGATCGACCTGCCCGCCGCCCGCCCGGAGGACGTGGCCATGGAGGTCGAAAACCTTCTGGCCACGCCGGCGGAGGACTGCATCTTCACGTCGGCCAAGACCGGCGAGGGCATCGAGGACATGCTCGACGCGATCGTCGACCAGCTCCCGCCGCCGACGGGCGACGCCGACGCGCCCACCAAGGCGCTCATCTTCGACAGCAACTACGACGACTACCGCGGCGTGATCGTCTACATCCGCGTGTTCGACGGTCGGCTGGCCGTCGGAGACCGCATCCGCATGATGGGCACGCGCGACGTCTACCAGGTGACGGACATGGGCAAGTTCACGCCGCGTCCCACGCAGTTCAAGTCGCTCCAGGCCGGCGAGGTGGGCTACCTGGTGGCCAACATCAAGACGGTCTCCGCCGTCCACGTCGGCGACACGATCACGCTGGAGAGCAACCCCGCGCCCGAGGCGCTGCCGGGCTACCGCCCGCCCCAGCAGATGGTCTTCTGCGACTTTTACCCCGGGCCCACCACGCAGTTCCCCGACCTGCGCGACGGCCTGGAGAAGCTCCAGCTCAACGACGCGGCGCTGATCTTCCAGGCCATCAACTCCGAGGCGCTGGGCTTCGGGTTCCGCTGCGGTTTCCTGGGCATGCTCCACATGGAGATCGTGCAGGAGCGCCTGGAGCGGGAGCACAACATCGAGGTCGTGCAGACCGCCCCGACCGTTCCGTACCAGGTGCTCACGACCGAGGGCAAGGTGGTCGAGGTGGACTCCGCCGGCGAGCTGCCCGAGCCCAACCACGTCGAGGAGATCCGCGAGCCGTTCGTCCGCGTGGACCTGATCGTGCCGGCCGACTCCATCGGGAACGTGATGAAGCTCGCCGAGGAGCGCCGCGCGACCTACAAGCAGACCGAGTACCTTTCCGCCGACCGCGTGATCCTGGCCTACGAGTTCCCGCTGGCGGAGATCATCTACGACTTCTACGACAAGCTCAAGAGCGCCACGCGCGGGTACGGCACGATGGACTACGAGATGATCGGCTTCCGCGCCAACGACCTGGTGAAGGTGGACATCCTGGTCAACGCCCAGAAGGTGGACGCCCTGTCGGTGATCTGCCACCGCATCAAGGCCGAGGCGCGCGGGCGGGGCATGATCGTCCGCCTGCGGCGCGAGATTCCCCGCCACCTGTTCGAGGTGCCGCTCCAGGCGGCGATCGGCTCGCGCGTCATCGCCCGCGAGACGATCAAGGCCCTCCGCAAGAACGTGCTGGCCAAGTGCTACGGCGGCGACGTCACCCGCAAGCGCAAGCTCCTGGAAAAGCAGAAAGAGGGCAAGCGCCGCATGAAGATGGTCGGCAACGTGGAAATCCCGCAGAAGGCGTTCCTGTCCGTCCTGGAAGGCGGGGAGGAGTAGGATTGAAGAAGAAGGCAATAGGCAGTAGGCAATCGCGAATTGTGCCTCGGGCTCTTACCGAGCCGCGACCGTGAGGGAGCGGTCGCCGGAGGCAGCGAGGAGAAAGGAACCGGGAACTCAGGAACAAGGAACCCGGGAAGACAGAAGCCCGGCGCGAGTCCCGGGGCGCCGCAAGTCGACAGGGGAATGGCCGAAGGGGAAATCTGAAATTTGAGATCTGAAATTTGAGATTGGCCGGGCCGATTCATCTCCGACGGCCGGTCGTGCCGATACTCCCTCTCTGCACACAAACGCGGGAGATGCGGATATGGGCAGCGAAATCCTGAAACGAATGTGCCTGGCGTGGGCCTTCTGCGCTGCCGTCTGCGGCGCGGCGCTCGGCGCGGCGGATGCCAAGGCGGACGTGGACCGCGCGGCGCTGGCCTGGCAGATCGCGCTGGACCGCGCGGGATTCTCGCCGGGGGTGATCGACGGAAAGATGGGCGTCAAGGCGCAGGCGGCGCTGCGGGAGTTCCAGAAGTCGCGAGGCCTGCCGCTGACCGGCGCGCCGGACGCGGCGACGGCGGGCGCCCTGGGCGTCGATCCGTCCGGCGCGGTGGTCTCGTACCGTGTCACGGCGGCCGACCTGGCCCAGGTGGGGCCCGTGCCTCGCGGATGGCAGGCCAAGGCCAGGCAGGACCGCCTGGCGTATCCGACGCCCGAGGAGATGCTGGCCGAAAAGTTCCACTGCACGCGGGCGCTGCTGGTCCGGCTCAATGGCGGGCGGAACCTGTCGCGCCTGGCGGCGGGAGAGGAGATTCTCGTCCCGGGCGTGACCGGAACGTTCCCCGCGGCGCGATGCGAGCGGCTGGAGATCGACGTGTCGCGCAAGGTCGTCCGTGCGCTGGACTCCGCCGGCAGGGCCGTGGCGATGTTCCACTGTTCCGTGGCGGCCGACCCCGCGAAGATTCCCCTCGGCAGGGCGACGATCGTGACGGTCGTGGAAAATCCCCGCTACCGGTTCGACCCGCGCAACTGGCCGGAGGTCAAGGGTGTGGGGGAACCGCTGCTGATCCCGCCCGGCCCGCGGAATCCGGTGGGGCTGCGGTGGATGGGCCTCAGCCGCGCCGGCTACGGAATCCACGGCACGCCGTCGCCGGAGATGATCGGAAAGACGGGCTCGCACGGGTGCTTCCGCCTGACCAACTGGGACGCGATCCGCCTCAGCGCGATGGTCCGCCCCGGAACGCCGGTGCGAATCTACGCCGGCGGCGCACTCCCCGCGGTCGATGTGCCCGGCCCCGTCGCCCGCCGTTAGCGGGCCTTGGGCTTGGCCACGTTGACGACGAGCTTGCGCCCGTCCATGTCCTGGCCGTTCATGGCGGCGATGGCCGCCTGGGCCTCGTCGTCATTCGACATCTCGACGAACCCGAACCCGCGCGACCGGCCCGTTTCCCGGTCCATCACGACCTTGGCCGACTTGACCGCGCCATGCTCGGAGAACATCTGCTGCAATTCCGCGTCGTTGACAGAGTACGGCAGGTTGCCCACGTAAATGTTCGTCATCGGATCGACTCCTGGCGACGGCCTCGTCTGACCTTTCGTCCAGCAACGGTGCGTCGCAATCGGTTCGCGGCGTGCGCACACTGCGCACTCCACCGGCCGGTATCGTCACTTTCCGGCTGGGGATTGTCAAACAGAAATCGCGCCGCTATGGTACGCTTCGAAATGGGGGCGACCGGTGACGAAAGGAACACCATGACCGGAAAGGAACGGGTCCGGGCGACCATCGCCCATCAGAAGGCCGACGCGGTTCCCCTGGGCTTCTACTGCGCCGACTACGACACCGTCGAGCGCGTCCTGGGGCGGAAAACCTACGTCCGAAACAAGGTCGCCATCCAGCTGGCCCTCTGGCAGGGGCGGCGCGACGAGGTGGCCGAGAGCATCAAGAAAGACACCGTCGAGTTCTACCGCAAGATCGACTGCGTGGACATCGTCCTGCCCAAGGAGGCCATCACGCTGCCCCCGAAGGACTACGAGCCCCTCGGCGTCGAGACGGTCGGCGAGAACCAGTACCGCACCTCCGACGGACGCGTCTGGAAGGCCGTGCCCCACGTCAACGAGATCGGCTGCGTGCACGACCCCCGCCCCAAGCAGACCGACTTCACGCCCGAGGAGTTCGCCCAGCCGCTGCCGGTCCGGCCGCCCGACCCGTCCTGCTTCGAGGCGGTCGATTACCTCCTCGCCCAGCTCGGGCAGGAGCGCTACCTCCCCTCCATGCCGCCCACGA
This sequence comes from Phycisphaerales bacterium, assembly GCA_003485185.1. GTDB lineage: Bacteria > Planctomycetota > Phycisphaerae > SM23-33 > SM23-33 > UBA12270. Next base: position 730 of record DNAS01000124.1, on the reverse strand, counting down.
CGGCGCTGGTCATGCTCGGCGGGACCGAGAACGGGCTGATGCAGTACCTGCTGGCGCCGGAGGCGGTTCACGCGGCCGCACGCCGGCAGGCCAACCACCAGGACGCGCTCGATCCATACAACATCCGCCCCGGAAGCGCCGGCGTGATGTTCGACAACGACATGGCCGGCTCGAACGGGCCGCTGATTTCCCCCGCGATGTTCCGCGAAATGTGCCTGCCGTATTTCAAGCAGCGCGTCGCCCACGTCAAGACGTTCCGCGACCAGCTCATCCTGCACAACTGCGGGAACAACCTGCCGCTGATGGACATGTTCGTGGAGGCGGGGGTGGACTGCTACCAGTCGCTCCAGACCACGGCGGGGATGGAAGTCGGACTCCTCAAGCAGAAATTCGGCGACCGCATGTGCTTCTGGGGCGGGGTGGCCGTGGAAAAACTCATCGATGGCACGCCACAGGACGTCCGCAAGGATGTCCGCACGGCGATGGAACGCGGCGCGCCCGGCGGGGGGTTCATCCTCGGCCCCAGCCACAGCGTCGCAAAAAATACCAAGTACGAAAACTTCATGGCCATGCTGGATGAATACGTCAAGCTGAGGGACAAGTTCTAAGGAAGAGTGCAGAGGGGAGAGTGGAGAGGGATTTGAGATTTGGAATTTGAGATTTTTGATTTTGGATTGAAGGACCGAGGACGGCTGACATCCTCCTGAAGCCTGAAGCCTGTAGCCTGAAG
>DNAS01000148.1:22564-27044 GCA_003485185.1 Phycisphaerales bacterium | reverse complement strand
GCGCCGGGGGGGGCCCGCGGGCGGGGCGGCGGAGAGGATTCCGCGCTCCAGGCCCGCCTCCCGCCGTTCCGGCCAGATGATCGTCACTTCCGCCAGCAGGCGTTCCTGGCGAAAGAACGCGCCGGCGTTGACCATCCGCCCCTTGCCCGCGCGGCGGAGGACGGCGCGCCACGGTTCGGGCAGGTTCCTCACGACGTCCAGGAAGTCCTCACTGTCGGCCGCCTTCTTGCGGTACTTGGACAGCATCAGGTTCATGTCGGGCAGGTGTTTTAGGGGGCGCCAAACGACCTCAAGCCGCTGGTAACGGCGGTCGACGAAAGTGCACCGTCCCGGCTCCTCGAGCCCGCAGGCGATTGCCAGCTCCCAGTCACCCGGGTGGGCGATCTCCATTCCGCGCCAGACTGTCTGTTCCAGGGGTGCCGTCATTGAATCGGCTTATACGTCCGGCGCGCGAAACGAGCAAGGCGATTTCCTTCACACGGGCAAATCCGTCAGCAAATCACGCGAGATTTCGTTTTCGAGCGGGGTGCCACGGCCAAGCGCTGTTTGCTTGGCCGTGCGAGAGACACCCTCAAGCAAACAGCGCTTGAGGGTGGCACCCGGCCTCGGGCTCTTCAATCCGAAATCCGAATTCCGCAATCCGAAATTCCAAGCCGTTTCTGCCGCGCCGAGCCTGTTGAGCGACGCCCGCCGTGGTGATAGCATGGTCGATCGCAGGAGATGCCGAAACGAAACCTCATCTGGGTGCTGGCACTGCTGGCCGTGGCGGCCCTGACCGCCTGGCTGACGCGCCCGTCCCCTGCGCCCAACGACCCGCTCTGGACGCACTTCCGCTCCGTCGCCGAGGCGCAGCGGGTCATCCGGGAGAACTACCTTCACGCGGCCGACGAGGACCGCCTCCGCCGCGGCGCCGTCGAGGGGATGGTCCGCTCGCTCGACGAGTTCTCCACCTACGTTCCGCCCGAGCAGGCCGAGGAGTTCCACCGCCGCATCATGGGCCAGGAGTCCGGCCCGGGACTGTGCGTGTCCGTTGCGGACGGGACGGTGCGCGTCGAAGGCGTCCTGCCGGACTCGCCCGCCTGGCGCGCGGGCATCCCGGCCGGGACCGAAATCACCGCCATCGACGACAAGCCGACGGCCGGGCTCTCCGAGGCGCAGGTGGAGAAGCTTCTCCAGGGGCGCGCCGAGACCGAACTGAAGCTCTCCCTGCGCCGCCCCAGCGGGCGGAAGGACGTCGTCACGCTGGCGCGGCGGAAATTCCCGGTCGAGGCCGTCGAGGGGCTCTGGCGCGATGCGGCGGGAAACTGGGACTACCAGATCGAGCCCGGCTCGCGCCTGGCGTACTTCCGCATCCGCGAGTTCGTCCGCCAGACGGGCGACCAGTTCCAGAACGCCTACCTGCGCGCCGGCGAGCCGACGGGCGTCGTGCTGGACCTGCGCGGAAACCCCGGCGGGCTGCTGTCCAGCGGGGCGGCCGTCGCCAACCTGTTCCTGCGCGAGGGGCGCATCGTCACGTCGGTCAGCCGCGGGGGAAAGAAGGAAGTCTACGACGCCCACGCGGCAGGCACGGTTCCGGAGACGCCCATCGTCGTGCTGGTGGACGGAGACACCGCGTCGGCCGCCGAGATCGTCGCCGCCGCGCTCAAGGAGCACGGTCGCGCCGTCGTCCTCGGCGTGCGCACCCGCGGGAAGGGCTACATCCAGTCCGTCATCCCGCTGGGCGACGATCTCGGGCTGATCAACCTCACCACGTCCGAGTTCTACATCGGCGAGTCCCAGACGCCGATCACCCGTCGCGCCGGGGCCAGCCGATGGGGCGTCGATCCGCACGAGACCGTCGCCATTCCCGCGGAGGTTTCCGACCGGTTGCGCGCGCTCCGCGAGCAGGCGCGACTGCTGGTGCTGCCCGAGACCGCGCCGACCACGACGACGGCTGCCGCCGCCGACCGCCAGCGCCTCCGGCTCGTCCGCGAGTTGCTCTCGCTGGACGCGCAGCTCACCTGGGCCGTCCAACTGCTCCACAAACCGGAGGAGATGCAGCGCATCTGCCGCGAGGCGGAACTCCAGCGCCGCCGGGAGGCCCGCACCCGCGCCGCGCCGCCCGCCGCCACGAAGGGCTCGCATGATTGACGGCGAAACCATCCTCCTGGGCGTCGAGACCAGTTGCGACGAAACCGCCTGCGCCCTCGTCGCCGACGGAAGGCGCGTCCTGAGCAACGCCGTCGCCACGCAGATCGACCTGCACGCGCGGTTCGGCGGCGTCGTGCCCGAGATCGCCTCCCGGGCGCACATCGAGGCAATCAACACCGTCATCGACAAGGCGCTGTCCGACGCGGCCGTCCGGCCCGAACAGATTTCCGCCGTCGCCGTCACCCGCGAGCCGGGGCTGATCGGCTCGCTGCTGGTGGGGGTGATGGCCGCCAAGACCCTCGCGTGGACGTGGCGGGTTCCGCTGGTGGGCGTCAACCACGTTTACGCGCACGCCTACGCCGCGGCGCTCGACGCCGAGCCGATCGAATATCCCGCCGCGGCGCTGATCTGCTCGGGCGGGCACACGGCCCTGTACCGCTGCGGCGGACCGCTGGACCTGGAACTGCTGGGCACCACCATCGACGACGCCGCCGGCGAGGCCTTCGACAAGGTCGCCAGCATCCTGCGCCTGGGGTATCCCGGCGGGCCCGTCATCGACCGCCTTTCCCGCGACGCGAACCCCCAGGCCGTGCATTTCCCTCGCACGCTGCTGGCGGGGCAGAGCCTCGACTTCTCGTTCAGCGGGCTCAAGACAGCCGTCCTCTACCACGTCAACGGCGTGCCCGGGACCGTCCGCCGGCGCTCGCCCGCCCCGGCCGGTAAGACCGGAATCGAAAACTTCTCCGAGCGGGAAATCGCCGACATCGCCGCGAGCTTCCAGCAGGCGGTGGTGGACGTGCTGACGATCAAGCTCCGCCGGGCCGCCCGCAAGATCGGCGCGCGGACGCTCGTGCTCGGCGGGGGCGTGGCGGCGAATTCCGCGCTGCGGACTTCCGTCGCGGCGCTGGCCGAAAAACTCGGCTGCACCCTGCGCCTTCCGCCGATGCGTTTCTGTTTGGACAACGGCGCGATGGTCGCCGGGTTGGCGTATCATTCCCTGCGGGTCGGACAGGTCAGCGACCTGGCCCTGGAGGCCCGCGCGACGGTGCGCAGATGACCGCGGAAGGCGGTGCGACATGAACGAACCGACGCTGCGAAAACTCCTGGAGTCGATCCGCAAGGGCAAGCTGGACGTGGATTCCGCCGTCGCCCGCCTGCGGCGATTGCCGTTCGAGGACATGGGCTTCGCCACGGTGGACCACCACCGCGCGATTCGCTGCGGGTTTCCCGAGGTCATCTTCTGCCAGGGAAAGACCGTCGAGCAGGTGGGGGCGATCTTCCGGGCGCTGGCCGCCCACGGGCAGAACGTGCTGGCGACGCGCGCGACGCGCGAGATGCACCAAGCCGTCCTCGACGAATTCCCCGCGGCGCAGTACCACCCCGCCGCGCGGGCCATCGTGCTGCGCCAGGGACGCCAGCCGCGCCCCGCGGGGCACATCGCCGTCGTGGCCGCCGGAACCAGCGACCTGCCCGTCGCCGAGGAGGCCCGCGTCACGGCCGAGGCGTTCGGCCAGAGAGTCACCGAACACTACGACGTCGGCGTCGCGGGAATCCACCGCCTGCTCGCTCACAACGAGACGCTCCAGAAGGCGCACGTGGTGGTCGCCGTCGCCGGTATGGAAGGGGCCCTGGCGAGCGTCGTCGGCGGGCTGGTGGCCGTGCCCGTCATCGCCGTGCCCACCTCGGTGGGATACGGCGCGAGCTTCGGCGGGCTGTCGGCGCTGCTGACCATGCTCAACAGCTGCGCGTCCAACGTCTCCACGGTGAACATCGACAACGGGTTCGCGGGCGGATACATCGCCTCGCTCATCAACCGCCAGGCGGCCGGAAAACGCAAGGCCCATTAAGGAGCCACCGATGGCCGGTTCGATCCGTCGGCTCAGGAAAGTCCCCACGCTGCCCCTCCGCGCCCGTGCGGCCCACAAGGGCGACTTCGGGCGGGTGCTCGTCGTCGGCGGATCGCGCGGGATGATCGGCGCGCCGGCGCTGGCCGCCAACGCGGCGCTCCGCGGCGGGGCGGGACTCTGCACGGTCGCCGCGCCCGAGACGGTGCAACTCGCCGTCGCCGCGCTGTGCCCGTGCGCCACGTCGATTCCGCTCGATTGCGACGGGCAGGGCGCCCCGGCCGCCACCGCCGTCCGGCAGGTTCTCGCCGGCGCGGCGAAGGCCGACGTGCTCGCCGTCGGGCCCGGAATGGACCGCGGCGAACCGCAGAAGACCCTCCTCCGCGCCCTGCTCGAGCAGACCCGCCCGATCGTCCTGGACGCCGACGGGCTCAACAACCTCGCGGACATCGACGGCTGGCCCGAACGCCGCCGCTGCCCGCTCGTGCTCACCCCGCACCCCGGCG
>DNAS01000148.1:21968-22354 GCA_003485185.1 Phycisphaerales bacterium | reverse complement strand
CGCCGCCGTCGCGGCCGCAAGGCAGTGGATCGACGTCCGCGCCGAAAGCACGCCGCCCCTGGTCGTCGTGCTCAAGGGTGCGGGCACGGTCGTCACCGACGGCCGGCAGGTGTACGTCAATGCCACGGGCAACCCCGGCATGGCCACCGGCGGCAGCGGCGACGTGCTCACCGGGCTGCTGGGCGCGCTGATCGCGCAGGGATTGGGATTGTTCGACGCGGCATGCCTGGCCGTCCGCGCCCACGGCGAAGCGGGCGACCTCGCCGCCGCCCGGCTCGGCGAGACTTCCCTGATCGCCACGGACCTGCTGGACTTCCTGCCTGCCGCCCTCCAACGTCATGCCCCCGCGCGGAAAAAACGGAAGTAGGGTGCGTGGCGCAGCCACG
>DNAS01000148.1:6138-21861 GCA_003485185.1 Phycisphaerales bacterium | reverse complement strand
GTAGGGTGCGTGGCGCAGCCACGCACGCGGAAGCTGCGGTGAAATGTCTTCGCGTCAGCGCGCCATCAGTCCGTGGGCGAGGATGGCCAGGATCAGCAGCGCCAGCATTCCCACCAGCGCGCCGATCAGCCAGGTCAGCCGCCGCGCGTGGCGAGAGAGGGTGTCTTCCAGGCCTTCGTTGGCGGCGGCCAGGCGGTCGCGAATCCGCTCGATCAGATCGACGTGCGCCGCGTTGGAGCGGCTGGTGTTGTCGATGGTCTCGGCGAGTTTTCCGAGCGCCCCGGCGAGTTCCTGGCGGTTGAACTGCCCGGAGGCGAGGGCGTCCCGCATGGCCTCGACGGCCTCGGTCTGCCGGCGGGTGGACCCGTCGATGGCGTGGAGAGTGGCCGACAGTTCGTCGTCATCGGTGGAGAGGCGCTGGAGCGCGCCGGTGAGCCCCTCGGTGACCTCGATGTGGTGCTGGAGCGTTTCCCCGAGGGTCGCGAGCGTTTCGGGCAGCTTTCCGAGGCGCGCGTGAAGGGTCTCCAGGGCCCGACCCTGGCGGTCGAGAGCCTCCAGGAGGCGGTCCGTTGCCTCGGGGCGCGGGAGTTCCGTCCCGGCGGCCGGGGCGGCTGGTTCGCCGGTCGGCGCCGGCTCGCCTTCGGACCCGCGCCCCCCGCTAAACATGGAACCGATTTTTCCGAAGAAGCCTTTTTCGGTCATACCCGACTCCTTCCCGCGGCTTGACACGGACTGCCGCGCGGTCTACCATCGCGCGTCTCTGCTGGTATCATACAGACAGGCTATGAAACAGGCTACCCTTATCCTTCTGGCGGCGGCCGCGTTGCTGCCAGGCTGCCGCAAGGAGCTTCCCCGCGCGGACGCTCCGCGCCCGCGGATCGTCACGTATTCGCCGGCGCTGACGGCGATCGCCTTCGAGATGGGCCTGGGCGAGCACGTGGTGGGGGTGACGGCCTTCTGCGAGCTGCCGGACGGGCAGGAGCGCCCGGTCGTCGGCGACTGCCAGAACGTCAGCACGGAGAAGTTCGTCCGCGTCCGCCCGGACGTGGTGTTCATCCAGCAGGACCCGGCCACCCTCGGCGCGGTGCAACGGCTCCTGCCCGACGCGAAAATCGAGTATTTCAGCATCGAGAAGCTCTCCGACATCGCCGAGGCGATGGAGCGCATCGGGCATCTGGCGGGCCGGCCTGAACTCGGCCGGCGGCACCGGCGGGCGTTCGAGGACAGGCTGGCGGCCGTGAGGAACCGCGTCGCGGGCCTGCCCCGACCGAAGGTCTACTTCCTCACCGGCGCCAATCCGCCCGCCGTCGCGGGGCGGGAAAGCTTCCTACACGAACTGATCGAGCTGGCCGGCGGGGAAGACCTCAGCGGGCAGTTCGCCCGGTGGAGCCGCATCAGCGTCGAGCACATCCTGCGCGACAAGCCCGACGTCATCGTCTGCCAGGCCTACGAGGACGCCGACCGGGCGCGGGAATACCTGGCGACGCTGCGGGGCGTGCCCGCCGTCGAGAACGGGCGGGTGTTCGTCGTCACCGACCGGCGGTGGACGATCCCCTCGGCCTGCATGGCCGACCTGGCGGAGCAGCTCGCCGGCATGATCCATCCCGGCCCGAGCGAGGGAGGCGCCGCGAAGTGAGTGATCCGGCTTCCGACAACCTGCGCGGGACGCTCTCGGCGAAAAAGCTCGTCCTGACCGGCGCGGTCCTGCTGCTGGCGACGGTCGCCGTCCTGGGCGCGTGCAGCCTGGTGGGCGTCATCTCCCTGGGCGACCTGACGCCGCTGGTCTGGAAGACCCGCCTGGTGCGACTGACCGTCGCGGGCGTGGTGGGGGCGGCCCTGGCGACGGCGGGAATGGCCTTGCAGGGCCTGCTGCGCAACCCGCTGGCTGAACCGTACATCCTGGGCATCTCCAGCGGGGCGGGCGTGGGCGTGCTGTTCGGGCTGGCGATGGCCGACTGGTGGGGGGCGCTGCCGAAGTGGCTCTCGGGCCCGACGCTGGCGCTGGCCGGCGCCGCCGTCACCTGCGGCGCGGTCTACGGCATCGCCCAGCGCCGCGGACGGCTGGACCCGTACGTGTTGCTGCTGTCCGGCGTCATCGTCAACGCCTTCAACGGCGCGGTCATGCTGAGCATCTACCTGTTCGTCAAGCCGTATGTGGTCTCGGGCTTCATGGTCTGGGCGATGGGCAACCTGACCGACAACGTCTCGGCGGGGATGCTCCTCACGGCCGGCGCGTGCGTGCTGGCGGGGTGGGCGGTGCTGCTGGCGCGAGGCGCGGCCTTCAACACCCTCGGCCTGGGCGACGAGGTGGCCGCCACCTCCGGCGTTCCGGTGCACTGGCTGCGGGTCGAGACGTTCCTGGTGGTCTCGCTGATGACGGCAGCCGCCGTCACGCTGGCCGGGCCCGTCGGGTTCGTCGGGCTGATCGTCCCGCACGTCTGCCGCCTGGTCGTCGGGCCGGACCACCGCAGGCTCGCCGTCGTCAGCGCCCTGGTCGGCGCGATGTTCCTCATGATCGCCGACACCCTCTGCCGCGTCGTGGGCGAGCTTCTCAACGCGGGCGACCTGCCGGTGGGCGTGCTGACCGCGCTGTGCGGCGGGCCGTTCTTCATCGCGCTGCTCCGCGGGCGCCTGAAGGAGCATCGGCGATGACCGCTCCGCAACACGTCCTCCAGGCCCGCGCGCTGGGCTTCGAGTACCGTCCCGCCCAGCCGGTGCTCCGCGGCGTGGACTTCACCGCCGCGGCGGGGCGGTTCACCTGCATCCTCGGGCGCAACGGATCGGGCAAAACCACCCTCCTGCGCTGCCTGCTGGGCTGGCTGAGGCCCGGCGCGGGGACCATCCTGCTGGACGGAAAGGACATCGCGCGGCACTCGCGCAAGGCGCTGGCCAGGCTGCTGGCATACGTGCCGCAGTTCCCCGCCTCGACGTTCGCCTTTCCCGTCCGCGAGCTGGTGCTCATGGGGCGCTTCGCCCACGCCGGCGCGCTGGGGCTGGCGGGCGAACAGGACCTCGCCGTGGCGCGCCTGGCCATGGAAATGACCCACACCGAGGAGTTCGCCGACCGCACGCTCGACGAGCTGTCCGGCGGAGAGGCCCAGTGCGTGATGATCGCCCGCGCGCTGGCCCAGCAGCCCAGCGTGCTGCTGCTCGACGAGCCGACCAGCCACCTGGACATCGCCAACCAGCTCAAGATTTACCGGATGATGCAGCGGCTGGCGCACGACTGGGAGATGGCCGTCGTGTGCGTCAGCCACGACGTGAACCTGGCGGCGCGGTTCGCCGACGAGCTGGTGCTGATGCGCGACGGGGAGGTGGTGGCCTCGGGCCCGCCGGGCGACGTCGTGCGGGAAGACCTGCTCGCCCGCGCGTACGACGTGCGGGTGGAACTCATCGCCCGCCCGGGCGACGAGCCGCCGATGATCTGGGCGCACTGACGAGCGGTTCCTCGCCGATCCCGCCGTCGCGCCGGGGCGGGAAGAAAACTTACCCATCCCCGGCGCGTCTGGCCCGCGGGTCGGGGGGCGGCATGCGACTCCGGGAAATTTCCCCGGACAGCGTCTCGCTGCTTTTCATTCGCGATTCGCGAATTTCAACCCGGAATGTCCTCGTCGCGTCGGCACGACGCGGCGCCACGACGCGATCACGCACAAGGAAGAGGATTAATTCGGTCTCCAGCCGGGACGCAGCACCGGCATGCTGTAGTAGTTGTCGTGGCTGTACTGCTTGAGCCACCGCGAGACCGAAATGATGGACAGTCCCTTTTCCTTCTCGGCGATGAAGTCTTCCAGGTCGTCGGTGCTCTTGAAGAACGGGGAGTTCTTCGCCTGCTCGTCCGTCAGGAGCTTGGCCTTCCACAGGTTGAAGTGCCCGTGCACGAGGTTGTCGCCAAGCATCTCCAGGCGGGCCTGCTGCGCGTCGGTCTTCGCCTTTCCGTGAGCTTCCAGATAGAGCTTCTCGACTTCCAGGTAGATCGGCGCGTAGATGGCCTTGGCGGCCGCGTAGTCGATCTCGTGGTCCGGGTTCGGCTTGGACTGGATGTATGCCTGGAACTTCTCGTCGATCAGCTCGTAGATGCGGGCGACCAGCGGGGCGGCCTCCGGTCCGTACGCGCGGGTGAGAAATTCGTTGTACAGCGCGTCCACGTCGGCGTCGGCTTTCCACATCAGCTTGGCGACCAGGTAATTGTGCGCCGCCGCGTATCCCCAGGCGTCCAGCCCGACGTACGACAGGTACTGCACGTTGTTCCTCTTGAACATCGGGAAGTTCCACTTCAGCAGGCTGATTCCCGGCGGCAGGGGCAGCCCGAACCAGTTGCGCATCCAGGTGTCATGGCTGTAGTAGCCCATCTGTGCGCCGTACTTGCCCCACTCGTCGAAGAACTTCTGGAAGATCTCGCGGCGCTGGGGCTGGAACAGTTTGAACCCGTAGTTGGTGTTCATGGCCACGCCGAAGACGATGTTGGGCTCCATGCGAATCGGCTTGTCCAGGGGCACCAGGTACGCCTGGTAGATGAAGGCGCCCAGGACGCGATCGGGGTGCTTGGCGCGTACCCGTTTGGCCACCTCGTTGTAGAAGCGCAGGACCGCCTCGGTGTGCTGCGGGATGTTCACGCCCAGGTCCTTCCACTTTTTCGGGACCGTCGTCGTCAGCTTGGCGCAGGCGGGGCACTGGCAGAAGTCCACGCCCTCGTCGGGCGACATGGACATGCTGTACAGCTTGGGGGCCTTGTCGAACGCCTCGTTGATGCACTGGGCATACAGGTCGTAGAGGATCGGCTGGCTGAGGCAGTACATGACGTGCCCCGGGCCCATGCGGACGGGAGCGCCGCTCTTGGTCACGGCGAGGATCTCGGGGTGGGCCTTGCGCATCTCGACGGTGGGGTAGCTGTTGAAAGAGTGCGACCAGTTGACTCCGGCGCCCCTGGCGCGGACGTCCACCTTGTTGCGGGCCTTCCAGACGCCCACGTCGTGCCGCTCGTCCTTGATGCTGAACAGCCAGCGGTACTTGATGCTGGGAGTTTCCGTCACGTCCAGGTCGGCGACGACGAGCTTGTCGGTCTTCGGCACGTCCTCGCCCAGGTCGCCCGGAAGGAGCCAGCGGACGTTGACGACCTTTTCCAGGAAGTCGAACGCGCCCAGGAGCGTTCCCTGGCGCGCGTCGCTGGTCCATTTTTCCTGCCCGTCGGGGGTGTCCTCGCCGAGGATGAAGATGTCCTGCCCCTTCGTGGCGATCCGGAATCCGTACTCCGGAATGTCCTTGTCTGCGCCGGCGGCGCGGGACGAGTCGTTGAGGCCCAGGCAGATCATCGGCGAGGCCGGCGCGTTGACCACCGGAAGCTTCACGCCGGAAGCCTTCTCGACGACGCGCTGGACCTCGATCGCGGCGCGATGGACGGACTTCGGCGCCTTGGCGTCCAGATAAATGGAATACGCGGTTTTTCCGTCCGCCGCCACCGTTCGCGACTCGGCGCACGCCTGGAGGGCGAATCCCGCCAGGACCGTCGCTGCCGTCAGGATTGCTGTCATCGTTCTCACGTGGGTCTCCTTGTAATAGTTCACTGGTTTCGATCGTGGATCATTTGGCGATTTCGACCGACAGCCGGTTGGCCGGGTCGGGGCTGACGTATCCGGGAATCTCCTTGCCCAGTTCGATCCAGACGTCGTCGATGACGCCGGTCTTGGCCGGGACAAGGTCCAGCTTCCAGAATCCGCCGTCGGACTGGCCGGCCGCGACGGTCTGGCTGTCCTCGCCCTTGGCGGACGTGTCGAAGCGCGCCGCGGGCTTGTTGGACGGGTCGTACAGCACGGCGGCGCAGGTTTCCCCGGGCGCCGTGGAAAACAGCCCCAGCGTGAACTTTTCCACGCCCTTGGGCACGAAGAAGTACAGCGGCGTGACTTTCTGGACCAAGTGGAGGCGCGGCACGGTGGCCGCTACCCACGGGGAGTATTGCGTGTCGATGGCCCAGGCGGCGTTGGTCACGCTCACCGACAGCATCGACGTTTCCAGGAAGACGTGGAACAGTTCGCCTTTCCTGGCCGGGAAGACGACCTCCTTCGTCTCCGCCGCCATGCCGCTGGTCACCAGCGTGCCCTTGGCGTCGTAGACCTTGTAGGCCATCTCGCCGCCCTTGGCGGTCTGGCGGACGGAGAAGTCCATGCGGATCTCGCCGTCCTGGTTGGCCTGGAGCACCAGGTGGTTCCGATACCGCAGGAGGAACGGGCGCACCGGTTCGGCCGAGGGCAGCGCGTCGTGATAGGCGGCGACGGTCAGCGGCGTGCGGAGCGCCGCGGCCAGGTTCCGGTTCCCCGCCGCCATCGCCCCGGGATTGATGTAGAGCGACGCCTTCTGCGACTCGACCCACTGGATGAACTCCGGCTCGGGCATGTAGAAGACCGAATCCGTGCGGTTCTTCAGCCAGCCGTAGTCCTCCAGCACGCGGTACAGGCCCCGCATGTTCATGCCGAACAGTTCCAGGCGCCGGCGCGTTTCGGGGGTGTCCGCGGCCGCATGCGCCTGCTTGTAGAAGGCCTCCAGCTCGTCATAGACGGGCAGGTAGATGGCGCGGATGGCCTTGGGCTGCATGTGGTAGGTGGCCGTCCGGTCGTTGACGATGTATTTTTCGGTCTGGTCTTCCAGCAGGCCGTACAGCTTGCTCATCGCCGGGCCGCCCTTGCCGTAGCACTGGGCGTAGAACTCCTCGCAGAGCGCATCGACGTCGGCGTCGGCGCGCCACAGCAGCCTGGCCGTCACCCAGTTCAAGGCGGCGGCATGTCCCCAGGCGTCCTGCCCGTAGATGTAGATGCCGCACATGCGGGCCTTCTTCAGCGCCGGGAACAGGTCCTTCAGCAGCTTGCGTTCCGGCGGAATGGGCAGCGCGAACCGTCCTCTCGGCTGGAGCAGCGGCAGAAAACCGTAGTAGCTCAGGTGGTCCGTCATGGCGGACCAGCCGTCGATGCAGGCGTGAAGGCGCTCGCGCACGTCCGGCCGGTACGCCAGCGGACCGTATGCGAACAGCGCCCCGAGCACGGGGTAAAAATTCGGATGGAACCGGAGGGTTCGGTCCAACGGCGGATCCACGTAGCCGGCGTAAACGTACCCCGCCAGCAGTTTGTCCGGGCACACTTCTGAGACGGCCTGCGTCACGGCGTTGTAGAACGCGACGATCCGACGCGTGTGGCGCACTTCGCCGTTGGGGAGTTTTTCATCCAAGGCCGTGCACTGCTCGCACTCGCACCAGAGTTCCGAACCGTCCGAGGGGCTGATGGAGTTCATGACCATCGCGGGATTGGCGGCGAAGACGTTCTTCAAAACCGCCCTGAAGTGGGCGATGGTCTTGGGATTGGTCGTGCAGATCCAGGCCGACGCGGCGTTCACCGGGCGGATGCGCTTGCCCTTGTGCAGCGTGAACATCTCCGGGGCGCGGTCGTAGACGTCCGGCTCGAACCAGTGCCACTGATGGCCGTGCACGAGCAGGATGCTGTATCCCAGCTTGTTCCGCCGCATCCACTGCTGGACTTTCGGGTCCCGCTCGCGGATGTAGGGGAGCCTGCGGCTGCGGAAGTCCGGCGCGTCGGTCAGGTCCGTCGGAGGCAGGGTGACCGTCTCGGCGCGGGGGACGACATCGCCGGCGTCGCCGGGCATCAGCCAGCGGATTCCGAAGACCGTCTCCAGGAACGTGTAGACGCCGTTCTGCGTGCCCCGGCTGAAACCGCCCAGCGGGGTATATTGCCTCTGGAGGGTGTCCGGGCCGAAAATGAAGAGGTTCTTCCCCTTCGTGACGATCCGGTAGCCTTCGAGCGGAATTCCCTCGACGCTCAGCCCGTTCGCCTGCAACTGCGGGTGGGCGCCCAGGGCGATGACCGGCGTGTCGGGGAACGTCGTGACGAGGGGCAGTCGCGCGCCGGTCGCCTTGGCGACGTACGTCTGGATTTCCCGGGCCGCCTCCTTGACGGAATCCGGCGCGGCGGGTTCGTGGTAGATCGAGTAGGCGCTCTTCCCCTTCTCCACGAGCGTCAGGGGCTCGGCTGCCCGCGCCGTCGCAGCGACTAGGCACGCCGCAATCGATGTCAGGATCCAACTCATCTTCATCGCGGTCTCCTTTTGCCGGGACTCAGAATCAGCTTCCGCACGACGCCGAATCGCCCCGGGAACTTGACGTGCAGCGGGACCATCGTCAGTTTGAAATTCCCCTTCGGCAGGCGCAGCCGCCCCAGGCGCACGGTGGTGAAATCGGTCCAGGAGGCGGTGGGGGGAATGACGCCTTGCAACTCGCTGTCGCCCGCGCGCAGGGCGAAAGTGCTCCCTTGGGAGTTGGCCCCGGCCGCCACTTCCAGGCTCACCTCGACCCACGCGGCGCGGGCACTGTGCATCCGCCAGGAAATGCGGTGATATGGCATCCAGAGGTTGGAGAAATCCTCGGGAAGCTGCCCGCGGAACGGGTGCGTGGGCAGCGGAAGCCCCTTGAAGCTCAGGAAGACGCCCGGCGCGTCGGTCAGGCGCACCTCCAGCGATCGCACGCCGTCGAACTTCAGCGGCGCGGGCACCGGCCAGGGGGCCGGCGGGCGCAGGAACGACTCGGCGGCGAAGGTCATCTCGACGACGTTGACGGCGGCGTTCAGCGGCGCCGCCGGGAGGCCCTTCAGGACCACGTTCCCGCCGACGGTCTCGATGCCCAGCGTCTGCCCCGAGCCCATCAGCTTGGCCCTGCGCGGCGCGCGGGCCAGGCGGGTCAGCGTCAGGCGGTTCGTCTCCGGCCACTGGAGCAGGTGCAGGTAGAGGCGCTTGCCCTTGCGCGTGTAGAGGCGATCGGGGGATTCCTCGTTGCGCGGGCAACCCTGCGTGCCGTAGATGCTCGCGCCGAACTCGCCCAGCCAGGCGCCCACGTCGCGGAAGCGGCGCATCCAGCTTTCCGGCAGCGTGCCGTCGGCCTTGGGACCGATGTTGAGCAGGTAGTTTCCGCCCGCGCCGGCCATCCGCACCAGGTTGCGGATCAGGGCGGGAGAGGACTGCATCTCGGGATCGGGCATGTAGCACCAGGCGCCGCGGGCCACGCAATCGCATGCCTCGACCATGTAGCCCATCGCCGCCGCGGCGGTGGCCAGGCGGCGCTCGGGCGTGTAGCAGTCGCCGCAACCGGCGCGATCGTTGACCACGGCATGGGGCTGGAGGCGCTTGATCATGCGGTACAGGGCGCGCCCTCGCCACTCCGATTCCCCCTTGTTCATCCCGTCGAACCAGAGGCCGTCGATCCGCCCGTACTTCGTGCACAGTTCCTCCACCTGCCCGAACAGGTAGCGCAGATAGGCGGGCCAGTCGGGCGTGTCGGTGGGGCTGCCCACGCGCCAGTCCTTGAGACAGCCCGGAGCGGGCACGTAACAGGGGTGCGCCCAGTCGGGCTGCGAGTAGTACAGGACGATGCGCATCCCGTCGCGGTGGCAGGCGTCCACGACTTCGCCCACCAGATCGCGCCCGAACGGCGTGTTGGTGATCTTGTAGTCCGTCAACGCCGAGTCGAACAGGCAGAACCCGTCGTGGTGCTTCGCCGTCAGGGCGATGTATTTCGCACCCGCCTGGCGCGCGGACCGGACCCACTGGCGGGCGTCGAACCGGCGAGGATTGAATCGCTTCATCAGCTTGCGGTACTCGGGAAAGGCGATCCGCTCGTGGTTCATCATCCATTCGTCGCGCGCGGGAATGGAATACAGGCCGAAATGCACGAACATCCCGAACCGCAGCTTCGGGAACCACGAGGCCTTCGGATCGAGCGGCTTGTGAACGATGGTATAGCGGGGCATGGGGGCAGCCTTCCTGGATGGTTATTTCGCGGCCATGACGGATGCGCTTCCTCGCAAAAGGTTCAGAATCACGGATCAGGCAGCGGCATTCACTCTCCAAACAGGACGCCGGTGTAGTGCCGGAACGGCGGCAGGGTCAGGACCGTCGCGTCGCCCTCCCGCGCGACCGCTACCGGCTGGAGGCGGTCGCTGTCCGGCAGGAGGACCTGCGCGCCGGAGACGGCCCGCAGTTCGGCCAGATTCAGGCGAACCCTCAGCGACGCGACTTTCTCCTGCGGGCGATAGTTCAGCACGTGCAGGCTGATCGACCGGTCGTGCAGGGACCGCAGCAGGGCCGGGATGACGCGGGCATTCGAATTTCCGCAAACCGTCTCCACCAGCGGCGGCGCTTGCAGGGCGTCGCGCACGGCTGCGAGGAACGCCTCGCCGTTCAGCGGCATCGCGTGATGTTCGAAGTTGATCACGGGCGCGCGGGAGGCGTCGGGATCCCAGCGGAGGGGGCTTGGGTGGGCCAGGCGCGGGAAGGCGAAGAGCCTTCCGGCGGCTTGTCCTTCCAGGCCCAGCCAGGCCGCCAGCACCGCGCCGGCGTAGGTTTTCGCCTCGGACAGGCCGTAGGCGCTGTCGCGCTCGGCGAACAGCGACATCGCGGCGGACTTCGCCCGTCGGCAGCCCCACTCGTCGCAGGACAGCGCCGCGCCGACCGCCAGCACGCGCCCGCCGCCGCGGACGTAGTCGGCGATCCGCTTGACGCAGGCGTTCGGCACGGAGACGGTGTCGGGCAGGATCAGCAGGCGGTAGCGGTCGAGCCCATCGAGCGATTCCAGGACGTTGTCCCATTGCAGGCCCGCCTCGTAGAGCGCCTGCTGGGCGAGCAGGCGACCTTCCGTCGCCTCCAGCCAGTTGATCGCGCTCGAATGCCGGCTGCGGAGCACCGCGATCTGGGAGACCGTCGTGTTGTCGGTGAACACGTCCTCGTGTTTGCGGACAAAGCGGAGCGTCGCCGGGCGCGGGTCGTCGTCGGGCAGGTCGAAATCGTTGGCGTACAGGCACCCGAAGTCGCCCTGATTGTGGACCGCCATCTCCATCATCCACAGCGCCATCGCGTCGTGGGAGGACTGGTCGGCCGTCGCGTGCGGCGGGTAGAGGTTCGCGCGCCGCCCCATGGCGCGGACGTGCTTGGCGGTGTGAACCTGGCTGATGAGCCGGCCGTCCGACGTCACGCGGGGCTGGTTTCCGTCTTCGGAGAATAGGAAATCGGCGTGGGGCGCCACGAATTCCGGCTCGGTGGCCCAGACGAGCTGATGGAACTCGCCGTAATCGTACGCCAGGTTGTAGCACAGGCGGACGTTGGGGTTCGCCTGTTTTGCGGCGGCCGTGATGATCTGCACGTTGCCCGCCACCAGGCGGCAGCGGAACTCCACCCAGTCCTGCAAACCTGGGTCGGGCAGGGCGTGCAGGCTTTCCAGCGGGCGGCGGGGCGAACCGTTGGGCAGCACGACGTTGTCCACGTTGGGGTGCCCGTACCGCCGCACGAACGTCGCCAGGCCCTCGGTGGTGTGGGTCTGGTACTTGTCCTTGAGGAATTTCACGAAGGCCTGCCGGAAGTGGGGGGTGTAGCAGGGCATCTGCGCGTTGTTGTCGCAGTTGAAGTACGTCGCGCCGTAATCCTTGATGAGGGTCTGCGCCGCATGGGCCACGTATTCGCTGAACGCCCGGTGCGTCAGGCACGGGCGGTGGCGCCAGTAGCAGCGATAGAACTCGCTGTAGACGTGCGGCTTGCCCCAGTAGTCCAGCGCGGTCCAGTCGCGCGCCTGGGGGTTTTCCTCGTAGAACGTTTCGGCGTAGTAGGAGCCGCATTGCAGGTAGACGCCCAGCTCGATCCCCGCGCGATCCAGCAGTTTGCGGAACGGCTTGAGGCGCTCCAGCTCGGGGCGCTCGAACTGGAGGCCGAGTCCCTTGTAGCCCGGCCAGACCACCGTCGTGACGCCCAGCGCGGCGAGTTTCTCGACCGTCTCTGCGGTGAAGAATCGCTCGTGGTGCTCCTCGCTGTCGGTGAACCACCCGCCGCGCCGCCGCCAGAACGCCAGCGGTTCGTGGTAATGCGCGACGGCCAGGATCGAATGGTTCGGCGAAGTCATCGGGATTCCCTTGCAATCGAATGGAGATGGTAGTCGTTCTCCAGGTCGCCCGTCGGGCAGAGGGCCTGGACGGCGGATTTCGCGCGCGACGCCCAGCGGAGAACCTTGCGGAACCGGCTTGCGCGGAAGCGGAAATACGTCCGGTGTCCGGCGGCGAGAAGGTCGGGCCGCCATTGCAGCACGAGCCGCGCGCTGCGGGCGTAGCCTTCCAGCCGGCTGCCGTTGAACGCGCAGAAACCGCCCGTCCCGTTCCAGCGAGAGGCGGGCTGGAAATTGTCGCCGCTGAACAGCACCTTCTGTCCGTCCACGCGGGTCATGAATCCGCAGTGCCACCACGTCTGCCCCGGCAGCGGCGCGATGCGAAACTCGTATTCGTTCCAGCGCCAGCGCCCCCGCGCCGGCCAGAGACGGTCCGCGCGGACCGTCTCGGCGGGGAAGGAGACCAGTTCCCGATGGTTTCCGCGGTGCAGGATCGCCGCCACCCACGGGTGCAACCAGACTTTCGCGCCGTAGCGGCGCCGTGCCGCGGGCAGTCCGCCGGTGTGGTCGGAGTGGAAGTGGGTCGCCGTCGCGGCTGTCACCGGCGGACGACGCAGTTCCGCCAGCAGCGGCGCGGTGCGCTTCGGATCGGTCGGCGGGTCGATCAGCATCGCCTCGCCCGTCTCGGACAGCAGCAGGTAGCTGTTGTTGTCGTACTGGAACAGGTGCGGAAGAACGCGTCTCGCGCCGCACGGGAGGGGTTCCGAATCCGCGTAGTCGTCCCGCTCGCCGGGGGAGACGTTTCCCTTGGCGCGATAAAAATCCATGAGCTTGCGGGCCAGTTGCCGCAGCATCGCCTGGGGGCGGTCCGCGACGGCCAGGCCGTGCGCCGGGCAGAGAAGGTCCACCTGGAGGTCCGCCAGCCGGCGGACGCCTTCCCACGCCGCCAGCGCGCCAGCGCCCGTCCAGTGGTCCCATTCGAGGTGGTACGGCTGCCAGAGGGTCGCGCCGGCATGGGCGGCGTCGCCGCAGAAGACGACCTGTTTTCCCTCGTGCGTCAGCAGAACGGACAGCGCGCCGAGGGAGTGCCCGGGCGTGCGGAGAAACCGGATGCGCCGCCGGCCCCAGAACAGGTCCGCGGAATCCGCCATGTCGTATCGCACGCCGCGCAGGCCCCGCGGAAGAACGGAATAGCTGGGCGGGCATCCTTCACGCGGGCGACGGGCGCGCCAATACGCCGCCACGCCGGCAGGAGACAGAAAACGTTCCTCTTCGCGCGGCGCGTGAACGACGAACGGCGAGGTTTTCCGCGCCGCCAGCCCGGCGCACTGGTCGGCGTGATGGTGCGTCAGGAACACGTGGCGCAGCGAGCGGACGCCGAGGCGGGGCAGTTCGCGCAACCACCGTCCCGAGCCGAAATCGACGGCAACGGCCTCTGTCCCGTCGCGCACCACGTACACGTTGCAGGTGTCGTGGAAGCAGAACAGGTCGGGAAGAAGCGTCGTCGCCTTCATGTCGGTTGCACCACCTTGCGGAGAAAGCGGGCGGGATTTCCGCCCCAGATTTCCCCGGCCGGGACGTCCTTCGTCACGACCGCGCCGGCGCCGATGACCGCGTCGTCGCCGATGGTCACGCCTTTGAGGAGGATGGCGTGGGCGCCGATGAACACCCGGTCGCCCACCGTCACCGGCGCCGTCTTGACGTTCGCGTTGCGCTGGATCCGGTCGCGGTGATGGATGGAATGGAAATCCGTGTCATAGATGCTGCACCCGGCGCCGAGAAACACGTGCTGCCCGATCCGGATCCGCGTTTTGGCGATGAGCGTGGAATTGGACATCCCCGTGTGGTCGCCGATGAGGATTTCCCCGCCCGCCAGCGCGACCAGGATCATTCGCGTCCCGGCCGTCGGGTTGACCAGTCCGGAATTGATGCGGACCTGTTTCCCGAAACGAATCCGCGAGGCGGCGTCGTCCAGGCGAACGTAAATCCGCCCGCGGACGAGGGGATATTCCTCCATCTCCACCCCTCGCCGGCGAAGCATCCATCGGTTATACAGGGCGTCAAACCATTTCATGTTGTATTATTCGCTTGAAAGGGATCTGCAAGAATATTAAACAATGAACATAGAACATAAGCAATGACAAATTAAACCAGGCCGGAAAGGTTTTGGGTTGGAATATTTGCCAATATTGCTGAATTAATTGGCGATACGGACATTCTGGTGGTAGGATCATCGTTGATGAGCAATGTACACCAAGGCTCCACGCCGGAGGCGTCGCCTCCCTCGGCCCAGGCGGAGGCAGCCCCGGCGCGTACGGCGGCGCCCTCCCCGTCCCCGGGTGGCGCGGGGGTCGGAATTCCTCACGCCCAACGCATTCCCCCCACGCTGTGGCGTCTTTTCGGCTGGCTGCTCTGGGGGGACTTCGTCCTGGTTCTCATGGAGCAGGTGGTTCCCACCCTCGTGCCGTTGCTGCTGAAAGAACACCAGCTGTCCAACACCGCCATCAGCCTGATCATGGGCACGATCCCGGCGATCTTCGGCCTGTTCATCATGCCGATCATCAGCTACCGGTCGGATCAGCTTCGCACACGGTGGGGGCGGCGAATCCCCTTCATGGTCGTCACCGCGCCGC
Source organism: Phycisphaerales bacterium (assembly GCA_003485185.1). Lineage (GTDB taxonomy): Bacteria > Planctomycetota > Phycisphaerae > SM23-33 > SM23-33 > UBA12270. The sequence goes on along the minus strand of DNAS01000148.1, from coordinate 7,314 downwards.
TGATCGTGATGTCCTTGTGCCTGATTCCCCTGTCTCCCCGCATCGCGCAATGGTTGGAGCAGGTCGGATGGTTGCGGCTCGCCCTGGAGGGGATCGGTCTGAACGGCGCCACGCTCGTTTTCGCCGTCACCATCGCGTCGTACATGTTCTTCAACGCGGTCTGCTCCGCCTGCTACGCCTACCTGATGCCCGACGTGGTCCCGGGGCAGTTCATGGGACGGTTCATGTCGCTGTTCCGCGTTTTCGGCCTGGCCGGACTGTTCGTGTTCAGCTTCTTCTTCATGCGACTGGCTGAAAAGCACATGACCGGCGTGTTCTTCGGGGTGGCGGCGGTGTACGGCCTGGGATTCCTCGTCGTTTGCTGGAAGGTCAAGGAGCCCGAGTATCCTCCGCCGACGGATCAGCGCACCGTCAACCCGATTGCCGTCTTCGCCAGTTATGCCCGCCACTGCTTCCGCCACCCGATGTACCTGTGGATGTACGGCGCGTTCGCGATGTACGGCATCTCGCAGGTGGCGGGGAACCTCTTCGACGTGCTGTTCATGCGGGAGACGCTGGGCATGGACATGGCCACCCTCGGGCAGGTGCGTGCCTGGACGGCCATCGCCGTCCTGCCCCTGGCGTATTTCTGCGGCAACCTGGTGGACCGGTGGAAGAGCCAGCGGATGATCATCGTCTGCGCGCTGCTGTTGAGCGTCGGGAAAATCTGCGGATACCTGTTCATCACCGGTCCGGGGACGTACGTCGTCTGGACCATCGTCTACAACGTGGTTGCCTTCTTCTGGGGAGTGACGAACGCGGCCTTCATCGTCAACATGTTCCCGCGGGATCGCTACGGTCAGTTCGTCAGTTGCAACGTGTTCATTTCGGCTGTGGTGGTCTTGATCGTCACTCCGCTCTGCGGACTGTTCTTCGACTGGATGGACGATTACCGATACGTATATCTCTGGCCGTCTGTCCTGACCCTCGGGGTGGTGCTGCTGATGTGGAAGGTCAACCGCCACTGGCATCGTTGCGGCGGGCCGGACAATTACCAGGCGCCGTGATCGAACCGGAGACGGCGCATCGGCGCGTTCAGGCGAGGGGGACGAATCGGCCTTCGTCGCACGATTGGGTGGCGGCCAGCCCGATCCGGACGGCGACGGCGGCTTCGGCGGGTCGGACCATGTGCGGGAC
>DNAS01000148.1:1375-6047 GCA_003485185.1 Phycisphaerales bacterium | reverse complement strand
GACCATGTGCGGGACCGGTTTTCCGCGAATGAATGCCGCGAACGCGCCCATCACGAATTCGTCCGCCCCGCCGTGCCCGAGCCCGCTGCCGGGGGTGAGTCGCTCCTCGCCCGACGGGTCGCGCCGGCGGATGACGACGGTTCCGGCTTCCATGTCGGCATCGAGGGCGGCCTTCGTTCCCGCGACGCGGATCCGACGGTTGGTGAATCCCGCCACGACGCTGACGGTGTAGGTCGCCATCGCGCCGTTGGCGAACCGCACGCACGCCTGTCCGTGATCGAACGTGTCCTTGTCGCTGTTGTACAGGCACAGATCCGCGCGCTGCCCGGTGGCCTGTTCCGTCAACTCGTCCATGGGGGTGCACGGCAGGGGGTGCAGGTCGTGGCGGTCGGGGCAGTCGGCCTTGAGCCGGCAATCGCGGCAATACATCGTCGCTTCGGGCTTGGGGCGGTAGTGGCGCAGGGCACAGCTCGCGTAGACGCCCGTCGGGTCCGCGCCCACCAGCCAGTGCAGCAGGTCGAAATCGTGGCAGCTCTTGGTGACCCACAATCCGCCGCCGACGGAGCGCAGGCGGTTCCAGCGGCGGAAGTACGTCCGCCCGCCGTCGTAGAATTCGTCCGCCTGGACGGTCAGGATCTCCCCGGTCACGCCCTCGTCCAGGAGGCGTTTCATCGTCGCGTAGACGGGGGCGAACCGCAGGTTGAATCCCACGAACGTCTTGCCCCCGGCCTGGCGGTCGGCCTCGATGATCCGGTCCAGACGGGCGTTCGTGATTTCCAGGGGCTTTTCCACAAAGACCCACTTGCCCGCGCGCAAGGCCGCTTCCACCGGTTCGGCGTGCATCCCGTCGGGGGTGAACACGGCCACCGCGTCCAGCGGCGTGCGGGTCAGGCAGGTCGTCAGGTCGGCGTACCCAGCCGCCGCGGGGAGGTTCTTCGTCTTCCTCGCGTAGTCAACGCGGGCACCGATCGGATCGACCAGGGCGGCCACTTCGAACTGGCCGGTGCGCTGGAAGGCGTCCAGTGCCCAGGAGCCTCGGTTTCCGATTCCCACGACGGCGACACGAATGCGGTTCGGCATCCTAGATCTCCAAGGCAAAGAGCGTGGCGTCCGCGGCTTCGATGCGGAGCGACAGAGGCTCGTACTGATAGCGGTCGGTGTTGCGGTCCTTCCATTGCAGCCGGTGGCGGCGGCTGTCGCCGCGGATCGGCACGAAATCCTCCCGCCGGTAGCCGGGCGCGGGGTTTCCGAACGCGTCGCAGATTTCCACGCGAAGCGATCCGCGCACGTCCGCGTCGAGGGTCATCTGCGGCTGGGTGAGGAAGAACGGCGCGGTCAGCAGCCTTCCCTCGCCCCGCTGGGCGGTGTCCAGACCGATCAGGCGGCGCTTTCCGACCTGCGCCAGCGCCATCGTCACTTCCTGGTGCTGGCGCGAACCGGTGTTGTGCGGAAGGCGCCCGCCGCGATACAGAACCAGCCAGTCGTCCCCGGCGTCGATCAGGTTGTCGGCGACATAGACGGACATGCTGTCGAACCCCTCGGCGTCACGGGGGATCAGCGGGCTCCGCGCCGGGCGCGACCACTGCACGCCGTCGCGGCTGACGGCCAGCCCCAGGTCCATCGTCTGGTCGATGACGCGGTAATCGCCCAGCAGCCCGAAGTGATACCCGTCCTGGCGGTGCAGGGAGAGGTAATAGAACTGTTGGTCCAGCGGGTCCATCTCGTCCGGGACGAGAACGATTTGCGGGTCGGAGAACGACAGGCCGTCGTCGCTGGTCCGCCGGGTGACGATTCGCAACAGCGATCGCGCATTGTCCCGCTCTTCCCGCCGGGGACTGCCCGCGGGGTTGGGGATGAACAGCACGCCGTACAGGATCACCTGCCCGGTGCGCGAATCGCGGAAGAGGTTCGTCGAATCGTTCGAGCGGAGGCGCTTGAGCGGGAGCAACTCGTCGGACGTGTCCGGTTCCGTCGCCTTCTGGTGCGCCTCGAACGCCTCGTTGGGCGTCAGGCCGGGCTCGAAGCCCCATCGTTTTAACTCGTTGACGTGATGCAGGATCGGCGGGTCGAAGCATTCCACTTCGAAGACGCATCCATCGGCGCTGACGGCGGTGCACAGCCGCGCGACGCTCTGTCCGCGATATTGCCCGTGGAACCAGACGTACATGCGATATCCGCCGTCGTCGAGGCGCAGGACCGACGGCTGCTTGAGGTAGCCCTGGAAGCCCTCGGGCATCCGGCGGAATTCGACCAATCCCCGGCGGGTCCAGGTCAGGCCGTCGTCGCTCTCGCAGAAAAAGGGGCGCGACTGGTCGAACTGCGCGCGGTCCTTGTGGTAGGCGGTGACGTAGGCACGCCACCCGCCGCCGTCGCGGCCCAGCACGCAGCCGGAAAACGCATCCAACCCCCACGGACCGTCGGGCGTGTCGGTGTCGGCTACCGGACCGAGCTTGCGGACCGGGCCCGGCACAGCCAGCAGACCGTGACAGGCCCGTTGATTCCGATCGTCAAAAAAATAAATGGGCATAGGGTTGTAGGGCGTTCCTTCGCCTCTCCCCGCCGGGGAGGTTCCCGATCTAGATGTTTCGGACCGATTCCCGAACGACCAGTTTGTACGGCAGGTAGTGCGTGTGCTCCACGGGGCGGTTTTTGTCCTGCAACTTACCGAGGACCGTCTCGACGGCCAGTTCGGCCAGGCGCTCGCCGGGCTGGACGAAGGAGGTAATCGGCGGATAGACGAACTCGTACGCGCCGGCCAGCTCGTGGGTGATCAGCGAGATGTCGCGGGGCACTTCCTTGCCCATCAGCTTGAGATAATACAGGACGCGCGGCGTCAGTTGCGCCTCGGCGACGAGCAGCCCCGTGACGTTTTCCCAGCAGAGGCGGCGCAACCCCTCGGGCAGAAGCGACTCTTCGTTGACGAACACCAGCGCGTCGTCGTAGAGCCCCTGCGCCTTCATGATCTGTCGATACGTCTCCAGGCGGTCGCGCAGGCCGCGAGTTTTCAGGTCGGTCGCCACGTACCCGATCCGCCGATGTCCCCGCGCCAGGAAGTGCTCCATGGCGGCTGTGATTCCCTGGCGATGGTCCGAACCGAGCAGCACGGCGTCCGGCCCGACCTGTTCGTTCATGTCGTTGATCGTCACGAACGGCGCCTTGGCGGCATAGCGGCGGATGACCGGCAAGATCTCCGGGCGAAGCTCCCTCAGGATGGCGATGAACGCTTTCTGGAACAGGACCGACAGGGTTTCGATCCCGTCGACCGACGAAACAACCACGTGATAGTGCCGGTCGCTCAACAGCGCCGCGATCCGGCTGATCAGCACGCTGTCTCCGGGGAGGATTTCGTCGCAGGCGGGTACGATCAGCGAAACGGTCTTCAGGCGGTTAGGGATCACGCGAGGGGTGAAGCCGGCCTCCGAACAGGCCTTGCGAATCCGCGCCAACGTCTTGGGATTGACCTTCGTGGGATCGTTCAGGGCGCGGGAAACCGTCACGTGCGAAACCCCCACGCTCTTGGCGATCTTGGAAATCGACGTGGCTTCGCCCGTCGAGCGGACCTTCCGCGAGTCGGGGGTCGAGGATTGTGCATTGCTGAGCGTCACATCGTCTCCCTGGATCAGCCGGTTCGGGGCGGATTGGGGAGGTCATCGCTCCCATCCGGCATCCATTCTAATTACTCCCTGCGAGGTTCCGCAACACCCCGCTACCCGCGTTCCCGCGCCGCCCGGAGTCGAAGCGGGGAAAAAGGACGGCCCCGAAACCGCCGGGGCCGCCCTGTCCTTCCAATCCGTTTCCTCGCACGGCGAATCACGCTTCCCGGCGGCGACGCACCAGCATCAGCAGCCCGCCCAAACCCAGCAACGACAGCGATGCCGGTTCGGGGATCACCAGGGCGATCTGGTTTCCGTTGTAGTTGTAGACGATGTCGTAGCCCGTGGGCTTGTTCAGGACGTTGGCGAACTGCGTGCCGTTCAGCGACCCGTAGGTGGCGAAGATATACGCGGCATCATCGACGGCCACCAGCTCGTTGAAGTCCACTGTCGCGTTGGAGATGTCCAGGCCGCCGGTGACGGCCAGCTTGTCCGCCGATCCGGCGCCCGTGCCGTCCAGTTCGATCTTGAGGGTTCCATTGATCTGCACGTTGCCTCCGACGGAGAGCGTTCCGACCGAGGCTCCGGGGGCAAGGAACGCGCCGCTGCTGACGGACACGTTGCCGCCGATGGTGCCCGTTCCGCCCAGCGTTCCGCCGGTCACGGACACGTCGCCCGCGCCGGTGCCGCTTCCGGTGGTGTTGTTCACCAGCAGCGTTCCGGCGTTGATCGTCGTGCCGCCGCTGTAGGTGCTGGCGCCGGACAGGATCCACTTACCGGCCTGGTTCTTGGTGATTCCGGTGAGCTTTCCGGCGCCCGTGTCGACATCCGAGATGGCGCCCTGGATCTCGTTATTGGCGGTGCTGGAGCCCTGGAGGGTCAGCAGCCTCGTGCCGGCCGTCGTGGGCGTGCCGTTGTTGGCGAAGTTGTGGGTGAAGACCAGCGCGCCGCTGCCGTCGGTCTGAATCGTTCCACCACCGGCGTTGTTGTTGGAGCCCAGGCTGATGTAGCGGTTCGTGGTCTCGCCGCTTCCGGTGTAAATCAGCGTGCCGGTGGATGTCCCGCTGCCCATGTAGATG
>DNAS01000148.1:0-1255 GCA_003485185.1 Phycisphaerales bacterium | reverse complement strand
GCCTTGGGTTTCCGTGCCGGGAGAACCGAGGTTGCTGGCCAGGCTCGTGCCGTAGTTGCCCACGGACGAAACGCTGATTGCGCCCGCGGCGATGCTTGTCGCGCCCGTATAGGTGTTGCTTCCGGTCAGGGTCAATGTCCCGGCCTGACTCTTGTTCAGGTTGCCCCCGCCGCTGGTGATGCTGGTGATGGGGGCATTGATGGTGGCGTTCTGGTAAACCGAAAGGTTGCCGGTGCTGAACGTCAACACGCCCGTGCCCGCGGCATTGATGACAAAGCCGGGGACCAGGTGGAAGGTGACGCCGGTGGCGCTGATGGTCGTGCCGTTGGCGATGGTCACCGTTCCTGCCGTCGTGTAGAAATATGCGGCGTTTCCGTTTGTCCAGACCACTTGGTTGCCGGTCGGGTAGGCGTCCAACCAGACCGCCGACGTCAGGTCCCACGTGCCCGATCCGCCGGGTACGCCGTTGGCGTCTCCGTCCCACCACAAGTTTGCCGCCACGGCTTGAGACCCGGACCACGTGAGCAACGCAGCCGTCAAGACCGTCAGGACGAGTCGAGATGTGTTTCCAGACATAATCTTGCGCTCCTTTTGTAATGGACCTTCCATTCCTGTGACTGTCACGCTCGCGAAAAATGAGATGTAGAGACCGCTCCTACGTCACTCAATAATGTACACTAAGAATGTACAAAGTGTCAAGCGCAAAATCCGGATGGTGGAAGCCGACAGTTGAAATCGTAAGGAAATAGCCGACTGGAAAAGCCCGGCCACATGCAAATCTGTTGCGGTGTAGAATTCGTAACTATATTAAATACAATGAGAAAGGGTATTGTTTCGTTCAGGACCGCATAGGGTCTTACCCTGACTTGGGCGAGCTTGTCGGCCGGGCAGAGCGGGAAAAAGCCGACGCGAAGGGGATAGGGCTCCGTCCCAGCGGGTTGGACAAGACGAGAAAGTCTGGTTTCTGAGAAAAAATCGGATGGATTACGTATGCTTGTTCTTGACGTTCCTGGCGGGAAGGGGGTATACTTCCTATGTGATGTACAATGTACATCGTTTCGTGGATCGCGGCCATGAAAGGCTCCTGACGCCGAGGGAGCCAAGGCAGGTTCTTCTCGTCAGGGGAAAAGGTGCGCAGATGGCACATCGACAATCAGACCGCGTTGCGGCCCTGGCCGGGAGTTCGGATTCGAAGGTTCGCCCCGCGCCGGCGGAGAGAAGGCAGGCCGTCCCGGCGTTCATCTCTGTAGGGGCC
>DNAS01000186.1 GCA_003485185.1 Phycisphaerales bacterium | reverse complement strand
GCGGGGTTCCTCACGTTTGTCGGCGTGCGGCGGTTTCGCGGCGACTGGTCGCGCGTGCCCGCGATCGGCGTGGACCGCGCGGAGTTTGTCCCGAAGTCCGCGTATGGTCTGGGGCGTCCCTGGCCGGGCGCGGACGTGTTCTCGGCGCGGCTCCAGTTCGCCTGGGACGACGCGGCGTTCCGGATGCGGGCAACCGTCCGCGACGCGGTCCACTACCAGCCGTTCCGCGGGCATTACGCCTACAACGCCGATTGCCTGCAACTGGCGATCGACCCGATGCTGCGCCGGAAGGAACTGCTCGGAAACGTCTACACGTTCAACCTGGCCCTGACGCCGGACGGCGCGGAACTGTACCGCGGCTGGGCGCCCAACGACGAAACCGGCGGCGGCTTCCAGCCTCCCGCGCCGGAAGTGTCCCTCGGGGATCGATACCTGCGGGTCACGCCGGTTGCCGGCGGGCTTCTCTACGAGCTGACGCTCCCGTGGCGGGAGCTGGCGCCGGTGAACGCCCGGCCCGGGCGCCGCATGGGCGTCTACTACATCATGTTCAACAACGACGGGCGCGGGCTCCTGGACACCCTGCACTGGCCCGTCCCCATTTACGGCATGTGGATGAACCCGCGGAAGTGGGGCATCCTGACGCTCCTCGACGCCGAATGAAAAAGGTGTTACGCAGATCAGACACGAAAGGAATGGATGATATGGATCAGGAGCGGCTTCGGGCGATGCAGTTTCAACATCCCGAGCATATCCCTGTGAGTGTGTCTCTGTTGCCGGCGACGTGGATGAAATATCGCGACCGGCTTGACGAATTAATCCGGCGGCATCCGCTGGTGTTCTCCTCGCGGCCGAAAAGCTATGACGACATCCATAATCCCACTTATGCCATAGGCCGGCATGTAGATGCGTGGGGATGCGTTTGGGAGAATGTCTGCCAGGGCATGCAGGCGATCGTGACACATCATCCCGTTCCAACGCGCCAGTCGGTGGAGACGTTGAAGGCTCCCGAGAAAGATATCGGCCTGCCGCATGGATTCATGTACCTGCGGTTGTGTGACTTGCGGGGCTTCGAGGAAGTCATGGTCGATTTCGCCGAAGAACCGCCGGAGCTTCAGCGGCTCATTGACGTTGTGCTGGCGTATAACCTTCGCCAGTTGGAAAGGGAACTGGCCAAGGTGCGCGGGAAGGGATCCCAGATGCTCTATTTCGGCGACGATCTGGGTATCCAGCATTCGCTGCCGATCAGTCCGGCCAAATGGCGAAAATACCTCAAGCCGTGCTATGCAAAACTATATGGCCGGGTCCGCGAGGAAGGGCATTGGGTCTACATGCACACTGACGGACACATCTGGGAGATCATCCCGGATTTGATTGAATGTGGCGTGAACGTCCTGAATCCACAAATCCGCGCCAACGGTTTGGACAATCTGGTTCGGGTGTGCAAAGGCAATATCTGCGTGAACCTCGACCTGGATCGGCAGATGTTTCCTTTTTGCACACCGGCCGACATCGACTGGCATGTTTGTCAGGTGGTTGAGGCAATGGGTTCGCCGGAAGGCGGGCTATGGCTGACAGCGGAATGCGCACCGGATGTGCCGCTGGAGAATATCGAAGCGATCTGCCAAGCCTTGGAAAAACACCGCAATCACTACCGCTGAATCCGACCGAATTCGGACAACAAACGTCGGGTATTGTTGGGTCGGCGAGGTGGTATGTGAACAACATAGCGGATGTCGAGAATCCAAATTGCCGTCGGTGAAAGAAATCACTGGCATCTGTTTGCGAAGGAAATTTATGGAATTCCACCAGCAGGTGACTCATCGCTAACAGCGGGTGTCGGCGACACCCGCAAAGCCCATTAAAAGCGACAAGACCAGGAATGTTTGTAAAGGGCGGAGCAAAACCGTGGCGCGGGGCGGGCGGGGCAATTTCGTAGCGCTCTTGGACAAGAGCTCCCGTAGTTTCGGACGGATCAGTCATTCCCGATGGGATGGCATGGCCCAGCCGAGACGAAGGGAGTCAGACCGGAGTGCATACGGACATGGAACAATGGACGGACGTTCGGCGGGCGGTGTTGGTTGATGGGGTCTCCAAGCGGCAGGCCTGCAAGCGGTTCGGCATTCACTGGGACACGCTCAAGCGGATTCTCCAGCATGCCGCCCCGCCGGGATACTTGCGGCAGCAGGCGGCCGACAAGGCGGTGATCGCTCCCTGGCTGGGGCGGCTCAAGGAGTTGATCGAGGCCAACCGCGCCCTGCCGGTCAAGCAGCGGTACACGGTCAAGCGGATGTGGCAGATGCTGCAGGAGGACGGCTTCGCCGGGGGCTACACCACGGTCAAGGACGCGGTTCGTGAGCTTGGTAATCGGCGAGCAAAATGGGCCCAACTCGGCACGCAATTCGGACCCACCAAGGTCACAGTATAAGCCGCCATGTCAGGCGGCGTAAAGGGTCACACTTTTTGTGTTGAGGCGGCCCTGGGGTCTGCGGTCTTGCCTTCTCCGGCGGCCTTGGTCTTCTTGCCAGCCTTGACGGATTCCCGGAACCGGTAGCTCTCGCCGTTCATCTCGAAGATGTGGCAGCGATGCGTCAGGCGGTCCAGCAGGGCTGCCGTCATCCGTTCGCCCTGGAAGACCTGCCCCCAGTCTCCGAAGGCCAGGTTGCTGGTGATCAGCAGGCTGGCCCGCTCGTAGCGGTCGGCGAAGACCTGGAACAGCAGTTCCGCCCCGGCGCGGCTGGCCGCTACGGACCTGGGCAGCTACGGCCGGCTGCGGGAGGTGGCCCATGTCTGAACGCAAGGCCACGGTTCTATTGGAACACTGCCTCAAGCAGCTCAAGCTGCCGACGATCCTGCGGGAATACGCCGCCGTGGCGGCCGTCTGCGGGAAGGAGAACCAGCCCTTCCAGACCTTCCTGCTGCAGTTGTGCGAGCGGGAACTGATCGAGCGACAGCAGCGGGCGACCGAGCGCCGAATCAAGGCCGCGGCATTCCCGACGTTCAAGACGATCGAGAGCTTCGACTTCGCCCAGCAGCCGGGCATCAACGAAGGGCTGATCCGGGAACTGCTGGTCGGAGAGTTCATCGATCGCAACGAGAATGGCGGCGTGGAGTTCGAGCCATCCTTGGGACTCGTCTTCGGCCTCAAAGAGATGGCCGGAAGGGCGGCCGCGGCGGTCGGGGGCGAGGGCTCGGTGGGGTCCTCGCAAATCCCCTTGCCGATTCCGCGGCATGGTGTTAGGATTGTGTTAGGTATTCGTGCCTCCCATGCGTGCGAAAGTCACCGACATCCTGGCGTGCCGGACGGGCCGGCCGCGGAAGCTCGCCCTGTACGGCGCGGGCTTCGAGGGCTGGCTGCCCCGGAAGGTCGGTCCCTACACCATCCACGCGTTCGTTGCGGAGGGCGGCATGGGGATCGTCCTGCGCGGCTTGGACGAGGGCAAGGACATGCCGGCGGCGATCAAGCTGCTCAAGAGCGACGCGGGCGGCGGCTGGATTGAGCGGTTCCAGCGCGAATCGCGGACGCTCCAATCGCTGGTCCATCCGAACCTGATTCGGCTCCGGGACTGCGGCCGGGAGGGCTGCCTGGACTGGATGGCCACCGACTGGGTGGACGGCGTGTCGCTGGAGAGGCTTGCCACCCAGGCGCGGTCCAAGGGGCGACCGATTTCCCTCGACGGCATCCGGAACCTCCTCCGACAGGTCGTCGCGGCGCTGGACTATCTCCACGGCCGCGGCATCGTCCATCGTGACCTGAAGCCCAGCAACGTCCTGGTGGCGCGGGACGGCTTGGCTAAGCTGGCCGACCTGGGGATCGCCAAGTCCCGCGGCGTGCCGGGCGTGACGGCCGTAACGATGACGGGCGCGGCCGCCGGCACCGCCGGCTACATGTCGCCGGAGCAGTGCGATGGCGGCCCGGTCGGCCCCGCCAGCGACGTCTTCGCCCTGGGCATGCTCTGGTACGATCTGGTCGCCGGTCGCCGCCCTGTCGGTGTCTACCGCCCCATGCGGATGTTCAATCCCGACTGCCCCTCGCGGTGGGACGACCTCGTCTCGCGCTGCCTGTCGTACGACCCTGCCGAGCGGCCCGGGATCGACGAGATCGCCGCCGTGCTGACCGGTGCCGCGCCGGCCGGGGCGGAGCGGGGCAAAATGGTCCACGGCGCAGCGGCCGCCTTCCTGGGCAAACACAGCTTCCTGCTGGGCGCTACGATCGGCATCCTCCTCCTCGGAACGCTCTTCTGGGGCCTTTACCGTTTCAGCGACCGAGACGGGCAGACGGACACGGCAGGCAGGACGGCCGTTGAAAAGACCAAACCGACCGACGAACACCAACGACAAGCGGAACAGCAGCGCCTCACCGCCGATCGCCAACGCCAGGCGGAACAGCAGCACCTCACTGCCGATCGCCAACGCCAGGCGGAACAGCAGCGTCTGGCCGCCGAGCGCCAACACCAAGCCAAGAAAGAACGCGAGGCTGTCGTAGATGCTGCCGTGGTCGACATCAAGGCTAAGATTGCTGGAGGTGACTACCGGAGCGCTATCGACAGCGCCAGCGTCGCACTGAAGACCTATTCCGACACACCCGCGGGCCAAGAACTGTCCGCCCTGCTGGCCGACGCAAAGTCCAGGCTCAAGAGGCGGCAGGATGACGAAGCCCGACGCAATGAGCAACAGGCAACTCGGCGGCTGGAGGTTCAAAAAAACGAAACACCCCGTCAGTCCAATCTCGGCATAGCGTACGATCTAATTGCGAGGGAATCCTTGGATGGCGCTGGTTTATGGCCGAGTTGTGGGCATCGACGACAGCCTTGGCGATGGGGGCGGACGTAAAGCTATAGGCTTGGACGCGAACGGTTTCCTTGGCCTGCCCCAGCGCGGCCACGATGGCGGTCGTACAGCCGCCGCTGGGGGAGAAGGAGACCTGGATGTTCGCCGTAGGCATCACGCTGACGGGCCTGCCTGCCTGGACGTTCTGGCAGCTCAAAGATGCCAGCAAGATCAGCCCCGGCGATGCTGTGAGTACGAGGCATCTCATTCGATTCTCCCTGGCTGACCGGCGTCCAGTGCCTCAAGCCGTTGTCCGAGAAGCGTCACCCGTCGGCGGGCGTCCATGTTCTTGGTGGCGATGGCCAGGGCTTTCAGCGTGCCGACCAGAACGACCAGCTTGCGGCTGCGGGTAATCGCCGTGTAGAGCAGGTTCCGTTGGAGCATCATGTAGTGCTGGGTGTGGATGGGCAGGACCACCACGGGGTACTCGCTGCCCTGGCTCTTGTGGACGGTCGTGGCGTAGGACAGATGCAGCTCGTCCAGCTCGTTGAAGTCATACTTCACGGGGCGGTCGTCGAACCGGACGACGACCTCCTGCTCCACCTCGTCGATCTTGGTCACCCGCCCGATGTCGCCGTTGAACACGTCCTTGTCGTAGTCGTTGACCATCTGCATGACCTTGTCGCCCCCGCGGAACGTCCAGCCGTACCGCTGGATAGCCGCCCCGGTGGGGTTCAAGGCCTCCTGGAGCACCGTGTTGAGGTTCCGGCAGCCCAGCACCCCGCGCTGCATGGGCGAAAGCACCTGGATGTCGTCCACGCGGTCGAAACCAAACTTGGCGGGAATATGCTCGCACACCAGGCGCCGCACCATGTCCACGGCCTTGTCGGGGTCGGCGACCTCGACGAAGTAGAAGTCCGTGCTGCCGGGGGACTCCACCTTCTCCCGTGGAAAGGAGGGCATCTGGCCCTGGTTGACCCGGTGGGCGTTGGTGACGATCGCGCTGCGGGCGGCCTGGCGGAAGACCTTCGTGAGCCGGCAGACCGGCACCTTGCCCGAGTCGATGATGTCCCGGAGCACACAGCCCGGGCCCACCGAGGGAAGCTGGTCCACGTCCCCGACGAGAATCACGGCGGCGCTGTAAGGGATGGCCCGCACCAGTTGCCAGGCCAGGGTGATGTCCAGCATGCTGGTCTCATCGATGATGAACGCGTCGCCTTCGAGCGGATGCTCGGCGTTGTGCTTGAACTGGTGCGTCCTGGGATCGAAGACCAGGAGCCGGTGGATCGTCTTGGCCTCGCACCCCGTCGCTTCGGCCATGCGCTTGGCGGCCCTTCCGGTGGGCGCGGCCATCAGGACCTTGAGCCTCTTGGCCCGCAGGATCTTGACGATGGAGTTGATGATCGTGGTCTTGCCGACCCCCGGGCCACCGGTGATGACCAGCACCTTGGACCGGCAGGCAAGCTGGATCGCCTGTCGCTGCTGGACAGCCAGCTGCAGGCCGGTCTTGCCCTCGACCCAGGCGAGGGCCTTCTCCACGTCGATCTGCGGACAGGGATGCTTGCCCGCCTGCCGGGCAATCAGGCTTTCGGCGAGGTTCTTCTCGGCCTGGTCCAGGCCCGCCAGGAAGATCGCGGGGCACCCGCCGGCATCGCTGTCCAGTATGCGGGCGACGATCCGACCTTCCTGGCGCAGATACTCCACGGCCGTCTGGATGATTTCACTGGGGATTTCCAGGAGATTGACGGCCATGGCGACCAGTTCTTCTCGCCCGTAGCCGCAGTGGCCCTCCTCGGTCAATTGCAGCAGAACGTATTCCACGCCGGCCCGGGCGCGGAGATCGGATTGCTTGCCGATGCCCACGCTCTCGGCGATCACGTCGGCCGTCTTGAAGCCGATGCCCTGAATGTCGCGGGCCAGACGGTACGGATCCTGCCGGACCTTCTCGATGGCCTCGTTGCCGTAGGCCTTGAAGATGCGAAACGCCCGGCTGGTGCTGACCTTGTGGCCGTGGAGGAACACCATGATCTCCCGGATGGCCTTCTGTTCCGCCCACGCCTCGGTGATCTTCTTCTTCCGTGTCGGACCGATGCCGTCGACGTACGTCAGGCTGTGCGGGTCGGCGTCGATGATCTCGAAAGTCCGCTCCTTGTACACATTCACGATCCGGCCGGCCAGCACCGGGCCGATGCCCTTGATCATGCCGCTGGCGAGATACTTCTCGATGCCCTCGACCGTGGACGGAGGCAGGGTGCGAAGGATTTCGGCTCGGAACTGCTGGCCGTACTCCTTGTCGATGGTCCATGCCCCCTGGGCCTCCAGCCATTCGCCGGCCCGCACCTCGGGCAACGTGCCCACCACGGTTACCAGGTCGCGGTGCCCCCGGGCCTTGATGCGCAGCACGCAGAAGCCGGATTCGTCATTGTGAAACGTGACACGCTCGACGAGGCCGGCGATCTGATCGGGTGGGGTTGGTGTCGCATGTTGTGACTGTTGGTGGGGCATTGCGGGAAGCGATTGTAACAGAGGGGCCGTATGGCGGACACCAGCATCGCCCCAGCGCCGTCGGCCCTCAGTTCGAGGCCGAAGACGAGTTGCAGGCGTGGCCAGAGGTGCCTGACGCCATCCGCGAGGCCTGCCGGGTCTATCAGACAGATGGCACTGCCTTTTGAAGCAGAAATCTATCTCGACGGGGCCAGAAGCGGCTTAATCCGGAGGGATTTCGCGCTATAAGAATATGGACGGGATTTATAGCCCTTCCCAACCGCCTTGGAAGGCGGGATTTCTCCAAGACCCCCTCACACCCCACGGCCGGCGGCGGCGAGTGCAGCGCTCGAGCCGGCCTTAGGATATCCCACCATGATCAAGCTGAATTGCGGCATCAATCGGAAGATCGGCCAGCCCGGCTTCGGCTCCCGCGGCGCCAGCGTGAACGTCGAGCTGGAGTTGGAAAGCACCCTCGCCAGCGACACGGCGCTGCTCCAGGACCGCATTCGCAGGCTGTTTACATTGGCCCGGTCGGCGGTGGACGAGGAACTCGGCGCCGAGGATCCCCAGGCGCCCCAGGGCCAGTCCGTCGCGGTGTCCCAGGGGCCGGCCAACGGCCAGACAAGGCCGCCGCGCCCGGCCAGCGAGGCCCAACTGCGGGCCATCCGGGCCCTCTGCGATCAGCGGGGCCTGGACGGCGAGCAGCAGGCGGCGGAGAGGTTCGGCCGGCCCTTGCGCGACCTGCTGCTGCCCGAGGCGTCCGCGCTGATCGACGACCTCAAGAGCCGCACGCCCGATCCTCGATGATTCGCCCCTCCCGCCGCCCGCTCCTCCGCACTTGAACCTCTTACCCTTCTCAAGGAGTTCCCATGAAACTCATGACCCAGGAGATCCGCCGGCTCTTGCCTCCGCTGGACAGCCCCGCGGGCCAGGGCGGCGACGCAGTGGCATATGCGAAGTACTTCACACCCGACTCCTCGTGGAGCTGGTGGGCCGTGTCCTTCGACGGGGAGGACACGTTCTTCGGGCTTGTCCAGGGGCTGGAGACGGAACTGGGGTATTTCAGCCTGGCCGAGCTTCAGTCCCTCCGTGGCCCGATGGGGCTGGCCGTCGAGCGGGACCTGTATTGGCGGCCCCAACCCCTCCGCGAGATCGCTCCGGATCTCTTTCGTCGCGACCCGACGGAAAGGAATCCCCCCGGGGACCATCCTGCCAGGAGCCCCCATGTCCCGAACCCCACCTGATCCGAGTTCTGGCGGCCTTCGCGTGGTGGTGATCGTCCGGGGCGGCGTGGCCGACGTGCTTATCAAGCCGAAGGCCGTCGCGGTCACGATCCTTGACTACGACGTGCAGGGCGCCGACGCGGCCGATCCGTCCCTCGCGAAAGGTCCGGACGATCAATTCTGCCGCCTCCAGGAATGGCCAGCCGACGAGGGGGTCGGCGCCGACGGCGACAGGCAGTCGCAGCGGCCCTGAGACCGGTCCGTCCGAACGTCTCGCGCCCGGCGGTTCTCGAACGCTTGTGCCTCCAGTGGCATGCCTTTTTTCGCGCGGCCGGCATCGGGCCGGTCGCGCGGAAACTTGTTCCTCTGATTCCTCTTTCCATAGGAGATTCCCCATGACGATCGTCCCCGCATCCGCCCTCAGCCGCGCCGACCTGCATCGTCTCGGCAACAACGTCCTGCCCGTCGTCCTGCGCGATTCCCCTCGGGGCAGGTCGACGGACCTCGACGCCGTCAATCGCTCGCTGTCGGTCCACGGCGAGGCCGTCGCGAAGTGGTTCCCGCGATGGAGGCTCGCGAGGAAGGAGGCGCGAAGGACCACGGCCTGACGAGCCGCTCCGTCGGCCTTTCAGGCAGCATCGCAAGCACACCGACGCGGCGGCCGCGGTGGCCGCCGTTTTCTTGCGCACGATTCGGAAAGGAACAACCCCATGGCAAGGATCTTGTTCGTCAACAACGACGGCGGCGGCTTCGCGGATTACGTGGAGGTGGCGCCCGGCACGACGGTGGAGAAGTTCTTCACCCAGAGGATCGCCGGCCGGGACGCCGCGGACTACCTGATCCGCGTCAATCGCCAGCCCGTCGCCCGCGACTACGTCCTGCAGGACGGCGACCGGGTCACGATGACCCCCACGAAGATCGAGGGCGCCGCGGCCTAGCGTGACGCCTGCGCCGCCGAATCCGAAGGGGCACCCGCGGTCTTGGGTGCCCCTTGGCCCCACGAGCATAAGGAGACACCATGGAACTGACGCAGCGCGAGCGAATTCGCCTGGCCGACCGGATCCATCATCAGCTGAGGCAATTGCGGACCGGCCGGCTGGCGGAGGGGATCCGGCGGACGGGCTCCCTGCGGGAGGTCCTGGAGCGGCTGGGCCGCACGAGCCGCCTCCTGGACGTCTGCCTGGACCGAAACTGGTTCTCCGCGGGCGAGCGGATGACGGATCGCCTCGTCCAGGGCCTGCGGGACCTGCCGCACTACGCCGGCCAGATCGTGCAGGGGGTCGAGGCCGGCCCCGGGAAAATCCCGACCCTCCGCGACATCCTGGAGGACCTGGAGCAGGCCGGGGCGGAGTTCGGGACCCTCCGCTACGACGCCGAGGGGGATCAATTGGTCGTGACGACCGAGGCCATCGAGCTGGAGGATGTCTACCTCGGCGAGTTCGAGATCCGGCTTTCCCTCGACCGGCTGTCGGAGTGCCAGGCGCATCGGGCGATCTACCGGGTGGTGGCCCTGGATCCCCACCCGGCCGCCGCCAACGAGCACGTCACCCACCCGCATGTCAGCGACGAGCGGTTGTGCGAGGGGGACGCCGGCGCGGCCATCGAGGCCGCGCTGGTCCACGGGCGGCTGTGCGACTTCTTCCAGCTGGTCACGGCCGTGCTGACCACCTACAACCCCAGTTCGCCCTACGTGGCGCTGACGGACTGGGAGGGCCGGCCGTGCCACGACTGCGGCTGCACGATGGGCGCCGACGAGACGCACGGGTGCGGCTCGTGCGAGGAAGAGTACTGCGACGAGTGCATCTCGTACTGCCGTCGGTGCGACGAGACCGTCTGCCGCGGATGCCTCGAGGACTGCGGCGTCTGCGGCGAGCCGGTCTGCCCGTCGTGCCTGACGCGCTGCCCCGACTGCGGCGAGCGGCTCTGCAGGACCTGCCTCGAGCAGCGGCAGTGTCCGTGTCTCGAAGAAACCGACAACCCCGAACCTCCAGAACAGGACAACGACCATGATCGAGAACCTGCTG
>DNAS01000022.1:5146-12511 GCA_003485185.1 Phycisphaerales bacterium | reverse complement strand
CGACAAAGAGGCACAGGTCCCGCAGAAGCGTTTCGGCCGTGACGGTCAGGCGGTAGACCCGCCCCCGCCGGGCGAGGGTCGCGCGGAACCGCGGCGCGGGGTAGGCGAGGTTCTTGTCGGTGGTGAAGAACCAGGTTTCCCGCACGGTTCCCGCCTGCGCGACGAGCATCTCGCCGGCGGCGTCGCCCGGATGGAACGCCTTGGGGAGCTTGAGCAACCGCTTGTTCGTGCGCGGCGGGACGTTCAGCTTGAGCTTGCGGACCGCGAGCGTCTGGCCCGCGAAGTTCAGGCGGCGGAGCGTCAGCGTGCCCGTCCAGCGCCGGTCGGAGTCGTTGTTGGCCAGCAGGGCGATCTCGCCGTCCGTCGGCTGGAAAATCAGCACGCGGTCGGCGAAAAACTTCCGCGAGGCGTACCAGAGGGGCTTGAGCCTCTCTTCGCTGTCGATGGCCGCCCAGCTCGTCACCGGCCAGCAGTCGTTGAGCTGCCAGTAGATGGCCCCCATGCAGAAGGGCTGGAGGGAGCGGTAGAAACTCACGCCCGCTTTCAGTGCCCGGGCCTGGAAAAGCTGCGCCAGGTAGTGCCAGTCGTCGAACGCCTCGACGGCCGGGAAGTCTTCCGACATGCACTGGCGGATCATATCGTATCCGGACTGGCACTTCTGGTGGACGAGCATGGCCGGCGAGTTCTCGCGGCGCTGGTCGGGGGGAATGCTGGCCTCGAGCGTCGCCCAGGTCGGCGGCGCCTGGAAGCCGAACTCGCTGCAAAACCGCGACGGGTTCTTGTAGTAGTTGTGGTAGTGCCCGCCGAACCAGACGTTCCAGACGTGGCGGTTTCCGTGATTCCCGTCGTTGGGGGAGATGTCCATGGAGCCGGAGTAGGGGCTGCCCGGCCAGTAGGGGCGCGTCCCGTCCCATTCTTTGACGATCGTGGGCAGGAGGTCCAGGTAATACCCCAGTCCCCAGGTACGCGTGCCGATAACGTCTTTCCAGGTGTTCCCGGCCGGGCCCCAATGGAAGTACCCCAGGATGTTTTCATTGCAGCCGTTCCAGAGGACCAGGCTGGGGTGGCGGCTGAGGCGGACGACGTTGTGCCGGGCCTCGGCGAGCACCTGCCCGCGCAGGGGCTCCTCCTCGGCGTAAGCGGCGCAGGCGAAAGCGAAATCCTGCCAGACCATCAGTCCCATCTCGTCGCAGAGGTCGTAGAAGGCGTCGGACTCGTAGAGCCCGCCGCCCCAGACGCGCAGGATGTTCATGTTGGCGCGGAGAGCCTGGTCCAGCCGGCGGCGCAGGCGCGCGGCGTCGGTCCGCGCGGGATAGAAGCAGTCGTCGGGAATCCAGTCGGCGCCCTTGCAGAAGATCTCCTTGCCGTTGACCTTCAGGACGAAGCGCGAACCGGCCTTGTCGGGGCGGGTGTCCAGCTCGGTCGTGCGCAGCCCCACGCGGCAGGCGAACCGGTCGCGCGATTTTCCGCCTGTCAGCCGGACCGACAGGTTGTACAGCGGATGGTCGCCGTGCCCGACGGGCCACCACAGGCGCGGGCGCGAAACGTCGAACCGGATCGACGCGCTCGTACGGTCCGCCGGGACAGCCGCGCGCTGCTCGAATTTGCTTCCGTCGGGGCCCGTCAGCGTCGCCGTCAGCGTCAGCTCGCCGGCGGCTGCGCGGTCCACGTCCACCAGCACCTCCAGCGCGGCGCGGCGCTGGTCGGCCGATCGCACCAGCGGGCGGACCGACGCGATCCGCGCCGTGTCGTACGCCTGCACGTAGATCGGTTGCCAAATGCCGCACGTGACCATCACCGGGCCCCAGTCCCACCCGAAATCGCAGGCGGTCTTGCGGATGCAGTTGTGCGGGACGGGCGGGTTGGTTCCGTGCCCGGTGTGGGGCAGCACGCCGAGTCGCTTTTCCATCTCCTCGGCGTGGGCCAGGGCCGAGTGGAAGGTGACGACCAGCTCGTTCTCGCCGGCCCGCAGCGCGTCGCGCACGTCGAACCGGTGCGGGTGGCGCATATTGAACGTCTCGCCCAGGAGTTTTCCGTTCAACTCGACGCGGGCGACAGTGTCCAACCCTTCGCAGACCAGTTCCACGCGGTCGCGCTTCAGCAGGGCGGCGTCGGCGGAAAACGCGCAGCGGTAGCGCCAGTCCGTCCGCCCCACCCACTGGAGCTTCGTCTCGTTCTCGCCGTAGTAGGGGTCGTCAATCAGCCCTGCGGCGCGCAGATCGGTGTGGATGCAGCCGGGAACGGTCGCGGGGATCGTTCGCGTGCAAAGGTCAGCCGGGGCGTCCGGGGACGCCTTCGCGGCCGAAACGGTCCAGTCGGCGTGAAGCATCAACTTCTTCATGAAGCAAACCTCTCCTGTAGACGAAAGCGGGGATTATCCCCTTCGTGCCGAACCGCCGCAAGACCGTAAGGGGAGGAAAACGAAGCGGAGGGGAAAGGGGGAAGGCCGAAGGGAAAAGGCCAAAGCGGAAGATCCGCAGGGATAAACGCGGAGGAACGCAGATTACGGAATCAAAGAACGGGTTCCGGGTTGGATTATCCGACGTGAATCGGCTGACCCGGAAGTTTCAGCTTGGCCAGCCCTTGCGTCCGATGAGCTTGACGAACCGCACGTCGCAGACCTGTTGACGGCGGACCTTTCCGTTTTCCTTCTGGACGACAACGACCGTCTGGACGTCCGCCCCGCCGACCGGCGCGACGATGCGCCCGCCCTCGCCGAGCTGGTCGATCCACGGCTGGGGGATGTCCGGCGCGGCCGCTCCGCAGATGATGCGGTCGAAGGGGGCCTCCTCCGGCCAGCCGAGCGACCCGTCGCCCGTGCAGATGGTGATGTTCCGCACGTCCAGACGGGCCAGCACGCCCATCGCCCGCTCGGTCAGTTCCTCGATTCGCTCGATGGCGTAGACATGGCGGGAGAGGCGCGCCAGGACGGCCGCCTGGTATCCGCTGCCCAGCCCGACGTCCAGCACGCGGTGCGCCGGCTGGAGGTCGAGATGCTGGACCATCAGGGCGGTGACGTACGGCTGGGAGATCGTCTGGCCCATCCCGATGGAAACGGGGTGGTCCTCGTAGGCCTCGTCATACAGGTCGTCGGGGAGGAAGACCTCGCGAGGGATGGAAGAGAAGGCGTCCAGGAGGGCCTGGTTGCGGATCCCCCGTCGGCGGAGCTGGAGCTCCACCATGGATTGCCTGGCGTCGGCGAGTTTTTCTTCTGTGCTCCCCATGGCCTCCTATATTATATAGCCTTGCGTGTGCGGAAAGGCCAGCGAACGCATGGCAAAACGACGGCTGGTGACATTGCTGACGGACTTCGGCCTGCGCGACGGGTACGTGGCGTCGGTCAAGGGCGTGATCCTGGGCGCGTGCCCGTCGGCGGAGATCGTGGACATTTGCCACGACGTTCCGGCGCACGACGTGCTGGCGGGGGCGTACATCCTGGCGCAGGCGGCGCCGTGCTTTCCGTCCGGGACGCTGCACGTGGCGATCGTCGATCCGACGGTGGGCACGGACCGGCGCATCCTGGCGATGCGCCTGGGCGGGCAGGAGTTCCTCGTGCCGGACAACGGCATCATCACGATGGTCGCGCGGGGGCGGCCTTTGGAGGCGATCTTCGCCGTCCGCAGCACGCAGTACGTGCCCAGCGGCGGGGCGGCGCGCACCTTCCACGGGCGCGACGTGTTCGCGCCGGTGGCGGCCCACCTGCTCAACGGGCTGGAGATGAGCCGCCTGGGCCCCGTGCCCGAAACCTACCGCCTGCTGGAGCTGCCTGAGCCCGCGGAACGGGGCGACGAGCTGGTCGGGCAGGTGATCCACGTGGACCGGTTCGGCAACTGCGTCTCGAACATCGAAGAGGCGGCGCTGCTGGCGAAATTCCCGGACCTCGCCCGGGCGGGCGTCGCGTGCGCCGGGCGCGACGTCGGCGCCATCCAGGGCGCGTACGCCTTCGTCGGCATCGGCTCGCCGCTGGCGCTGGTCAACTCCATGGGCCTGCTGGAGGTGGCCGTCAACCAGGGCCGCGCGTGCGACGCGCTGGGCGCGGGCGTCGGCAGCGAGGTCCGCGTCGGGCGCAGGTCTCCGGCGGCCTCGTGACCGGCAAGGGCGACATGACGGACCCGATCGAATATTCCCGCAAGGACAAGCGGTTCCTCTGGCACCCCTTCACGCCCATGAAGCAGTGGCTCGAGGGCGACGACGACGAGCCGGGGCGGCTGCTCGTCGCCGGCGAGGGCTTCGAGCTGATCGACGCGCGAGGGCGGCGTTTCATCGACGGGTTCAGCAGCATGTGGTGCAACCTGCACGGCCACCGCGTGCCGCAGGTGGACGCGGCCGTGCGCGACCAGCTCGGGCGCGTCGCCCACACCACGCTGCTGGGGCACGCGTCGATCCCGAGCATCGAGCTGGCCGAGCGGCTCGTGCGCATCGCGCCGCGCGGGCTGGAGAAGGTGTTCTACAGCGACAGCGGGGCGACGGCCGTCGAGGTCGCCCTGAAGATGGCCTTTCAGTTCTGGCAGAACCGCGGGCAGGCGCGACGGCGACGATTCCTGGCGATCCGCGAGAGCTACCACGGCGACACGCTGGGCGCGGTGGGCGTCGGCGGCATCGAGATGTTCCACGAGGTCTTCCGCCCGCTGCTATTCGACGCGACATTCGTGGACTGTCCGAACCGGTACCATCACCCGGCCGGCGAGCGCTGCGGCGCCGCGGCGCTGGAGCAGATCGACCGCGCCCTGGCCGACGCGCCGGGAGAGTACTGCGCGGTGATCGTCGAGCCGCTGATCCAGGCGGCCGGCGGAATGCTCACCCACCCGCCGGGCTTTTTGCGGGCCCTGCGCGAGCTGACCGCCCGGCATGACGTGCTGCTGATTGCCGACGAGGTGGCCACCGGCTTCTGCCGGACGGGAAAGCTCTTCGCCTGCGAGCACGAGTCCGTCCGCCCGGACCTGATGTGCCTGGGCAAGGGCCTGACGGCCGGTTACCTGCCCGTCGCCGCGACGCTGACGACCGCGGAGCTGTTCGACGAATTTTGCGGCGAGCCGCGGATCGGCAAGATGTTCGACCACGGGCACACTTATACGGGCAACCCGCTGGGCTGCGCGGCGGCCGTCGCGGGCATCGACCTGATCTTCTCGAGCGGCCTGCCGGACGCCTTGCCCCGGAAGGTCGAATACCTGCGCCGCCGCCTGGCGGAGCTGGCCGACCACCCGAACGTGGGCGACATCCGCCAGTGCGGCATGATGGCGGGCGTCGAGCTGGTGGCGCGGCGCGGGCCCGACGTGCCGTTTGCCCCGGCCGAGAGGATCGGCGCGAAGGTCTGCCTGGCGGCGCGGCGGCGCGGGCTGATCATCCGCCCGCTGGGGCCGGTGGTGGTGCTCATGCCCGCGCCGGCGATGGACAACGCGACGCTGGCGCGCATGATGGACGCCGTGGTGGAGACGATCCGTGAACACTTCGGGCGATAACGCGAGCGGGTTCGACTTCGACGTGTCGCGCTGGCCGGCGCTGCCGCGCCTGCCGGGCGTGTTCGTCACCGGGACCGACACCGGCGTCGGCAAGACGCTGATCGCCGGGGCGATCGCGCGGCGACTGCGCCGACTGGGGCGCCGCGTCGAGGTGTTCAAGCCCGCCGCCAGCGGCTGCCGATGGTCGCGCGAGGAGCTGGTCTCCGCCGACGCCGAGTTCCTGGCCGCGTGCGCCGACTCGCGCCGCCCGCTGCGACAGATCGCGCCGTTGCGGTACGCGGCGGCGCTGGCGCCGAACGTGGCCGCCGCGCGGGCCGGGCAGGCGGTGGACCTGGCGGCGATGTTCGACGCCTACCGCCGCATGGAAGGCCAATGCGAGTGCGTCGTGGTCGAGGGCGTCGGCGGGCTGCTGTGCCCGCTGAGCGACGAGTTCTGGGTGATCCACTTCGCCCGAATGACGAGCCTTCCGCTGGTCATCGTCGCGCGCGCGGGGCTGGGCACCATCAACCACACGCTGCTGACGATCCACGCGGCGCGGTCGGCCGGGCTGAACGTCGCCGGCGTGGTCGTCAACCGCTACCGCACCGACGGCGCGGGCGGGGACGACGTGTTGGCCGCCGCCACCAACCCCGACCAGATCGCCGCGCGGGGCGGCGTGCCGGTGCTGGCGCTGGCGCCGGACTCGCCGGAGTGCTCCGTGGAGCGCGCGACGGTGGGGCAGGACGTGCAGTTCGCCGTCGACCAGGCGGACTGGGAGCGGATCGTCTTCGGACGGTAGGATCGCGAAAGGGAATTTGCAGGAGAACGCATGACGCTGTGGATCGACGACGCCTCGTTGCCGGACGCGTTCGACAACGTCCGGATCCTGCGCCGGTTCGGCCGGCGGAAACTCACGCACGTCTTCCACGATGTGGACGGCACGCACTCGCTGATCCGCGACTGGCCTCCGGTGATGAGCCGGGTGCTGCGCGAGGTGGTGGCGGGCGGCCTGCCCGACGGTTACGACGCCGATTCCGCCGTCGCCCGCCTGGTGGGGCGGGTGGGCGTCGAGCCGCTGGAGGAGACGGACCGGTTCTGCGTGGAGTCGGCGGGTCTGTCGGCGTTGACGCAGATGGAATGGGCGATCCGCCGGGGCATCGAGCGGGGCAGCGTGGCGCTGGACCTGCCGGCCGACGCGCGGGCGGCCAACGCGAAAATCGTCCGGGCGATCTGGGAAGGGCGCGAGCGGTTCGACGACGTGCCGGAGCCCGAGTCCCTGCGCTCGCTGCTGCGGGAGCACACGCCGCGCCTGTTCCGCCTGTACGAGCGGGTGCTCAACGGCGCCTGCCGCGACCGGAACCTCGCCGCCGCCCGGCGCGACCCGCTCCGCTGGCGCGTGCCCGGGGCGATGGAATTCATGGAGATGCTCCACGCGGGCGGGGTGAAAAACTACTTCGTCACCGGCGCGGTGATCCCGCAGAACGCAGCCGGTGTGCCCGAGGGCGGAATGTTCGACGAAATCCTCGCCGTCGGGTTCCGCGTCGGGCCGGGCGAACTCGTCGAGGCCCTGCACGGCTCGACGTGGTCGGAGAAGATTCCCAAGGACGAGGTCATGCGCCGCCTCTGCCGGCAGGGGCACATCGATCCGTCGGGCGTTCTGGTCGTCGGCGACGGGCGGAGCGAGATTTCCGCCGGCGTGGAAATGGGCGCGGTGGCGATCAGCCGCCTGCCCGTCGGCGCCGCGCGCCAGCGGCAACTGCACGAGGCGCTCGGCACGCACGTGATCCTGGCCGACTACACCAGCCCCCGCCTGCGGGAAATGTTCGTCCGCGAGTGAGCCGAGGCGGATCGCAAATTTGAATTTCCAAATTTCAAATCTCAGATTTGAGATTTGAGATTCACACGGGGGTGGCACGCTTTGCTTGCA
>DNAS01000022.1:0-4935 GCA_003485185.1 Phycisphaerales bacterium | reverse complement strand
GCAAGCAAGCAGTGCCACCCGTCGCAGAGGACGCAGAGAATTGAGAACAATAAGATAATTCCCTCTGCGGTCTCTGCGTCTCAGCGGCCGTCGTTACGGCTATTCCGTCGCGAGGCCGCTGGAAGGCGCGGAAGTCGCCGCCCTGTCCTCGGCCGGGCGAGAGGCGGCGCCCGCGCGGAACGCCTTCTCGATGACCTTCATGGCGGGCTTGCCCTTGGGCACGTATCCCGTGTCGGCAGGGCCGGTCTTCTGTCCGGGCCAGTTCTGCCATTCCCACACGACGAATCCCGCGACGGCCGGCTCGTCCAGCCAGGTGTCGAAGAACGCCTGGAAGCAGTCCGACTGCTGTTTCGGGTCGGGCTTGTTCTCGGAGGCGTAGTAGTTCCAGGGATACTTTGCCGCCGTTTCCTGGTTAGGCCAGCCGACCTCCGTGAACATCAGCGGGCGGTCGATCTTCGCCTGCCAGTCGAGCACTTCCTTGCGAATGGCCTGCCAGGAGTTCCGCAGCGTCTCGAGCGTGGGCTTCTTGTCGCCGGTCAGGTCGTAGTACGTCGTCATGCCGACGATGTCCAGGGCATCCCAGAACTTCGGCACGTCGTAGTGGTCCCAGTTGGCCGAGTAGGTCAGCAGGGCGCGGGGGGCGACCTTGCGGACCCGCGAGATCAGGTCGCGCCACTGCTTCTCGTTCCTCTCCGTCGAGAGCAGCTCCGAGCCGACGGCGAACACCTCGACCTCGCTGTCGGCGGCGATTGTCGCGTAGTGCAGCAGGAAGCTGTTGTACCGGCTCCACCAGTCGTCCCAGTTGTCGGGCTTGATCTTCCCTCGCCACTCCTGCTTTCGCGGGTTCTCCAGCAGGACGATGGGCATGAGCATGACGCGCAGGCCTTCCTTGTGCGCGTGGGCGATGAGCTTGCGGATCCGCGCGTCGGTGGGGGTCTTGCGCGAGTCGATGAAGATGCACGTCGACGAGCAGTTCTCCTGGTAGCCCGCGACGACCAGGCAGATGGTGTTGGCGCCGGTGTCGGCGATCTCGGTGATGTACTGCTCGAAGGGGTGGGTTTCAGCCCCGTTGGCCAGTTGCAGCGCGATGCCGCGGAACTGCCCCTCGATGACGCCGGGCGTCCGCCGTGCCCGCGAAGCCGGCTCGTGGTTCTGCCCGTTGCCCCAGTTGAGGCGAAGGCCCAGCGTCACGCCGATCGCGACCAGGAACACCACCAGGATAATCACCTTGTCTCGCCGCATGGGGAATTCGCCTTGGCAGCCCGCCCAACGGGCGGGACGCGGAATGGTATACCGCATTTGCTCCGTCGAATAAAGACCCAGGAAGTTCCCGCAAGACAAGGACCCATGTCGAATGTCGAATGACCGGTCAGTGTGCGTGTCCGGCGTTCTCGCGGGCGGGCAATTGGCAATGGGCAATTGACAATTGAAGGCTTCCCCCGGCAGGCGAATCGGGGTATACTGAAGACCTGTCGCCGGGGCGCGGGAGCGTCCGGCGGGGGCGTCGGGCTTGGCCCGGCCGCGACGCCCGCAACGTCACCAGGGTGTTTTCCTTCGCCGGCCGTTGAGGCGGGCGTGTAGGAGAATGGCACAACCGCACCGTTTCGCGTATCGCAGCCTGGACGAGCTGAAAGACGAGATTTCCCGCCGCGACCTCGACCTGCCCACCAGCGACGATCTTTCGATCCTCGCCACGCCCGTTCCGTTCGGCCGGCTGACCGTGCCCAACCGGTTCGTCGCCCAGCCGATGG
The DNA here is from genome assembly GCA_003485185.1 of Phycisphaerales bacterium. GTDB lineage: Bacteria > Planctomycetota > Phycisphaerae > SM23-33 > SM23-33 > UBA12270. Next base: position 3,184 of record DNAS01000022.1, on the reverse strand, counting down.
AAGGGTGCGATGGAACCGCCGACGGCGCGCCGGGCGAACTGACCGTCCGCAAGTACCGCCGCCTGGCGGCCGGCGGCGTGGGCATGATCTGGTTCGAGGCGTGCGCCGTGGTCCCCGAAGGACGCGCCAACCCGCGGCAACTCTGGCTGCACGAGGGGACGGCCGGGGCGTTCTCCGCGATGGTCCGCGCGACGCGCCAGGCGGCCGCCGACGCCGGTGGGCCCCAGCCCGTCCTCGTGCTCCAGTTGACCCACTCGGGGCGGTACAGCCGGCCCGTGGACAAACCCGCGCCGATCCTCGCGCACCACTCGGCCGTGCTGGACCCGCGGCACAACCTGCCCGCCGATTATCCGCTGATCACCGACGAGCGGCTCGACACGCTCCAGGACGATTTCGTCCGCGCGGCGCTGCTGGCGGCGGAGGCGGGCTTCGACGCCGTGGACCTCAAGAGCTGCCACCGATACCTGCTCAGCGAACTGCTGGCGTCGTTCACGCGAACCGACAGCCGCTACGGCGGCAGCTACGAGAACCGCACGCGGATGCTGCGGGAGACGTCGGCGAAGGTCCGCCGGGCCGTCGGGACGCGCGTGGAAGTCACCAGCCGCATGAACGCCTTCGACGCGATCGCCTACCCGTACGGCTGGGGCGTCAGTCGCGACGACGCCCTGCGCCCCGACCTGTCCGAGCCCGTCCGCCTGATCGGCGAACTGCGCGAGGCCGGCTGCGGCGGAATCAACATCACCATCGGAAACCCGTACTCCAACCCGCACGTCAACCGCCCGGCGGACTGGATGATCGCCGGCTGGCCCGAGCCCCCGGAAGACCCGCTGGCGGGCGTGGCGCGGATCGTGCACGTCGTGCGCGACATCCAGAAGGCCCACCCCGCGCTGACCGTCGTCGGCAGCGGGTACAGCTGGCTGCGGCAGTATTTCCCGCAGTTCGCCGCGGCCATCGTGCGTAACGGCTGGGCGAGCCTGCTGGGCGTGGGGCGCGGGGCGCTGGCGTATCCCGATTTCGCGAGGGACATCCTGCGCACCGGCGCGATGGACCCGCACAAGGTCTGCGTGGCGTGCAGCTCGTGTACGCAGATCATGCGAGACGGAGGCACGAGCGGATGCGTCGTGCGCGACCCGGAGGTCTACGCGCCGATCTTCCGCGACGGGCGACACGCCGACCGCGATGTGTTGCGCGAGATGGCGTCGCGCTGCCGCGGATGCGCCGACGCGATGTGCACGGCCGCGTGCCCGGCCGGCGTGGACGTGCCGGGATTCCTCGGCGCGCTGGCCGACGGACGCGAGCGGGACGCCTACGAAATCCTGCGGAGCGGGAACATCCTGCCGGACGTCTGCGGGCTGGTCTGCCCCGTCGAGATGCAGTGCCAGGGCGCGTGCATCCGCAACTACCTGGCCGACGGGCCGGCGCCCATCGCGGAGATTCAGCGGAACCTGTCGCGCCGGGCCGTGCGCGAGGGATGGGCGGCGCTGCCCGTCCCGCGCGAGTGCACCGGGCGGACGGTGGTGATCGTCGGCGCGGGCCCGGCGGGGCTTGCGGCGGCAGCGGAACTGCTGCGCCGTGGGCACCGCGTGACGGTCTACGAGCGGTCGCGGCGCGCCGGCGGAAAGCTGGGCAGCGTGATTCCGACGGCCCGGCTGAGTGCCGACCGATGCGAGCGGGAAATCCGGGCGGTCTTCGCGCAGGTTCCGCCCGACCGCCTCCAGTGGCGCTACGGGCAGGCGCTGGGCGCGGACCGCACGCTCGACGACCTGCTGGGCGAGGGATACGCCGCGGTCGTGCTGGCCATGGGGCTGGGCAACAGCGCCGCGCTGACGGCGGCGGGGCGGCCCGAGGGCGTCATGGAGGCCGATGCGTTCCTGCGGCAGATGAACGCGCACCCGGACCATCGCTGCCCGCCGCGCGTGGCGGTGGTGGGCGGGGGCAATACGGCCATCGACGCGGCTGTCTGCGCCGCGCAGCGCGGGGCGCGCGACGTGTATCTCGTGTACCGGCGGAGCTACCAGCAGATGCCCGCCTGGCCCGCCGAGCGCGACGAGGCGCTGCACGCGGGCGTGCACCTGATGCTGCTGTGCCAGCCGGTCGGATACGAGACGGGCGCCGACGGGCGGCTGAGCGGACTGCGCGTCGTCCGCACGCAGCTTGGCGAGCCGGACCCGACCGGGCGGCGCAGCCCCGTGCCGGTGGCGGGCAGCGAGTTCGTGCTGGCGGTCGAGATGGTCGTCGAGGCGCTGGGCGAGACGCTGGACCCGATTCTCGCCAACGTGCTGTCCGGCGTGGAGTTGACGCGCGACGGGCTGGTGCGCGTCGACGAGGCGACGCTGGCGACCACTCGCGCGGGCGTCTGGGCCGCGGGCGACCTGGTCAACGGCGGGGCGACCGTCGTCCGCGCCGTCGCCGAAGGTAAGCGCGCCGCCGAACAGATTGACGCGTTTCTCGCCGCACGCGCGAAATAAATTTTTCCGCGCGCGGCGCCGTCCGCAGCGCCGCGTCAGCTAGGCACTTGCGCCCGCGCCGGCGCTGTTGGAACCGCGCGCCGGCCTCACATCGGTGGAATCTTTCTCACACGCCGTCCTATCATGGGGGCAGAACCATCGCAATCATTGATCCGTTATCCCAGCCGCGATGGATGCGGGGATCTGACGACAAAGTGAGTGAAGCACCGCGCCGCCGAATCCGCACGCGGCCGAAATGGGTTGCATCTGCAAAAAAATCCGCACTCGCAGGCATCTGGTTCTTAAAGTCGCGATATCCGCTTTCCGATCATACAGTTGTGGGCCGGTTGGCGGTTCGCCGCCGCGGCTCGAGGCCGGGGTCCGTAAGGAAACGAAACATGGTCACGGTGGATGGCGAGTGGGTTGAGTTCCGGTTCTTCCGCCCGAAGGCGGGCAGCGTGCATCTGGCTGGTGATTTTAACGGCTGGCGGGAGAACGAGTTACCGATGGCCTGTCGCGACGACGGCTACTGGCAGGCGCGGGTTCGCCTGCCCGCCGGCGAGTACAAGTTCCGCTACTGCGCTGACGGCGAATGGTTCACCGACTATGCCGCGTTCGGGGTGGAGCCCGGGCGTTTCGGGCTGGACAGCGTCGTCCGGGTCGAGCAGCCGGTTCTGAAGGTTCTTCAGCCGATGGGCGCCGACACTGGAGTCGCTGCCGCCTGACGGCTTCTGGGA
>DNAS01000180.1:4545-19210 GCA_003485185.1 Phycisphaerales bacterium | reverse complement strand
TGAATCCGTTCCGTTTCTTCATGGCCGCAATCCTCATGCAATCGGCCGGAGGTTCCGTCCCTGCCCCGCGACCTGCTACTTGATGAAATTCCACAGCCCCGTCACGTCCCGGTACGACGTGTCCGTTTCCTCGCGGCTTCGCCAGCCCGCGTGCCCGTCGAAGTAGACGATGTTCAACCCGCCCCGGTGGCGGTAGGCGGCTATGTAGGTGGAGGCGGTGCCTGTGTAGATTCCGTTGGAACCGGAGAACTCGTCTTTGTAGTTGCACGACGCCCGGCGGTCCAGGCGGTCGTACAGGCCGTCGGCGAACATCAGCTTTTCGCCCATCGCGTAGACGTCCGTGATGCGCACGCCCGCGTTCATCCGCTCGTTGAACTCGTCCTGGGCCCCCACTCCGGTGATATTGTACCCGTAATACTTTTCGGGACTCACGGTCCCGTCGGGTTGGATCAGCGAGGGCCCCCTGCCCGACATGGGACAGAGGAACTTGGGGTCCCATCGGTATCGGGCGTCCCAACTGATCCGGGTGGCGTGGAGAAGGGCGCGGAAATCATCGTTCCGGTACCAGTTGATGTTGTCGTTGGTCGGATTTTTCGGCCAGTCGCGGTCCGTCCGGACCGGAAGGAATCGCTCTTCGTGGTCCTGCGCGAACAGGTGGTTGGCCGTCCCGAAGTTCCGCAACAGGACGGCGCACTGGACTTCCTTCGCCAGTTCCTTGGCCTTGCTGAGCGAAGGCAGCAGCAGCGAAACCAATAGCGAAAGGATGGCGATGACCACCAGCAGTTCGATCAGGGTAAATCCGTTTTCCCGCCTCATCGTCGCTGCCCTTGTGTTTGAGGGTGGCGCCTGTGCCGCACGACGTTCCGCGCGGCACAGGCGCCGGAGCATTCCAGGACACTCTACCGCCGTCGCCGCAACAACATCACGCCGCCCAACGCCAGCAGGCACATCGTCGCCGGCTCGGGGATGATCGCCAGAACGCCGGTGCTTTCGCTGAACGTGTAGGTCGCGCCGTTGGTGTCGGTTCCGGTCCAGACACCGGCGGTTTCGGTCCAGCCGGCATTGGTCACGGTGAAGCTGGCCCCGACGTTCACGGCCGCCAGGCCCGCGTAATCCACGATCGTCCAGCTGTCGCCGACAGTCGTGCCCGCGCCGGTCAGGTCGAAAGTGAATGCGCCGTCCAGGTTCACCGTCTGCCCGGCGCCGTCGCCGGTGATCTGGTTGTTGACGCCGCTGGCGCCGATGACGAAGCTCAATCCGCCGGTGCTCGCCAGGGTCAGCGTCCCGGCCTCGACCGTGGTGTTCCCGGTGTAGTTGTTGACGCCCGACAGCGTCTGCGTTCCGGCGCCCTTCTTGACCAGGGAAATGGGCGCCCCCGTCGTGCCGCCGATGTCCCCGGCGAAGTCGTAGTCGGAGGCGTTGTTGATCGTGAACGTCGCCGCGGCGGTGCTGGTGATCTTGCCGACGGCCGTTGCGTGAGTGCCGCCGGACAGACCGCCCACTTCCTGGTCGAAACCGGCGAGCTTCAGTTCGCCGCCCTGGGCGGTGGACCCGCTGACGGCGCTGGGAGCAACAGTCAGAATGGTTCCCACGGGCAAGGCGTTGTCCACGCCAAGCTGGAGCTTTCCGCCGCCGTTTCCGTTGCTGGTGTTGCTGCTGCCGGCGATGGTGGTGGCGCCCGAATAGCTGGCGGCTGCGTTCATGTAGCTGACGGCGATGCTGCTGCCGCTGCCGTTGACTTGTCCTGAAATCGTCAATCCGGTGCCCGCCACTCCGCTGGTGATTGCCCGGTTGAATCGGACGCCCTCGCCGGCCGAGGCTCTCACGGAGAGATTGCTGTTGAGCTGGATTCCGACGTTCCAGTTGTTGGTTTTTCCACCGTTCCTGGTGGTCGTGATGGACGCCGTTCCGGTGTCGCTTTCGAAGATCAGCTTTCCGGTCCCACCGGAAACGTTCTGGAGTTGAAAGCTTCCGGCGCTTGCCGAGGTGAAAGCCAGCGATTTGAGCGTGAAGGAACTGTCCACTCCGCTGCTGTCCGCAAAATTCACCGTGGCGCTGGCGCTGAATGTTGCCGTGTCTACATTGGAGTTGGGAAAACCGTTATCCAGGTTCCATTCGAGGGGATCGCCCCAGTAGTTTCCCGTCCCGCCGCCGTTGTCCCACGTATACGCCGTCGCATGCGCGCTTGCGGCCAGGGCGCCGAGCACCACCGCTGCAACCGCCACGTTCAGAAGACTTTTCATCGCATGTTCTCCTTGTGTCCCTCTGTTGACGGCGTTCACGAAAATGAATCCCTTATTCTTGAGCGAGTCTCGAAATCATTGGATTTCGTGGTTCGCACACTCCTACTTTTTCCTGCGGAAAAGACACGCCGCGCCGCCCACCGCCAGCAGGCACATCGTCGCCGGTTCGGGAACGGTCACGAAACCGAAATCGTCGAGTCCAAAGTACTTGTGCGCGCTGCTGGTTCGCGTGATCGACACCCGGATTTTCGAGATGCCGTCCGCGGGAACCGTCGCGCCGGTGTCATATCCGAAGAAGGCGTCCTTCAGGGTGTTGTCGCCGGAAACCGTCTGCTGCGACAGCACGGTCGCGTCGTCGGCGCCGTAGAACGTGACCGTCGCCGACGCGCCGCTCAGCAGGCCCGTGATGACGAATCCTGCCGCCCGGGCCGTCTTGTCATTGTTCAGGGAATCCGCCAGCGCGTTGTTGTCGGTGTAGCCGTCCGCGCTGTGGTCATACGTGAACGTGCCGAACTGGATCTCGAAGTTCAGCGTTCGAGGGGAGCCCACGCTGGCGCTTTCATCGTCGTTGAACTTCAGATGGCTCGAGCCGGACGTGCTGTAGCTGGTGCTCGAGGCCTCCACGTTGGACGTCAGCGCCCACGAGCTCTGGGCCTCGAACGACACGTCCGCCTTGCTGGTGTCGCTGAAATCGAGGTAGTTGTAATGGTGCGCGTACTTGGGGCTCGAGGACCGATAGGAGGTCTTGCCCGCGTTGAGCCCCGTCCAGTCGTAGACCACGCCGAATCCGGGAATGGCCTCCAGGGCCGCCATGGACGCCGCGCCTGTGGCGGTCACGTCCACATCCTGCGAACCCGTCGGATCAAACGCGCCGGAGCCCGTCGCCATGGTCGGGTCCGTGAGGACCGCGCCCTGCGCCGACCCGAAGGCCAGCACGAGCGCCAGCACGCCCACGATTCCCGTAACGATTCCTGTTCGTTGGTTTTTCCTCATCTCCATTTCTCCTTCCGTAACGTTCCGAGCGTCTTTCGATACCTTCCGCAATATTCTCTCCTTCCTGCCTTCATTCCGTCCGGCGCGATTCCGCTTTGTGATCGTGAACATTCGTCACGCCGATTCCTTCCGCTCTGTGCTTTCGTTGGTGCCGGTTCAGCGCAGACCGTTGCCGCGCCCGCCGGCCGAGGCCCTCCAGATGAACCGCATGGACAGGGTCTGCTGCCGCAGCGGAAGTTCCGGCCTGGACAACCGCTCCATGACAAACTGCTCCACGAGATGGGCCACCTCTTTGCGGCGGCGGTCGCCGCTGGCCAGAGGAGGATTCCACAGCGCCGCCGCGTCCGTGTCGTTGAACCCGATGACCGCGACGTCGTCCGGAACGCGCAACCCGCGCTGCTCCAGCCAGCGGGAGGTCACCATCGCGCCCGTGTCGTTGAACGTGAAAATCGCGTCCACGTCGACGGGCCGGGCGGGCGGAAAATGATTCTCCAGCGTTTGCTGATAGCGGTCGGCGTCGGAGGAAAACGGATCTTCCACCGTCACCAGCGGAGGAGGCATCTCGATCAGCGAATGCGGATGATCCGCGATGTTCCGTCGCCGGCAGGCCTCCAGGAACGCCTCTCGCTTGGAATGATTGGACCGCACTTCCAGCGAGATCATCATCGCCGGACGCTTCCGCCCGATGGCCGCCAAGTGGTCCGCCACCTCGACGACGGCGCCGTTGCGGTCGTGAATCACCTGGTCGCCCGGGAAATCGTCCACCGGCGCATACGTGACGGCCGTCACCGCGCGGATTCGCTGAAGCCGTCGGCGGATCGAATTATGCCCTAGTTGTTCGGGCGTGGCGAACAACACCAGTCCATCCACGCGCCGATGAATCAGGTTGTCCAGGACGGAACACATCCGCGATGCCGCGGGCCAGTGCTGGGCTTGGTAGGTGACCAGCCCCTGGGTCTGTAACCGCTGCATGACCCACAAACCGATCTCCGTGTCCCCCGTCCACGGGTCCACGAACGGCCAGACAATTGCCACCGAGCGGGTCCTGCCCCCCCGCAATCCGCTCGCCAGGGCATTGGGACGATACGCCAGCGACTCGGCAGCCGCCAGGACCTTCTGCCGGGTGGCCTCCGATACCGGACCGCCGCCGGAAAAGACGCGGGAGACCGTCATGTGACTGACTCCGGCGGTTCGAGCAACATCCACAATGGTCGGTCCGAGTTCCATTTCGCCCTTCGAATGAAACTGAAAGTCTTGTTCCGTCCTAAACGAGATGCCGAATTGTTAACGTGAACTTTAACCCCGATTCCCTCATCTGTCAAGCCGAAAATGGAAAGGATATGGGGTTCTCTCCCGTTTTCAGGGCAATTACGCCCTTTTTCTCCCAGTTTCCTGGACATGCTTCGAGTCGCCTGACCTTGGGAGCGGGCAAATGAGGGGAACCGCGAACCGAATGGACTTGACACGGTGCAAATATAAGCCCCGCCATAAGCGGGGCTTATTCGACACTGGGGATCTAGGATTCGAACCTAGACTAACTGATCCAGAGTCAAAATACGCATTTCAGCATAATCCCACATACTCTTGTGCAAGAAGGGATTACGATTTCGAGCATTCCTGGTCTTATCGCTAATTCCCGGCCTTGCGGGTGTCGCCGACACCTGCAAACATATGGTTAACAACTCGCCCCGTGCTTAGCCCCACGTACCGGTTTCAAGGTTATCCTTCATTATTATGCTACACTTCTCCGGTAGACCGAGGACTGCATCAAACCTTCGCGACGAGGACCAGCACTTCGGGAACGGAAGGGTCAAACTCGTGGAACCGCCAGCCGTCGTACAACTTCGGCTGTCGAAAGCCGGCTTCCGTGAACGCCTCGCAAAGCCGCTGGGCCCGATAGGGCCTCAGTTCTGTCGAGTGCAACTTGTGCCGGCATCGGCCTTACGCCAGACGAAAGCTATCTTTCGTGCCTTCGCGCCAGCCGTCCCACAGGTAGGCATCCACCTTTTCATCGGCGATGACGCGAAAGGCGTATCGCACCTGCTTCTCATAGAACTCGCAGAACGCGCCCGTGCGGTTCATGCCACCGTTCATCTCGTGGGCCTCCGCCGGACAAGGCGAGCCGCAAAAATGCCGTATCGCGCAGCGATTGCATGGTTCAATGTCCTCGACCTTGCGCCCAGTGACAAGCTTGAACGGATCGGTCTCCAGCACTGCGGCGATGTCGTCGGTGAACAGGTTGCCGCCGTGGAATTGCTCCAGGCCGATGAACTCGCTGCATGGGAACATGCCGCCGTCGGGGGCCAAGGCGAAGAAGCATCGCCCCCCACCGCACGGCGAAATGTCACACATCAGGCGTCGCGCTGTCGGCGCAATGATGGCCAAGAGGATATTGGCGAAGTTGCCCACAGGCAGTTTCCGGCCGGTCCGGCGATAGAGTTCGCACGTCCGATCCAGCGCCTGGAGGAAATGCCCGGCCGCGGTCGTATCATCGGGCTTGACCCCCCGCGAGGGCCTGAGGGTGCACCGCAGGATGTTCATCAGGCACATGGGCGCCTCCCGGCTATGCAAGAAGTCTACCAGCCTTACGAGGTGGCGCAGGTTCTCCGTGGAGATCGTGCAGATAACGCTCCAGCCGTGATAGCCCTTGAGACGGTCCATGGCATCCAGCACCTTGCGGTAAACGCCTTGGCCGTCCCAACTCTTGCGCGTGCGGTCCGCCACGAGCGCCGTCGGAGCATCCAGCGAGACGCCGACGCTGACGTTCCGCGAGGTCAGAAACTCGACGGCATGGTCGTCCAGCAGAGTCGCGTTGGTCTGGACGCCGAAGCGGAAGTCCTTGTGGAACTCTTCGATGCCGGCGAAGACGGCCTCGCGGTTGAGCATCGGCTCGGCCCCGTGGAAGATGATCTGCGGCAGCGAGCCCCTCGGCATGGTCGTCCGGAAGTACCGCTTGAGGATGCCCAGGGCCTCGATCAGCTTTTCGGCCGGCATGTGTTGGCCGCCGTGCCGCATCTTCCGGGGGATATAACAGTAGGTGCAGTCGAGGTTGCACCGCTCGGTGGGGTTGAAATAGACGGCTGAAGGTTTCAGGCCAAACCGAAGCTGCCGCATCTCCGCGGCGAATTTCGGCGCCGCCTTACGATAGGTGGACGGCAGTTCCCCTGACAGCGCGTCGGCCAGCCGGTCGCGGCGGACCAATGCCCAGAAGGCCGTATCAGACTCCAGGACCGCGACGTAGTCCTGATGACCGATGGCGATAGGCTGAAACGTCGGCCCATTTCCTGTATTGACGAAGCGGCCCCGCGAAGGGGCCGCCAGACGCTGTGGAATTCGGCCGGACGAAGCCATTACTTGCCCTTCTTGTCCATCAGGATGTAGTGCGAAAGGCCTGTGCCTTTGGCCTTGCAGCTTTTGCGGTACGCAATGACGTTCTTCTTGACTTGCTTGGTCTTCATGCCAGTTCCTTTCCTGTCGGCATTTTCGCTTGTGCAAACAAAAAGGGCTCCGATAGACGAACGCCGTCTATCGGAACCCTTTACCATCGGATTCGCGGGTGCAGCGGTTTCAGCAGGTCTTCTGGCTCTCGGGTCGTCGGCGTCCCACACAACCTTCCCGCCGGGGTGTTCCCCAGCAGTGGTCGGGCTCTAGCCTTTGTGAGTCGCCTCGCCGATTACAGCGGCGGGTCCGCCACGGATTCTCACCGTGTTCCGGGATGCTGAAGCCGACGAGAATGGTAGCTTGCAAAAACTTCCTGTCAAGCGGAAAATCCTTGACGCCGCCGGAAGGCGCCATTAGATTGCCGACGTTGCATCCAGGGAAGCCGGTGTAAATCCGGCACGGCCCCGCCACTGTGACCGGGGACGAAAGCCGCAAGGATGGCCACTTCTTCGGCCCGAAGGCCGGGGTGGGAAGGCCGCGGCGAGTAGGACGATCCGGGAGTCAGGATACCTTTCTGACGCACGAACCGTGCGTCCCTTCGAGGGAAGGCCCAGGCCCGCCGTGCGCGAGCACTCGCTATTGGCCCGTCTTCATTCGAAGGACGGGCCTTTTTCGTGACGCGGGTCATGGCTCGAACGCTCCTACTTGTCCGACACGCTTGCGCTGCCGGCGACCGGCGAGGCCGATTCGTCGGCCGAACCGATCTGCCGCTGTCCCCCGAAGGCCTCGAGCAAACGCACAAACTGGTGCCGTTGATACGAGCCCTCGACCCCGAAGTCTGCTATTGCAGTCCTTTGGCACGCGCCCGGCAGACGGCCGATATCCTCCTCCGGCACCTCCCCCTACCGGTGCATATCGACGATGACCTGCGCGAGATCGACTTCGGCCAATGGGAGTGCAAGACGTTCGAAGAGGTTGCCGTCGAGGATGCCCGCGCGGTGGAACAGTGGGCGAACTTCGACCATCGCTTCGCGTTCCCCGGGGGTGAGTCCCTGGGCGGTTTCCTCGCCCGCGTTCGCAGGATTGCCAAACGTCTCAGCGACGATCCCACCTCGACCGTCCTGGTCGTCACGCACGGCGGCATGATCCGTACCATGATCTGTCATTTCCTGGCCTTGCGCCCCCGCCAATACGTGCTCTTCGACGTCGCCCATGCCGCCTGCGCCGTCATCGACCTTTTCGACGGGCGTGGCGTGCTGAAGGGGCTCAATCTCGTCAGCGCGGAGGATCGCTGACATGGCAAGAGTCATCCTGGTCACCGGCGGCTGTCGCAGCGGCAAGAGCGCCTACGCCCAGCGGTTGGCCGAGGGGCTTCCCGGCCGGCGGGCGTACGTGGCGACCTGTCCCGTGATAGACGAGGAGATGCGGCATCGCATCCAACGGCACCGGGAGGCGCGGAAGGCGGCCGGGTGGGAGACCGTCGAGGAGTCTCTCGCGCTGGCCAAGGCGCTCACAGCCGTTGGGCAGTACGACGTGGTGCTGGTGGACTGCCTGACGTTATGGGTCAACAATCTCCTCCATGAAGCGGAGCGGAAGGGGGACGACCTGGACGAAGATCACGTTGCCCAGCGATGCCAAGAGGCGCTTAGAGCCTGTCGGGCGCTTCCCGGGGCGGTGATCTTCGTGAGCAACGAGGTCGGCATGGGCATCGTGCCCGACAATCCCCTGGCCAGGCGCTATCGCGACCTAGTCGGACGCTGCAATCAGGTGATCGCCGCCGGCGCCGATGTCTTGACCTTGGTCTCGTGCGGAATCCCCCTTTTCTTGAAAGGTTCACCCCCATGAGCTTGCTCCGGGAAACGACTGAAAAGATTCGTCCCCAGGACGCCGACGCCCGGGCCAAGGCCAAGGCTCGATTGGACCAGTTGATCATGCCCCACTGGGCACTCGGGCGTCTGATGGACCTGGCGATGGACTTGGCCGGCATGACCGGTTCGGTCAAACCGCCTGTTGCCCGCAAGACCATCGTCACGATGGCCGGCGACCACGGTGTGGCCGCTGAGGGGGTCAGCAAATACCCCCAGGAGGTCACATCCCAGATGGTGGCGGGCTTCGTGAACGGCGTGGCCGGGATCAACGTCCTGGGCCGCCTGGTCGCCGCGAAGGTGGTGGTTGCCGATCTGGGCGTGGCCGCCGACCTGGGCGAACTGACCCAGGCGGGAAAGATCATCGACAAGAAGGTCGCGAGGGGGACGGCGAACATGGCCAGGGGCCCGGCGATGACTCGCCAGCAGGCCCAGCGCAGCGTCGAGGCGGGCATTGAGGTGGCCAACGAACTGGCCGGGGCGACCGACGTCTTCGGCACCGGCGATATGGGCATCGCCAACACCACGCCCTCCACGGCCATCCTGGCCGTCCTGACAGGCACACCGGTGCCGGATATCACCGGGCGCGGCACCGGCGTCGACGACCAGACGTTGAATCACAAAGTCGCCGTCGTGCAGCAGGCCATTCAGGTCAACCAGCCCGAACCGACCGACCCGCTGGACGTGCTGGCCAAGGTCGGCGGATTCGAGATCGGCGGGATCGCCGGTCTGATCCTCGGAGCGGCTGCGCACCGCAAGCCTGTCGTCGTGGACGGTTTCATCTCCACCGCCGGCGCGATGATCGCGCATGCCCTGGCACCCCGAGTCGGCGATTATCTCGTTGCCGCCCACCGCAGCGAGGAGCGGGGCCATCGCTTCATGCACCACCACCTGGGCAAGACCCCGTTGCTGGACCTGAACATGCGATTGGGCGAGGGAACCGGCGCTGCATTGGCCATGAATCTCGTCGAAGCTGCCGTACGCATCCTGACCGAAGTGGCAACGTTCGAGGAGGCAGCTGTTTCGAAAGCCAACCCATGAGGCGATTCCTTGCGGCAATTCGGTTTCTGACCATCCTGCCGGTGCCGGACACGCTCGGTACCGCGGAGGAAGAATTGGCCAGTAGCGTACCCTTCTTTCCCCTGGTGGGCCTGCTGTTGGGTGCAGTGGGCGGGGCCGTGGCATGGGCGCTGGCGGCAACAGTCCCGCCCATCCTGGCGGCAGCGGGTGTCGTGGTGGTGCTGCTGGTCTTCTCGGGCGCCTTGCACATGGACGGGCTTTCCGACACGGCCGACGGGATGCTCAGTTCGCGGCCGCGGGAACGAGTCCTCGAAATCATGCGGGACAGCCATATCGGGGCGATGGGCGTGGTCGCCATCGTCTGCGTGCTGCTGGTGAAGTTCGCTTCCCTGGCATCCGCGACACCTGAGAACCTGTGGGCGACCGTTGTCCTGATGCCTGTAGCCGGCCGGTCCGCCATCGTCGTGAACATGGCCCTGCTGCCCTACGTCCGCCAGGAGGGCCTGGGCAAGGTCTTCTGCCGCCGCCGGGCGATCCTGCCGGCGATCTGGGCGGTGGCGTTGCTGGGAGCGGTGTCCGGGGCATTGTTCGCCTGGCAGGGTCTGGCGGTCGCTGGGCTTTGCACAGTCGTGGCCGCGGCCATGGCAGGATATTTCCACCGGAAGATCGGCGGCTCGACCGGAGACACGTTCGGCGCGGTCTGTGAGCTGGCGGAACTGGTACCGGCGATCGTGCTGGCCGTCTGCCCGCTCCGCCTGGCGAGGTGGATTCCATGACGACCGGTCACGGTGGAAATCATTGTTCTTTGGCCAAACAGGCTGGTCGCTCCAGCGATGAAATCCTCGACTTCAGCGCCAGCATCAATCCGCTGGGACCGCCGGATTGTCTTCGCTCCGTCATCAGCAGGAACCTCAGCAACCTCGTTCACTATCCCGATCCCGACGCCAGCGAACTGGTCGAAGCCATCGCGCGGCGATACGGCCTGCCCCGCGAGCAGATCCTCGTCGGCAACGGCTCGACGGAAATCCTCTTCGCCGCCGTGCGGGCCCTGAAGAACGGCTACCGGCGAACCGTCATCCCCGTTCCGTGCTACTGCGATTACGCCCGTGCAGCCGCGCTGGCGGAGATGGAAGTGCAAGCCGTAAAACTCGGAGACGACTTCGCCCTGGACTGGCCCGCTCTGGGCACCGAGCTTCGCGGGGGGGAGATGGTTTTCCTCGGCCAGCCGAACAACCCCACCGGCCTGCTCTTCGACAGCCTGGAGTTTCGGCGTTTTGCGGATGCGCATCCTTCGACGCTCTTCGTCGTTGACGAGGCGTTTGCCGATTTCGTCGACGGGTATCGCTCTCTGGCCCAGGGCATCCAGCCCAACGTCGTGGTCCTGCGGTCACTGACGAAGTTCTATGCGATCCCGGGTCTGAGGCTGGGATTTGCGGTTGCCCGGCCGGACCTGGCCCGGACAATACGCCGGCACGTCCCGCCTTGGTCGGTCAACACGCTTGCCCAGGCGGCAGGCGCTGCGGTCCTCGCGGACGAGGAGTATGCCGAACAAACCAGGATCTGCGTAGCGCAGCGGCGCCAAGCCCTGGTCGAGGAACTGGGCACGCTGCCGGGATTGCATGTCTATCCCGGCCAGGCCAATTACCTGCTGGTGCGATTGGACAGGTTCCATTCGGACGCCGCTTCGCTCGCCAACCGGCTGCTGATGAACGACGGCATCGCCATCCGCGTCTGCGAGAATTTCGAAGGGCTGGACCGTCGCTTCTTCCGACTGGCCGTACGAACGGAGGAGGAGAACCGAAGACTTCTCCGGGCGCTGGCCCTGATCCTCAAGCCGTCACCCCCGAAGGCCGCGAGGAAGACCCGCGCCTCGTCTCTGATGATTCAAGGCACGTCCTCGAACGCCGGGAAAAGCCTCCTCACCGCCGCGCTGTGCCGCATCCTCCTTCAGGACGGATTCCGCGTCGCCCCTTTCAAGTCGCAGAACATGTCGCTCAACTCCTTCGTCACCCGCGACGGTGGCGAGATGGGCCGCGCCCAGGTTGTTCAGGCCCAAGCCTGTCGACTGGAGCCGGACGTGCGGATGAATCCGGTCCTGCTCAAACCCAATTCCCACACCGGTTGCCAGGTCATCGTCCGCGGCAGGCCTGTCGGCAACATGACCGTCAGTGAATACGTCCGGTACAAGCCGACGGCCTTCCAAGCCGCCAAAGAGTGCTATGACTCGCTGGCCGAGGAATACGACGCGGTCATTCTGGAGGGCGCCGGTTCCCCCGGCGAGGTGAACCTCAAGAGCCATGACATCGTGAACATGCCCATGGCCCGCCACGCCCGTGCGCCCGTGCTGATCGTGGGCGACATCGACCGGGGCGGGGTATTCGCCTCCTTCGTTGGAACGATGGAGGTGCTGGCCGAATGGGAGCGGGCACTGGTCGCCGGCTGGGTGGTCAACCGCTTCCGGGGCGACGCCGGCTTGCTGGCTCCTGCCTTGGAATACACGCGGAATCACACCGGTCGGCCGGTCTTGGGGGTGGTGCCCTATCTAAACGACTTGAACATTCCGCAGGAAGACTCGGTGGAATTCAAGAGCGGGGCGCTCGAGGACGACAAGCCGGACCGCGACGCCGTCGAGATCGCCGTCATCGATCTGCCCCACATCTCCAACTTCACCGATTTCGACGCCTTCCGCGTCGAGGACGACGTGAGGCTGAGGGTTGTGCGTTCGGCCGGCGAACTCCGCCGCCCCGATGCGGTCGTCATACCCGGCAGCAAGAACACGCTGGCTGACCTGGCGCACCTGAGGCGGATCGGGCTGGCCGACCGGATCGTGCAGTTGGCTGCGGACGGCAAAACCGAGATTGTGGGCATCTGTGCCGGCTTTCAGATGCTCGGCCGGGCGGTACGCGACCCGCAGTCTGTGGAATCCTCTGCCGGCAGCGTGCAGGGGCTGGGCCTACTGGACGCGCAGACCGTCATGGCCGGCGAAAAGACTTTGCTCCGCACCGCCGCCCGCCATCTACCCTCCGGCCTCGAAGTCCGCGGGTACGAAATCCACCATGGTCAGACGGAGGCAGGTTCGTCAACACCGCTCTTCGCGCGACCGGATGGACAGGTCGTCGGGGCGGCTGGGGCGAATGGGCGGATATGGGGCACCTATCTGCACGGCGTGTTCGACGGCGACGCGTTCCGGCGCTGGTTCATCGACCGGCTGAGAGTCCGCCGCGGCCTTGCGGCTTTGGGACAGGTCACCGCCCGCTACGACATCGAGCCGGCCCTGGACCGCCTGGCGGAGGTCGTCCAGCGGTCTCTGCCCGTGGAGAGAATCTACCGCCTGATGGGACTGCGATGAGGCTGGAATATCAAATCCTGGCCGCGGTCGTGCTGGACGGAATCCTGGGCGACCCCCGGTGGTTGCCGCATCCCGTACGGGGCATCGGCTGGCTTGCATCCCAGTTGGAAGGTCCGGCACGGCGAATGATCCGGTCGGAGAGACTGGCGGGCATCGCCACGGCGCTGGCAGTGATCGCCTCTGCCGGCGGGATCGCTTGGGGGCTGGTGAAACTGACCGGTCTGCTCCACCCCTTGGCGGCGGACGCCGTTTCTGTCGTTCTCATCTACGCCAGCATCGCCGCACGCGACCTGGCCAGACACAGCATGGCGGTGTTTCGTGCGATGGTCGCGGGCGATCTCGAGCAGGCCCGGCGGCGCGTGGCCATGATGGTCGGGAGGGACACCGATCGGCTCGATGAATCCGGCGTCGTCCGCGCCGCGGTCGAAAGCGTGGCTGAGGGCGCCGTGGACGGCGTAGCCGCCCCGCTGCTGTACGCGCTGCTGGCAGGGCCGGCCGGAGCGATTGCCTACCGGGCGATCAATACGCTCGACTCGACCTTCGGCTACACCACCGATCGCTATCTCCGGTTCGGCTGGGCTTCGGCGAGGACCGACGACCTGGCCAACCTGATCCCCGCCAGGGTGACGGCGCCGCTGATGTGCCTGGCGGCTGCGCTCCTGGGAGAGCGCCCCCTGCAGGCCTTGCGCACCCTTCTGCGCGATGGTCGAAAGCACGCCAGCCCCAATGCCGGGCTGCCGGAGGCGGCAATGGCCGGGGCGCTGGGCGTCCAACTCGGTGGGCGGGCTTGCTATGACGGTCAGCCGGTGGAGAAGCCGACCATCGGCCAGCCCCTCGTGCCGCTTGCGCCATGTCATATCCGCCGGGCGAACGCGTTGATGTTCGTCACAACCGGCTTGCTCCTGGCCTTGGGCATGGCCGTGCGATCGCTTGTGATCCACCTCTGGTCCGCTTGGAGCGCCGCGGCATGAAACAACCCCCGAGAATTCTCCTCTTCACGGGCGACGGCAAGGGCAAGACGACGGCGGCCCTGGGCCTTGCATTCCGCGCCATCGGCTGCGGCATGAAGGTGTGTGTCATTCAATTCATCAAGTCCGCTCCCGCCGGCGAGGTTCAGACTGCCAAGGCTGTGCCCGGCATGGTGTTCATCGGGACGGGACTGGGCTTCCTGCCCCCGAAGGACGATCCCAGTTTTGTGCGCCATCGGGCGGCGGTAATGGCCGGCCTGGAGAAAGCCAGCCAGGCCATTGCTTCCGGAAGGTTCGAAATGGTCGTCTTGGACGAAATATGCGTTGCCGTGAATCGCGGCTTCCTCCAGGAGCCCCATGTCATCGAACTCCTTCGCAGGGCGCCTTCCCACATGGTACTGGTTCTCACCGGCCGCGGCGCCACGGAAGGCCTCGTCCAACTGGCCGACACGGTTACGGAGATGCACTGCGTCAAACACGCACTGGCGGCCGGCTGGCAGGCACAGAAAGGGGTGGAGCTTTGATCCGCGCTTGTCCCAGACTGGTGATCGCTGGCACAGCCAGCGGCGTGGGCAAGACGTCGCTGTCGATCGGCCTGATCCGCGCGTTGCGACAGGCGCAGCTGCGCGTTCAGGCTTTCAAGGTCGGACCGGATTTCCTGGACCCCACCTACCTGTCCCTGGCATCCGGAAGGTGCTGCTATAACCTCGACGGCTGGATGATGGGCCAGCGGCATGTCCTGGAGACATTCGCTCGCGCCAGCGCCGATGCCGACATCGCCGTCATCGAGGGGGTCATGGGCATGTTCGACGGCGCGGGGGCCGGCGGGCTGGAGGGCAGCACGGC
>DNAS01000180.1:4134-4383 GCA_003485185.1 Phycisphaerales bacterium | reverse complement strand
TTCGCGGGAAGCCTGGCGGCGGTGGTTAAGGGGTTCGTCGAGTTCGACCGCCGCGTGCGCGTCGCGGGCGTCATCGCCAACCGGACGGGCTCACAGCGCCACCGGGAAGTCCTGGACCAGGCACTTCGCGCTGCCGACCTGCCGCCGCTGGTCGGCGCCGTGCCCCGAGGCTCGCTGCCGACACTCACGAGCCGCCACCTGGGCCTCTGGACCGCCAATGAGCAGACCCTCTCCGCGGCGGTCGTGGAC
>DNAS01000180.1:1615-3948 GCA_003485185.1 Phycisphaerales bacterium | reverse complement strand
CGTCGTTCAGATCGCCCGGTCCGCCAAGCCCATTGTCGTCCGGACCGCCGACGATCCCCCCCAGCCCAAACGGAAGGTCCGCATCGGCATCGCCCAGGACCTGGCATTCCACTTCTATTACCCGGACAACCTCGATTCTCTGCGGCGCGGCGGTGCGGAACTTATTCCTTTCTCGCCCATCTCGGACAGTGCCCTGCCGGAGAACCTGGCTGGACTGTACGTGGGCGGAGGCTACCCGGAGGAACACGCCGAGGCCCTGGCCTCAAACCATCCCCTGCTCCAGGCCATTCGCGCGTTTGCCGCCTCGGGCAGGCCGATCTACGCAGAGTGTGGCGGGCTGATGTACCTGGCCAAGCGGCTCCACGCGGTTGACGGAAGGGCGCATTGCCTGGCTGGCGTTCTTCCCCCTTCCGTGAGGATGCTCAGCCGCCTGAAGTCGCTGGGCTACGTCGAGGTCACCCTGGCGCGAGACTCGCTGTGGGGACCTCGCGGGGCGACCTTCCGCGGGCATGAATTTCACTACTCCGAGATCGCAGAGCCCACCGACGGCTCTCTCGGCGAACTCCGCTGGGAAAATATTTATCTGGCCGAGAGGGCATCTTCCCGCAACAGCCAAGTTCAGGGTTTCCAGAACGGCAACATCCTGGCCAGCTATGTCCACGGGCATTTCGCGTCCCGGGCGGAATCGGTTACCCATTTCCTGTCCCGTTGCGAGGAATCTCCATGACGAACAGACCCGCCAGAATGTGGATCCTCGCCGCGGCGGCGGCTTCCGTCGCCATGGGCAGCCTTGTCCTGCTCATCCTGGGAGGCCGAAGCGCGGCACCGACAGAGAATCCGTGCGACAGAACGTTGCGGATCGTCTCTCTGGCCCCCAGCGTCACCGAGATCGTGTTCGCCCTGGGCTTGGGCGACTGTCTGGTGGGCGCAACGGAACACTGCAACTGGCCGTCGCAGGCCAAGCAGGTTGAGCGTGTCGGGGGATTCGGCACCCCCAACATGGAGCGTCTGCTGGCCCTTCGGCCGGACCTTGTCGTTGCGGCGGGCTTTACGCGGAAAGAATCGATTGAGGCTTTGCGCACTGCCGGCATTGGCGTCCTCGACGTCAGGATACGCAACTTCGACGAGTTGTTCGCGGCGATCACGGATATCGGAGGGGAGACGAAAAATTCCTCTCGGGCGGAGGCCCTCGTTGCGACGTTGCGGGCGGAACTGGACGCGGTGGTTCAGCGGTACGCGCACATTCCGCCGGAGCGTCGGCCGCGCGTCTTCGTGGAAATATGGCACGACCCCCTGACGACAGCTGGCGGAACGTCCTTCCTGAACGATCTGATCTGTCGGGCGGGCGGAATCAACGTCGCCGCCGAACTGCCCCAGCTGCATCCCCGCGTGAACCCCGAGAAGGTCCTCGAGTGGGACCCGGACGTCATCGTCACCGCCTACATGGGCCGGTCCGGCCAGACGGTTTCTCAAGTGGCCGGGCGGATCGGCTGGGCCCAGATCAAGGCCGTCAGGCACGGGCGAATCATCGACGACGTGCCGTCCGATATCCTGCTTCGCCCCGGTCCCCGGCTGGTGGAGGGCGTCAAGACACTGGCCGAGCGGCTCTACCCGACGTCGGCGACAACCGTGCCTGCAGCCAGCGTATCCGAGGGGGCATGTCCTTGAAAGGAACCACCAGAACCCTGGTTATCTGCGGCGCGTTCGGGATGGCGCTCGTCGTCGCTTGCGGGATTTCGCTCTTTGCCGGCGCGGTCCGCGTGCCGTTCGGCATGATGTTCGACTCGCCCATCATCCGCATGCGCCTGGCAAGGATCCTCCTTGCCGTGGTGGCGGGGACGGGCCTTTCGGTGGCGGGGGCGATCTTTCAAGCCATCCTCCGGAATCCGCTGGCCGATCCGTACGTGCTGGGGGTTTCCTCCGGCGCCGGGCTGGGGGTCGCAACGGCCATCATCCTGGGGGCCGCCGTCATCGGCCCCTGGATGCTGCCCGGCGCGGCCTTTGGCGGGGCGCTGGTGACGATCCTGCTGGTGTACGTCCTGGCACGAACCGCCGCGGGGGGCGTGCCCATCCACACGCTGCTCCTTTCGGGCGTCATCGTCAGCGCGGTCCTGGGCAGCATCCTGATGTTCCTGGTTTCCATGGCGCCGTCGGAGAATCTTCACAGCGTAGTCTGGTGGCTTCTGGGCAATCTCCAGGTGTTCGACTGGGCTCTGCTTCGCGTGGTGGCGGTCGTCGTGGCGGCAGGTACGGCCGTTTGCGTCCTGCTGGCCCGCGATCTGAATCTCATGACGTTGGGCGAGGAACCTGCCGCCCACATGGGCCTGCACGTC
>DNAS01000180.1:1094-1534 GCA_003485185.1 Phycisphaerales bacterium | reverse complement strand
CCACATGGGCCTGCACGTCGAGCGGGCGAAAAAAGTCTTCTTCGTGCTCGCCTCGCTGATGACCGGCGCGACGGTCGCTGCTTGCGGGCTGATCGGTTTCGTCGGACTGATCGTGCCGCATTCGGTCCGTCTGGCCGTCGGGGCAGACCACCGCCGGCTCGTGCCAGCCTCCGCACTGGCGGGGGCTGCGCTGCTGGTGCTGGCCGACGCCTTTGCCCGGACGGCCATTGCACCCCTGGAGATACCCATCGGGGTAATTACCGCCCTGCTCGGTGGGCCTTTCTTCCTGATCCTCCTCAAACGCAGGAAATCGGCCCACGGGAGGTGAACATGCTCAGCATCCGAAACATCAGCGCGGGTTACGGCAACAAGTGCGTGTTGCACGAAGTGAGCCTGGAGGTGGGCCAGGGCCAGTTTGTGGGGCTCATCGGCCCCAACGG
>DNAS01000180.1:579-973 GCA_003485185.1 Phycisphaerales bacterium | reverse complement strand
GGGCTCATCGGCCCCAACGGCTGCGGGAAAACCACGCTTCTGCGGGTCGCCAGCGGCATCCTGTCGCCGATGTCCGGGCAGGTGGAGGTGGCGGGCGAAAACAGCCGGCGTCTCGCCAGGCGAACGCTTGCGAAAGTCATGGCCTGCCTCCTTCAGGATTTTTCACTGGACCTGCCGTTCACCGTCCGCGAGGTGGCGCTGATGGGCCGCTGGCCGCACCTGCCCAGGCTCGGCTGGGAAACCCGTCGGGACCACCGGATCGCCCAGGAGGCGATGGAACTGGCCGACGTGTCGCACTTGGCCGATCGGGCGATCACGGAGATCAGCGGCGGAGAGCGGCAGCGGGCCTTCATCGCCATGTGCCTGGCCCAGCAGCCGCAGGTGCTGCTGCTGG
>DNAS01000180.1:0-420 GCA_003485185.1 Phycisphaerales bacterium | reverse complement strand
TGCTGGACGAGCCGACCAACCACTTGGACATCGCCCACCAGTTGTCCCTGCTGGACCTCATCCGCAGCCTCAACCGCCAAGCGGGCGTGACGGTGCTGGCGGTCTTCCACGACCTGAACCTGGCCAGCGAGTACTGCGACCGCCTTCTGCTGCTGGACCGCGGCCGGGCGAACGCGGAAGGTTCCCCGCAGGTTGTGCTCACGGCCGACAGGATCGGCAGGATTTACAGCGCCAACGTGCTGGTGGAACGAAATCCCGTCTCGTCCAGGCCGCATGTCGTGGTCTCGGCGGGCATGAACCACCCCCCAGGCAGCCCTTCCGCTCCGGACAAATTCGCCGAGGAAACCATGCAAGAAAGGATTCGAGCATGTTAGGGCACAAGCATCGCCGGTTCGCCTTCATCTCTGTAGGGGCCGAATG
>DNAS01000028.1:5170-5802 GCA_003485185.1 Phycisphaerales bacterium | reverse complement strand
GCCGAAGATGGCCGGCAGCGTCCGCCGCGACCGCGCCGCCGACCGCCCGCGCCGCCCGTGGTGGCGGCTCTGGAAACCCCGACGCCCAACGACCCCACAGGAACCTGACGATGCTTGACCCCGCCGTCCGCAATTACCTCGAGATACATCGCGCCGCCCACCTCGACCGCCTCATCGAGCTGCTGCGGATTCCCGGCATCGCCAACCGCCGCGACGACGCCTGCGACCGATCCGCCCGCTGGCTGGCAGACGCCCTGGGCGCCCTGGGCTTCCACGCGGACATCGTGCCCACGTCCACCAAGCCCGTGGTGCTGGCCGAAGGCCCCGCCGTCGACGGCGCGCCGACGATCCTGATCTACGGGCATTACGACGTCCAGCCGCCCGAACCGCTGGAGCTGTGGCGCAGCGACCCGTTCCAGCCCGTCGTTCGCGACGGGTGGATTTACGCCCGCGGCGCCGACGACGACAAGGGGCAGCTTTTCACGCACCTGATGGCCGTCGAGGCGTTCGTCCGCTCCGGCAAGGGCCTGCCGCTCAACGTCAAGTTCTACATCGAGGGCGAGGAGGAAATCGGCTCGCCGTCGGCCGCCGCCTTCCTCGCCGCACACGGCGACCGGCTCCCCCCCCGCCCC
>DNAS01000028.1:4828-5045 GCA_003485185.1 Phycisphaerales bacterium | reverse complement strand
GCACGGCGACCGGCTCGCCGCCGACGCCTGCGTCATCAGCGATTCGGCGTTCTTCGCCGCGGGACTGCCCAGCCTGACCTGCGCCCTGCGCGGACTGGCGTACGTGGAGCTGACCGTCACCGGCCCAAGCGCCGACGTGCACAGTGGGCTGCACGGCGGACTGGTGGCCAACCCCGTCAACGCGCTGGCTGCGATGGTCGCCGCCATGCACCACCCG
>DNAS01000028.1:3997-4658 GCA_003485185.1 Phycisphaerales bacterium | reverse complement strand
TGGTCGCCGCCATGCACCACCCGGACGGGCGCGTGGCGATTCCCGGCTTCTACGATGACGTCGAATCGGTCGGCGAAACCGAACGCGCCGCATGGAGTGAGCTGCCTTTCGACGAGGCTGCCTGCGCCCAGTCCCTCGGGCTGGAGGTGTTGGCCGGCGGGGAAAAGGGACTGCCTCCCCTCGAGCGGAACTGGGCCCGGCCGACACTCGACTGCAACGGAATCCTCGGCGGATACACCGGCGAAGGCTCCAAGACGATCATCCCCGCCCGCGCGAGCGCCAAGATTTCCATGCGCCTCGTGGCGCGGCAGGATCCGCAGAAGGTTCTCGCGGGTTTCCGCCGGTTCGTGGACGAGAACACCCCGCCGGGCCTCCGCGCGTCGGTCGAGGTTCACGCCACCAGCCCGGCCGTGCAGGTGGATCTCGACTCCCCCGCCGTCGCAGCCGCCCGCGAGGCCCTCGCCGAGGCGTTCGGCCGCCCGCCCGTCATGATCCGCTGCGGGGCGTCCGTCCCCGCCACCGAGGTCATCCAGCGGCGGCTCGGGCTGCACGCCGTGCTCATGGGCTTCGGCCTGCCCGAGGACAACCTGCATTCCCCCAACGAGCGGTTCGCCCTGTCGCAGCTCTATGGCGGGTCCGTCGCGGCGGCTGCCTTCCTCCA
>DNAS01000028.1:0-3804 GCA_003485185.1 Phycisphaerales bacterium | reverse complement strand
GCCGGTTTCCTCGGCCAGCAGGCGGCAGTAGTCCAGGTACGCCTCCCAGGAGACGTCCGACGGCACACCGTGGTCGCAGCCGGGAATGTATCCGCCGTCGCGGATGACCGGTCGCAGGCGGTCGATCTCCCGGCGGATGACGGCGCCGCCCTTGGCCATGGCACGCTTGTCGATGCCGCCCTGGTAGGCCATCGAGCGCCCGAAGCGCCGCCGGAAGTCGTTCAGGTCGCACCCCGCCGCCACCTCGATCGGGTCGCAACAGTTCAGGCCCGCCTCGATCCACAGCGGGATCAACTCGCCGATGAACCCGTCGCTGTCGATGTCGAGGATCGGCACGCCGGCGGCGCGGGCCCGGTCGGCCCAGCGGCGCCAGCTCGGCAGGCAGAACCGCCGCGCCATCGCGGGCGAGATCATCGACTTTTCCTTGTAGGCCATGTCCTCGGAAATGAAGATGTGATCCGGCGCGACGCGGTCGAAAATCCGCTCGAGCATGGCGTCCACGAAGTCGCGCCAGAAGGCGGCCATCTCGTCGACCAGGTCCGGCTGCTCGACCATCATCATGCACAGGCCCTCGAAGCCGCACCATTCCCGCAGCTGCCAGAACGGCCCGCTGAAGGCCACGCCCAGCACGCCGTCGCGGTCGGCGGCGCGGCGACATCGCGCGTCGAAGTCGTCCGGGAACCGCCCCGACGCGTCCAGCGCGTAGCGCGTCTTCATCTGCTCCCAATCCTCGCGCGTCTCGACGGGGCAGCGGATCCACCGCCGCGTGACGAAGTCCTTCGCGTGGCGCAGATAGCTCACGTCGAACTGGTCGGAAATCTCGCAGATGTTGCCCTTCCAGTCCTGAACGACCAAGTGTCCGCCCTTGTGCTCCAGAACCTTTTCCTCGAACTGCGGGATCAGGCGGAAGTCCACTCCGAGCGAGGGCGGAGGATTCCTCGGGGCCGCTTCGGCGATGCCCAGCGTCTTCTTGACGTATCCGACCGGTCCGGCGTCGGCGGGCAGCCCTTCGCAACGCCAGCGGGCGAGGGTCGATTCCCGCCCCCCGCCGGGCACGAAGGGAATGCGGTCGGGCGTTCCGAACGTCAGCGTTTCGATCCAGCGTTCGCGCGGAGTCATCATGGTGGAGTCTCCTTCTGCCCCTGACAATATACCGTCCGCCCCCTTGCCGCGTTCATCGTTTGGCCGTATTATGTACATAATTGAGACACTTTGACTACCACATCACGGCGGGCAGAAAAAGCCAACCGGGCGGGTATCGTTTCGTCACCGCGCGGTACGGCCAGTGCCAGATCATCGCCATCACGGGCAATAAACTATGGTTTCAGACCGATACGGAGGTCGCGGCGATTTCTCCCGGCCAAGCCGTCCTGCTGCGGCAAGGCAGCGCCTTTACGCTCTGGACGGAGAAAGAAGGATATCATGGCGTATGTTTTATCGCCATTGGAACGTTGCCGGACGAGATGCATGGGCCGGCACAGATCGTCACGGCCGACGCGGAGTTGCGAGCGACGGTCCGGGCGATGGAAAAAGAGCTGTCCGATCCGTGCGCCGAGTCGGAGACGGTGCTCGCGGGGCTGGGGCGCGCGATGGCCTGGCAGGCAATCCGCCTCGCCCGGCCGGACTCCACCCGACGCACCGGGCGCGACTGGGCGATGGCGGCGCGAGCCACCCTCGACGCCGGCGTCTACGCCAACTGCGGCACGCGCGACGCGCTGGGGGCGCTTCCCAAGAGCTACCGGCAACTGGTCCGCGACTTTCACCGGACGTTCGGGCAGTCGCCCAAGCAGTATCAGCTCGAGGCCCGTCTCCGCGAAGCCTGCCGACTGCTCCGTCAGACGCGCCTTCCGGTCACCACCATCGCGATGGAACTGGGCTACTGCTCCAGCCAGCACTTCGCCACGCAGTTTCGCCGGCACGTCGGATGCGCGCCGTCGGTCTGGGGAGCCCGACAAGCGCACGCCGGCCGAAAAACCTGACCCGGGGGAGAACCGTTGAAAAAAATCCCCCGCCGAAAATCGGCAGGGGAAAGGATCCCAGACCCATTGGTCCTTGCTGACGCGGAAGCGACGGGACGCCACGCCGCGGCCACAGCGACTTACAGCGTCAATCCATGCCGGGCAAGCGAACCGGCCTCGGGGGCGGCTTCGTCTGCCTCGACGCGCCAGCGATTATCAAAGTGGAACCCGATCTCCTGGAAGTCCTTCTGGATGCGTTCGTAGGCCTGTCGGATCAGGACGATGTCCGCGCCGTGGGCCAGGAACGTCGCGCCCATGTCCATCAGCTCGCGGGCGTGCGCGGGGGAGTTGCAGATGGTTCCCCAGGCCTTTCCGGCGGCGCCCGCCGCCTCGGCCAGTTTCCGGATCGCGCGCTTCACGATCGGGTGGTCCGTCTGCCCCGGCACGCCGTTGAGGGCGGCGAAATCGTTGGGCCCAAAAAACAACACGTCCACGCCTTCGACCTGTGCCATCTCGTGGGCGTTGTCCACCGCGTGCTGCTCCTCGACCTGGATGATGATGAAGGTCTGGCGGTTCGCCCGCTCGATGTACTGTGTGGTGGGCACGGTGCAATAGGGAGCGTCGGGGTTGCCGCCGTCCAGTCCGCGCCGACCCATCGGCGGGAACTTGGCCCACTTGACGACCTCGGCCGCCTCGGCCGCGTTGTCGCAACGGGGATACATGATGCCCTGCGCGCCGGCCTCCAGCAACCGGCCCATGCGCATGAACTCGCCCTTGGCCGGACGGGCGATGACGTCGGCGGTTCCGACCCGTACGGCGCGCATCAGGTGGTGCGCGGTCTCCAGGCTGAACCCGTGGTGCTCGAAGTCAATCCACAGGCCGTCGAAGCCCATCAGGCTGGCCAGCTCGAACAGGGAGGCGTCGGCCAGACCCAGGTGGGTGATGAGAACCGGTTCCCCGGCCTCCAGTTTCGCTTTGATCTTACTCGGTTTCATGGATCATCCTTGTTCAAAAAAAATTCCTGCGCGGCCCCCCCAGTGGAGCCGCCGCACGCACATCTGCCCGGACGGACATTCACGGCGTCCGCCCGGACTGTATCGCACGATAAGCAGTCCGTCCGCCGGCGCATCGCCTCGCGGCCGTCACGGCACAGTCCAACGGTCGGTGTCAAAGATCACGGTGTCCACCGGCGTGGTCTCCCCGTGGCAGTCGGCGTACAGCACGTTGACGGTCAGGGAAGGATGCCGCCCGTCGATCGAATCGCTCGTGTATTTCGCGTTATACAGCGCGACGTTGCCAGGATTGTAGCCCGGGATGTAATAATAAGGCCAGGAAGGCGCCTTGGCCATCGCCTGCGTCATCACATAGCTGCCGGAGTCGAACAGCATGAACTTCGACGCGGGCGACGCAATGGCGAGAAGCTGCTTGGTCTTGGGATTGAGCGTGGGTTGCATCTGGTAGCCGCCGATCTGCTGGTTGATCCCGTAGTGCCCGAAATGGGCCCCGCTGACGACCCCGACCGGGCTGGCCGGACAATGCCACACCATGGTTTGCGGATTCATCATATATCCGCCCTGGTAGTGCCGGTAGGTGACAAAGTATTCCGCCGCCGATTGCTGCCAGGTGACGGCATAGACGCCCGGCGAAAGGGCGATCCAGTACCCCATCGTCGGTTCGACGGTGGACTGGTAGGCGCTGGGCGGACAGAAGCCCTCGTGGTCCTCGGCATAGAAGGCGATGCCGGTTCCCATCTGCTTCATGTTGTTCAGGCAGACCACGGTCCGCGCCAGCTGGAGGGCCTTGCCCAGCGACGGCATCAGGATGCTCACCAGCAGCGAGAGGATCG
>DNAS01000075.1:30791-39537 GCA_003485185.1 Phycisphaerales bacterium | reverse complement strand
TGCAGCTCGACATGACCAAGCTCGGCTACGAGCCGCAGGCCCTCAAGTGGTTCAAGGAGCAGATTCACAAGCCCTTCGGCATGGTGCTGGTCACCGGCCCCACGGGCAGCGGTAAATCGACCACCCTGGCCTCCATGATCGACCTGATCAACAGTGAGCGTCAGGAACACATCATGACCATCGAGGACCCCATCGAGTACCTCTACGACGACAAGAAGGCGCTGATCAACCAGCGGGAGATCGGCATCGACGTGGAGAGCTTCGAGTCGGCGCTGAAGTACCTGATGCGCGAGGACCCCGACGTGGTGCTGATCGGCGAGATGCGCGACCGCGAGACGTTCCAGGCGGCGCTCCAGGCGAGCGAGACGGGCCACCTGGTGTTCGGCACGGTGCATGCCTCGACGGCCGCCCAGACCATCGGACGCGTGCTGGACCTGTTCGACCCGGGCAGCCGAGACCTCGTCCGCCAGTCGCTCGCGTTCAACCTCCGCGCCATCATCTGCCAGAAGCTCCTGCCGGCCATCCGCGAGGGTGTGGACCGCGTGCCCGCCGTCGAAATCCTGCGCAGCACCCCGAGCGTCCGGCAACTGCTCGAGGAGCGCCGCGACCCGGAATTGAGCGACCTGATCCGCGCCTCCGAGCGCGACGGAATGCAATCGTTCACGACGAGCCTTCTGCAACTGATCGAAAGCGACTTTGTGGACCCGAAAGTGGCGTACGAAGCCGCCCCGAACGTCGACGAGTTGAAGATGCTCCTGAAGGGCATCTCGGCCTCGCGCCCGGGGCTCATGGGACGCTAAGCTGCGTGCAATAAAGATTGCACGCAGCTAGAGCAGGAGAGCCGTAGAACAGGTGAACAGGGAAAACAGGCAAGGCCGCGATCCCGGCTTGCCGTTTCCAGTCAAGGTGACGGCTCGCCTGCGGTCTCCTGTTCTCCTGTTCCAACATGGGTGTTTTCACTGAGAGCGGAGAGTGCGAATGTCCGACATCCTGGGGACGATGCTGGCGGTCGGCGGGTATGTCTCGCCGGTCAAGCTCGCGGTGATGGTGGTGCTGGTGATTCCCTGGCTGTACGCGGCGCCGTGGGTGGCCAAGGACGCCCGACGCGTCCGCGCGCCCGAGGCGCTCTGGAACGGCGCGGTGCTCGGCGCCGGCGCGCTGGGCGTGCTGCTCTGGCTGGTGGTGCCCGTCTACGCGGTGGGACTGCTCCTGTACGTCGTCCTGTCCGGCGCCACCCTTAGCGCCTACATCGTCTACCGCAACGGGCGCGTCAAGGAGTCGCACCGCATCTTCACCGGCGACTGGTTCCAGCGCCTCACCAGCCGACGAAAGGCCGAAACCATCGTCGTCGAACAACTCGTCAAAATTTACGACAGCCACAACAAGATCGTCCTGTCGCCTCCGCCCGGAAAGGCCGACCCGGCCCTGATCGAAACCTACAACCTCGCGCAGAATCTCCTGCACGACATGGTCTGGCGCCGCGCCAGCCGGGTGGACATCGCCCCGGCCGGTCAGCAGGCGGCCGTCCGGTACGAAATCGACGGCGTGGTGATCCCCCAGGCGTCGCTGAACCTCGCCGACAGCGAGGGGCTCATCAACTTCCTGAAGGCCCCCGCCGGAATGGACGCGCAGGAGCGCCGCCGCCCGCAGGAGGGGCACGTCTCGGTGGACATCACCGAGGGCGGACACGCCACGGACATCGTGCTGACGACCGCGGGCACCACCGGCGGGCAGCGGATGCAGTTCCAGCTCGTCAAGGAGGCCGTCCGCACGAACCTCGAGGAACTCGGCATGAGCGACGACGTGCTGCGGCGCGTCGGCGAGCTGAACCTTGCGGGCAACGGGTTCCTGATCGTCTCGGGCCCGCAGCGCAGCGGCGTCACCAGTACGCTCTACTCGCTGCTGAAGCAGCACGACGCGTTCATCCGCCAGCTCGTCACGCTCGAAAAGCAGCCCGTGGTCGACCTGGAGAACATCACGCAGCACACGTACGCCGACGACGCGTCGCTGGCGGCGGCGCTGGCGGGGGCACTGCGGCGCGATCCCGACGTCGTCATGGTCGACCAGTGCCCCGACGCGAAGACCGCCCAGATCATCTGCGACGCGGCAGGGCGCAAGAGCCTCCTGCTCGGAATGCACGCGACCGACGCGTTCCAGGCGCTCGCCAAGTGGGTCAAGGTCTCCGGAGACGCCGTCGCCGCCACGAAAAACCTGCGCGGCGTCCTCTGCCAGGCGCTGCTCCGCAAGCTCTGCCCCACCTGCCGCGAGGCGTACCGCCCCGATCCCCAACTGCTGGCCAAGGCGAACCTCGGCGGTCAGCAGATCGACAGCTTCTTCCGCCCCCCCACCAAGCCCCTGGTCGACGAAAAGGGCAATCCCGTCACCTGCCCGTCCTGCCAGGGCAGCGGGTACGTGGCGCGGACGGCCGCCTTCGAACTGCTCGAGATCACCGACGAGTTGCGCCAGATGGTCGCGCAGAACGCCTCGCTCAGCCAGATCAAGGCCGCCTGCCGCAAGAACCGGATGCTCTACCTCCAGGAGGAGGCGCTCCGCAAGGTCATCGAGGGCGTCACGAGCATCCAGGAAGTCATCCGGGTCACCCAGCACGCGAAGAAATCCTGACGCGACAGAGGAGTCGAACATGCTAATCGTCGTCCTGGCCACCATCCTGATCCTGGCCATCGCCTTCTTCCAGGTCAACCAGGGCCTGTATAGCGCGCTGATCATGACGATCCTGACGATCGCCTGCGCGCTGCTGGCGTTCAACTACTACGAGCCGCTGGCGGCGACGCTCTACGGGCGCATGCCGGACTACGCCGACGGCGCCTGCCTGATGGTGCTGTTCGTCATCCCGCTGCTGATCATCCGGGAGCTCTTCGACCGCTACCTGGGCGGGAACGTGGTGATGGGCGTCTGGGCCGACCGCATCGGCGGCGGGGTGCTGGGCCTGGTGGCTGGAACGGTCCTCGTCGGCGTGCTGCTGGTTGCCGTGCAGATGTTCCCCTTCCCGGCCGCCATCCTCGGGTACGCCCCCTACGACGCCACGCTCAAGCGGAGTGCCCACCTCGAGCCCTTCCGCCCCGACGAGTTCGTGCTGGGAATGGTCGGCACGCTCTCCGGCGGATCGATGAGAAGCGAGAACAATTTCGCCGGCGCCCATCGCGAGATGCTGCTGGACCTGTTCTGCGCCCGCAACGACGCCGGCCTGTACGGTCGCAAGACCACCAAGCCCGACTCGGCGGCCGTCCTGTCCGTCACCGACGTGACGGAGCAGAACCCGCCCTGGACGGCCGACGTGCCCGCCAACGACCGCCTGGACGCGTCCCAGTCCGTCAAGACGCTGGTGGTCCGCACGAGCATCGACGAAAACGCCCGCGAGGAACGCACCTGGATCATCCTTCCGGCCACCCACTTCCGCCTGTCCGACAAGGCGGGCAACAGCTACTACCCCATCGGATACCTGACCTACGGAATGATCAACCAGAACAACAAGCCCGCCGGCAGCAAGTGGGCGTTCCACGGTCCGGAAGTCGTCGAAGGCGTGCTCCAGCGGACGAAGCTGGCGGTCTCCCGCGAATGGGTCAGCGGCGAAACGACCATCGTGGTGGCCTGGATCTATCGCGTGCCGGCCGACGCCGAACTGGAAATGCTGACGTTCCGTCACCTGGCCAAGGCGGCAGTGCCCAAAATCGGAAAGGGCACGCTCGATACCGTCAAGGCGCTGACGAGAATCGTCAATACGCAATAGGTGGGAAGAGACGGCAGGTTGACGGGTCAATCGGTATCCGGAACCAGGAACTCGGAACCCGGCCCGCGCGGTGACTTTTGTTTTCCTGGTTCCTTAGTTCCCGGTTCCCGGTCTTCCCCTCAGTCCTCAGCACTCAGTCCTCGCCGCTTGCGGTGACCCCTCCCTCCCGGTCGGGGCTCTGTAAGAGCCCGAGGCACAATTCGCGATTGCCTATTGCCTATTGCCTTCTTCCTCCGCCATTTGCTGCTGCCATTTTTCCCAGGCAATCTCGGGGCGGCGCAGGTGTCCGCCCTTGGTGTTCATCTGGCGGGCCTCGTAGAACTTGTGGTATCGCAACCAGCGGAACGCCTGCCAGCTCTGGCGGGAAATCTCGCTCAGGTCGTCCTTGCCCCAGAAAATCAGGATGGGCATCTTCTTCACTTCGTCGGTCAGGGGGGTTTTCTCAAACAGATTCATGTCGCTGTTGCACGCGCGGGCGATGAGCATGCGGAACCGTTCGGGATGCCGCAGCCCGGTGTAATACAGCGGATATCCGCCGGCGGAGAATCCCGTCAGCAGGACGCGTTTGCGGTCCACGCGGTACCGCGCCGCCACGTCGTCCATTACGGCCAGGATCGCCTTGTCGTCATCGGCAAGGTCCTGCTCCCACACGTCCCGAAGGACCGGGAGGATTCCCTGGACGCTCCTGAGGTCCGGGGCGACCACCAGGAAGCCCTGCTGCTCGGCCAGCGATTTCCATTCCTTGATCTGTGCGGCGCTGGAATCCCACCCGTGCGTGCCGTGCAGCGTGACGACGAGCGGCCAGTCGCGGTCAGCGGCGTAGCAGCTCGGCACGTACAGCCAGTATCCGCGTTGTGTTCGCGGGTCGGTTCCGCGAATCTGATCGGCGGGCGTGTCCTGCGGCTGGGTGACGGGACACCCGGCCGCGAGAAACGCCAGAGGCATCAGCAACAGGTACTTTCGCATGTTCGCTCCCTCACCCGCCGGCGCGCGGGCCACGCGAGCGAGTATATCCGCGCGACCGGAGAAAGTTGAGAGCGTTTTGCCTTTGGGGTAAACTTATGCGGCTGCTACGCCGATGGGAAAATATGCCCACCCGAACCCTGACACTGCTCGTGGCCGCCCTGACGGCGGCATGGACCGCTCCCGCTTTCGCGCTGAATCCCGACGAGGTGATCGTCGTCGCCAACTCCGCCAGCGCCGAATCGGTGGAACTCGCGAATTTCTACGTCGCCCAGCGCGGAATCCCCAAGGGCAACCTGTTCCTCGTCAAGACGACGGCGGGCTACGAGATATCGCGGGCGGCGTACGAATCGCAGATTCGCCAGCCGCTGCTCGAGTTCCTGTCCGCCGGCGACCGGCGCGGCAAGACCAAGGCCGTCTGCCTGGTATGGGGCGTGCCGGTTCGCGTCGCGGGCGGCGGCGTGCTGGGCGCTTTTCGCGGCGCGTCCGGCAAGGCGCACAACCGGCTGGCGATGAACTACAAGTTTCTGGGATCGGTGGGGCTGAGCTTCCCCGCGCCGCGGACGGAAGGGCTTGCGCCCCTCGGAAAGCTCTTCGACGAAAACTTCCCCCCGCCCACGACACCGCTGCTGGAAATTCCCAAGCTCCTTCCGGAGATGGAGAAGCTGCTGGAATCCAAGGTGCGCCAGCTCGCGGAGATCCGTGGCGAGTCGGACCGGCGGATCGCCGAGCGCCAACTGGTGGCGCTGGTGATGGACAGTTTCGGGCTTAAGGGACTGTCGCTGTTCGCCGCGAGGCACAAGCTGCCGGACATTCCGGCCGACCTGCCCGCCCGCCTGGCCGACGCGGAAAAGAAGCTCAAGAACTTCACGCTGAAGGATCCTTCGGCGGAGAGCGTGCGGGACTTTCTGACGCTGGTGGACGATTTCGGCGGGGGTGCCGCTGTCCACGCCCAGGCCCAGCGGGAATACGCGCGGCTGGAGAAGTTCCCCGACGACGCCTCCGTGGACAGCGAGCTGGCGATGCTCTGGTGGGGGCAGTACCAGTTGCTCGGCTGGCTGAGCAATCCCCTGCACTGGCAAGTGGTCGCCAAGATCCACGGCAAGAAGGCCCCGCCCGTCCTGATGACCTGCCGGATCGACGGTCCGACCCGCGACGACGCGAAGCGGATCGTCACGGACTCGCTGGCGGCGGAAAAGCAGGGACTGCGCGGGCGGCTCTACATCGACGCGGGGGGCATGGTTCCCGCCTACGACAAGAACCTCCGGGCGCTGGCGAGTGACATCGAGGCGAATTCGAAGATTCCCGTCGTGCTCGACGAGAAGTCGGCCCTCTTCGCCCCCGACTCCTGCCCGGACGCGGCGCTGTACGTCGGCTGGTACAGCCTTCAGAAATACATCCCCGCCTTCCGCTGGGTTCCGGGCGCGGTCGGGTGGCACATCGCCAGTTTCGACGCCATGCACCTGCGCGACCCCGACAGCACCGAGTGGTGCACGAAGATGATCCAGAACGGGGTGGCCGCCACCGTCGGCGCGGTCAACGAGCCGTACCTGGCGTCGTTCCCCAAGCCGCAGGAGTTCTTCCCCCTGCTGATGACGGGCAAATACACGCTGGCGGAGTGCTACTGGCGGACCGTCCCGATGGTCTCGTGGCGACTGACGCTCATCGGCGATCCGCTGTACAACCCTTTCCGCGCCGCGCCGCAGTACGACGCGGGCAAGCTGCCGGCCGGCCTGGCGCCGTGACCACCATTTCGGATTTCGGAATTCGGAATTCAGATTAAAGAGCCCGGGGCATGCGCCGTGGCGTCATCCGCATTCCAATCCGCAATCCGAAATCCAAAATCCAAAATTCGTTCCGTCGCATTTCCATTTGAGCAATGAGGGATGTGTTGGGGAGGTTGCGTCACCGCAAGGAACGTTTTGCGCCCTTGGCAACGGCGGCGCGTGACGGTAGGATGGCGGGGCCTATGAATTCCAAACCGAGAATCGCCGTCCTGATTCCCTGCCACAACGAGCAGGCCACCATCGCCAGGGTGGTGGACGACTTCCGCGCCCAGCTGCCGGAAGCGACGATCTACGTCTTCGACAACTGCTGCACGGACGAGACGGGCGCGGTGGCCGCCGAGCACGGCGCGGTCGTCGTGCGCGAGCCGCGCAAGGGCAAGGGCTTCGTCATCGAGCGGATGCTCGACACGGTGGACGCCGACGTGTACCTGATGGCCGACGGCGACGACACCTACCCCGCCGACCGCGCCCGCGCGATGCTCGAGCCCGTGCTGTCGGGCGAGGCGGACATGGTCGTCGGCGCGCGCCTCAGCGAGTTCGCAGACCGCTCCTTCCGCCCCCTGCACGTGCTGGGCAACAAGCTGGTCCGCGAGCTGATCAACCGCATCTTCCACGCCAACCTGACCGACATCCTCTCGGGCTATCGCGCGTTCAATCGCCGGGTGGTCAACCGCGTGCCGATCGTCTCCGGCGGGTTCGAGGTCGAGACCGAGCTGACCATTCACACGCTCTACTACCGCCTGCGGATCGTCGAGGTGCAGGTCCCCTACCGCGCCCGGCCCGACGGGAGCGTCTCCAAGCTGCACACCTTCCGCGACGGTGCCCGCGTGCTCTGGAAACTGTTCAACCTCTTCCGCGCGTTCAAACCGCTGACGTTCTTCGGCAGCGCGGCGATCGTGCTGTTCGCGCTGGGGCTGCTGGCCGGGTGGAACCCCGTGCGAGACTACTTTTCCACCGGGCAGGTGGCGCACTACCCCAGCGCCATCCTGGCCAGCGGGCTGATGGTGCTGTCGGGCATCGTGCTGATCCTCGGCATCCTGTTGCACGCCATCAACTGGCGTTTCAAGGAACTGCACGACGTGCTGGTCCGCGGCAGGCAGTGACCGCGAGGGGTTCGCACGGGGCGCGAAAAGGAGAGACAATGGACCGCACTTCGGACAAGGCGTACGAGCTGTTCGTTCCGGGGCGAATCTGCCTGTTCGGCGAGCACAGCGACTGGGCGGCCGAGTTCGGTCTGCACAAGGGCCACTGCCTGGTCGTCGGCACGGATCAGGGTCTCTCGGCCGTCGCCAGGGCGGCGGATTCGTTCACCGTCGAGACGCTGATTCCCGACCCGCTCGGGCGGACCAGCGGGCGCAATCGCCAGATGAGCTGCCGCTGGGACGCCAAGACGCTTCTGGCGGCCGCCAAGGACGAGGACGAATTCTTCCGCTACTGCGCGGGGGTCGCGTATGAGATGAGCACCCGCCCGGGCGTGCGGGGCGGGCTGGACCTGCGCATCACGGCCATGGATCTGCCGCTCAAGAAAGGCGTGTCCAGTTCGGCGGCGGTGTGCATCCTCGTCGCCAAGGCGTTCGACACGGTCTACGGGCTGGGCCTGTTCCCCCACGAGTTGATGGACCTGGCGTACCTGGGCGAGCGCCTCACCGGCAGCCAGTGCGGGCGCATGGACCAGGCGTGCATCTACGGAAAGACGCCCGTCCTGCTGACGTTCGCCAAGGGCGAGGACATCCGCGTCGAGCCGATCTTCCCGGGCGGGGCGATCAGCATGTTCTTCGTGGACCTCGCCGGGCAGAAGGACACCGTCAAGATCCTCAACGACCTGCGCTGGGCGTATCTCCAGAGCCCCGACCTCCAGCGGGCCCTCGGCGAGTCGAACGCGCAGATCGTCCGCCAGGCGTACCACGCGCTGGCCGTCGGCGACGCCGAGGCCCTCGGGCGGCTCATGATCGCCAGTCAGAAGACCTTCGACGAACTGGTGGCGCCGCATTCGCCGGAACAACTGGCCAGCCCGCTGCTGCACCAGGTGCTCTCGCTGCCGGAACTCGCCCCGCATATTTACGGCGGAAAAGGCGTCGGCAGCCAGGGCGACGGCACGGCGCAGATGGTGGCGCGCAGCCCGTCCGACCGCGACACGGCGATGGCGATCCTCCGCCGCGCGATGCCACAGATGCAGTGCTTCCCGCTGACGATCAGCCCCGCTGCCGCCAACGGCGCCGCGCACGCCTAGGCTCTGTCTGAAAACTCC
>DNAS01000075.1:13497-30612 GCA_003485185.1 Phycisphaerales bacterium | reverse complement strand
CTGCTTGCTTGCAAGCAGTGTTCATGCAGGCACACGGCTTGACAAGCAAGCCGTGGCACACCGGAGTCAGAGTTTTCAGACAAACCTGAAGAGCCAATCCCGATCACTCCGCGAGCCGCGTTTGCATCATCGTTCGTTGTGTGGTATCATACGGTTCCCGGCGGAGAGCCTCCGCCCGCGGTTGGGCGCCGCGGCGGACCCCGCCTTCCCTGGACACAATCGAAACATCGAAAGGAACCGGATGGAAAAACCGCGCGCCAAGCTCCCCTACGACCTGGACTCCTTCCGCCGCGAGGGCGGCAGGCTGCTGTCGGCCGTGCGCACCGCGGGCGACCTCGAATCGGCGCGGTCGCGCCTCGTCAGCACCATCACGCGGATTTACGCCTCGGTGGCTGGCCGGAGCATGAAGACGCCGCCCATCGAGCGCGTCCGCAGCCGCGACTGCTTCCACGCGCTGATGAGCATGCTCAACTCGCGGTCCGACGAGGTGGGAGGGTTCAGCCTCGCCCAGGCGTTATGGGACCTGGCGGCGGGCCGCGCGCGCGACGATCTGGGCGAGGGATTCTTCGCGGAGATGGTGCACCTGGTCCGCGGGCTGGAGGGGCATGCGAAGATGCGGTTCCCCTGGGAGGAAAAGAAGCCGGACCCGGCGTTGACCGGTCGCGCCGCGTCGATCGCGCGGAGCCGCGAGCTGGACCGCCTGTGGAAGCGCCTCGAGACGCAGATGTCGCGGTTCGCCGACGGCTTGGGCGACGACTCGCGCCGGCGCCGCGCGAAGCGCCGCGCGGACATTCTCGCCGCGCTGGGCGCAAGCGAATCGCAGTGGAACGACTGGCGCTGGCAGGTGCGGAACCTGGCGACGTCGGCCGACGGACTGGCCCGCCTGGCGCCGCTGTGCGAGGAGGAGCGGCGCAACATCGCCGCCGCCCGGCGCGGCAAGCTGCCCTTCGCCGTGACGCCCTATTACGCCTCGCTCATGGACGCCGTCGGCGGCGAGCGCGACCGCGCCGTCCGCGCCCAGGTGATTCCCCCGGCCGGGTACGTCCGCGCGATGCGTTCCCACCGCGACGACTGGAAGCAGTACTGCGACTTCATGCTCGAGTCCGACACCTCGCCCGTCGACCTCGTCACGCGGCGCTACCCGGGCATCGTCATCCTCAAGCCGTACAACACCTGCCCGCAGATCTGCGTCTACTGTCAACGCAATTGGGAAATCAAAGGCATTGACGACGTCGTGCAGATGAGCCGCAAAAAGATCCAGCAGGCGCTGCAGTGGATCCGCGACCACGAGGGCATCGCGGAAGTGCTCGTCACCGGCGGCGATCNNGATCTGCGTCTACTGCCAGCGGAACTGGGAGATCAAACAGGCGATGGACCCGGCCGCGATGGCCTCGCGCGGGAAGATCGCCGCCGCGATCGACTGGATCCGCAAGCATCCTGCCGTCCGCGAGGTGCTCCTGACCGGCGGCGACCCGATGGTCATGAGCGACGGCCGGCTGCGCGAAATCCTCGAACGCCTCGCGGAGATCAGCCACGTGGACCTCGTGCGCATCGGCACGCGCACGCCGGTGACGCTTCCCATGCGCATCACGCCGGAGCTGGCGGAGATGCTCGGGAGCTTCCGCCAGCCGGGACGGCGGGAAATCGCCGTCGTCACGCACGTGGAGCACCCCTACGAAATCACGCCCGAGCTGGCCGGCGCGATCGACCGGCTCCGCCGCAACGGCATCGCCGTCTACAATCAGCAGGTCTACACGTTCTTCGTGTCGCGCCGGTTCGAGACGGCCCGGTTGCGCCTGCTGCTGCGGCGGGTGGGTGTCGATCCGTACTACACGTTCGCCCCCAAGGGCAAGGAAGAGACGGCCGACTACCGCGTGCCCATCGCGCGGATCCTCCAGGAGCGCAAGGAGGAGGCGCGCCTGCTTCCGGGCCTGCGCCGCACCGACGAGCCGGTCTTCAACGTGCCCGGGCTGGGCAAGAACCACCTGCGCGCCATACAGCACCGCGACCTGCTGACTATCCGCCCGGACGGGGCGCGGGTCTACGAGTTCCACCCGTGGGAGAAGAACGTCGCCAATCGCGACACTTACGTCACCGCCGACGTGCCGATCTGGGACTACCTCCGCCGGCTGGAGGCAATCGGTGAGCGCGCCGACGACTACCGGAGCATCTGGTACTACTATTGACCCGGCGCGGCGGCTGCGGCTCGGCGCATCGGAGCAAAGAGAGCGGGATTTCCCGATTCCGCGGATTTCCGGGATTTGATTTCAAAGCGAGGGACAAACGGAAGTCCTCGGAACCCCAAAGGGCACAAACGGGAAGTTCCCAAAAACATCCCTTGAATCCCGAGAATCCCTGCAATCCTGCTGGAATTCCGCTTTTCGCGGGGTCGATGAGAAGGTGAAGGATGTCGCGTTACGGTCCCGGCGCGGTGTCGGGCGTCAGGGGCAGCGGTTCCGGCGCGACGGGGTGGGCCTGCATGCGGAGGAGTCGCGCCTCGGCCAGCCGGGCCGCGCGATACGCGGCGTAGTGGGTCAGGAGCTGTCGGTAGTGGGCCTCAGCCTCGGTGCGGCGCTGGAGCTTTTCGTGGCAGAAGCCCAGCCAGAACAGGCACTCTGCCGCCCGCTGGGCGGGCCCGAAGGCGTCGTACCCCGCCAGCGCGCGGCGGAACGGGGACAGCGCGGCATCGTACTCGCCGCGCGCGGTCATGGCGACGGCCTCGTCGAAATCGGCCTCGGCCTGTCCGGGCCCGATGGCGCGGGCCGGCTCGGTGGTTCCGTCGCCCGGAGGCACGATGAGTTGTGGTGCGGCCTGGCACCCCGCCAGCAGCGCCGCGACGATCCACAGCGTTTTTGTCCGGTCAGCCCACACGGTTCACCCCCGTCAGGACGAGGCGGCTTTCCAGCAGCAGGAGGCGGACGCTCTCCGGTTCGGCGCCGGCCGCCAGCACCGTCTCGATGCGCGCCAGCAGCCCATCCTGGGAAACCAGCGAGGCGAAGGCGTCTTCGGCCCGCGCGTCATACGAGTCCAGCAGGTCCAGGCGGGTCAGGACGACCTCGAGGCGGGCGATGATCTTGCGGGTTTCCTCGGCGCGGGCATTCTTTTCCACCTGCCCGCATCGCGCGGCCAGCAGGCTCCGCCGCGCGGCCGTCTGCCGCGCCTGGAGCCCCGCCTCGGTGGGGGCGGCCACGTTCAGGTACGCCATCTGCGCCTCGCGGAACAGTTGCGACTGGCGGGCCTTCAGCGCCGTCAGGTCGTCGCCCGCCGCCCGCGCCTCGGTGACGGCCTTTCCGTGAAGCTCCCGCAGGCGGGCAGTCTCGGTGGCGAATTCCTTCCGCAGGCGTTCCAGGTCGGCGGCTGCCTTCTTGTCGGCCTCCGCTGCGACCAGTTCCTGTTGCGCCTTGACGAGCTGGGCGCTCGTCTCGTCGGCGCGAGCCTTAGCGGCGGTCAGGGCCTCGTCCTTGGCCTCGCTCTCGCCGCGGAGCTTGGCCAGCGAATTCTCGTAGCGCTGGAGGAGGGACTTTTTCTCCTCCTCCCACCGGCTTTCCAGTTCGCCGAAGCGGGCGAGTTCCTTCTGCCGGTCGGCGAGCTGGGTTTCGGCGGTCTTCTGTGCGTTCCGCGCGGCCTGCGCGTCGGCGCGGGCCTGCGCGAGCGCCTTGCGGGCGGATTCGAGTTCGCCTGCGGCGCCGGGCGCGGGCGAAGAGACGCGCTGCGGGCCTGGCAGCATCGAGCCGGCCCAGAAGCTCAGGGCGCAGAGCAGGATGGCGGCAGCCGCCAGCGCCGCCCAGGGCAGGCGTCGCTCGCCGGGGCGTCGTTTGGCCGGCGCGTGCGCCCGCGCGCGGGCCGTCGGGGGCGCCGCCGCGGGACGCGCGGCGCGGACGGCCTCGTCGGCGCCCCACCGACGCAGCAGCCCGTCCAGGCGATTGTCGGGTTGGTTCGGTTCTTCGCTCATCGTGCCGCTATCCTATATCCGCCCCGCCGCCCGGCGCGCAGGTCATTCCAGCACACCTTTCGACCGCAGGCAACGGGCAAGCAGTTCGCCGGCCTGTTCCAGGCGCAGGCGGACGGTGGCCTCGGGCAGGCCCGCCGCAGCCGCAACGCCCCGCGTCGTGCGCCCCTCCACGTATCGCAGGCGGACGATCCGCCTCAATTCTTCCGGCAGCGTCTCCACGCAGGCGCGCACGGCGGAGATTTCCTCGTTGTTCCCGGCCGTCGAGGCGGGATCCTCGCCGCCGGCCAGCACCTGCTCGGCCAGTTCCGGGTCGAAACTCTCGCCGTCCTTCCGCCGTGCCCAGTGCTTGCGGGCGGCGTTGCGGGCGATGGCGCCCACCCACGTGGAAAATCCGCCGCGCTCGCCGTCGAACGTCTCCAGCGAGGCATACGCGCGGAGGAAGGTTTCCTGGACGAGATCGTCTGCCGTCGCCGGCGCGAACCCGCAGCGGTACAGGTACGCCAGCACCCGCCGTGCGTGGGCGGCGTAGAGTTGCTCGAACGCGGCGCGTTCGCCATGCAGCGCCAGCCTGACCAGTTCCCGTTCGTCCGCCAAGTCGTTACCCGCTCCCGAATTGCCGCCGGAAATCTTCGCAGGCCCGCCGCGGCGCGTCAAGGCGGCGCGATTTTTTTGCGCATCGACGCGCGGCGCGGATATGCCTCGGTGAACTCCGACACGAAAGGAACCCGCCATGACCGGACGAACGATGCTGCTGGCCTTGACGACGATGGTTGGACTGGTTTCCATTGGCTGCGAAACCCATCACAAGCTGGCGGCGCCCGTCGCGGACCTGTCGCGATCGGGCGTCGTCGAGGACGCCGCGCAGGCGGTCAAACTCCGCCAGGCCGCGACCGACGGCGAGATCGCCAACCTGCTCGACCTGGACATCCGCGCCAAGCTCCCCACCACGCTGGCGGTGGCGAAGATCGCCAGCCGTTGCTACGGATACCAGCCGCGCCTCGAGCGAATCGAGGCCGAGGAACTCCAACTGTGGGAGCGCGCCGCGGTGGGCGTGCGGGGAATCCACGGCGTCCAGCCGGTCAGCAATCTTGCGGCGGGCACGACGGGCGAGCCGGACCTGTCGCTGCGGACCCTGCGCGTGGCGGCGGCCAGGCTGCACTGCGAACTGCTGCTGGTCTACATGCAGGGCGACAGCGAGGTGGAGAATTTCAACGACGCTGCCGTGCTCTACTGGACCTTCGCGGGCCTCTGGCTCGTGCCGGGAACCACGCTCGAACACCGCACCGTCTGCCAGGCGATCCTCGTGGACTGCCGCACGGGCGTCATCCTGGGCACGGCCACCGGCGACGCGCGCCAAAACGCCCTGACCACGGCTGCGGCGGTGAAGATTCACCGCGCGAAGCTCGCTCGCAGCGTGCCGGTAGCCGCCCTGTCGGACCTGCGCGAGGCCGTCCGCCCCCTGCTCCAGCAGGTCTCCGCACGGGCGATGGCAGCGAAAGGTCCGCCTCGCAACAAGCGTTCATCGTGACGCTTCGATGCCCTGACGACACCCTGCGAACGGATGATCCGCGACGGCAGATCACAGGGGGCGCCACCCTCAAGCATTGTCTGCTTGAGGGTGTGTTTTCACTCCCTCAGGATTGCCGACGTCGGCGGCGGAACACCAGGCATGCGCCGCCCAGGCCCAGCAGGCTCAGGGCGGCCGGCTCGGGAACGTAGATCTCGGAACCCGGCGAGGTGTTGAAGCAGAACGTCACCGAGCTGATTCCCGATCCAGCCGTCACGCCCGGAACGCTGAGGACGAACGCGGCGCTTTCGCCCAGGAACGGATTGTGGGAACTGCCATTGATGGAGTTGTTCGCCCGGGCGTAGACATCCGAGGCGTTCGGCGGGCCGAGGATCGTGTGTTTCGGCGACATGCTCGTGCCCAGCAGCGTGAGGAAAAACTCCTCCCCCGTCACGCTCATTTGCCAGCCGACGCTGACCGTGCCGCCGTCGCTGTAGGTTCCGTTCGTGGCGACCGTCCGCTCCACGCCGTTGCTGGACGACAGGGCGCCGCTGGACTGGCCGGTGCTGAGGATGAATCGCAGACCGCTGAGACACTGCCCGACCGACTTCTGATCGGCCTGGAGGTTCTCCAGCACGATCGTCACCTGGTTCACGGCGGTGGTGAACGTGGCGCGGGCCCAGACCGATTCGCCGCTAAATGCTGAACCGGCGGGAGTTTCATACACGATGATGGCGCCAAGGGCCGGTCCCGACACCCCAACCAGCACAATCCCCAGCGCGCAAAATCTGCGCAACATCGGCGCGAATACGCAGCGCGAAACCATGGAACTACCCTCACTTACTTCTGAGCCCCGTCCTCCGATGCTTGGTCTTCCACGAAGCCAAGTCTTGCGAGCAAAACCGCTCCTTTGCCCTAATCATAGACCCCACCCCGCAGAATGTCAATGCAGAATCGCATTCAACTACTTTCGCCCATGGGAATAATGGCTGTTCCGATCCCGACGCCGTGCCTGCCCCGGATGGGAAACAGGCAACGGCCATATTCGTAATCCCTTCCGGCGTGATGGTTTTCAGGCTTTTCGCCGGCGGATCAGCAAACACGCGCCGCCCAAGGCCAGCAGGCTCAAGGCGGCCGGCTCGGGCACTGGAATCGGCGTTCCCGTAATTTCCGAGCCCGGGGAGGTGTTGAAACAGAACGTCACCGAGCTGATTCCCGATTCGGCCGTCACGCCCGGCACGCTGAGGACGAACGTGGCGCTCAGACCCAGGAACGGATTGTGCGGATCGCCCGTAATCGATTTGTTCGCATTCTCATACAAGTCCAAGGCATTGGGCGGGCCGATGATCGTGTGCGCCGGCGCCGTGGTCGTGCCCAGCAGCGTGAGGAAGAACTCCGTGCCCGTCACGCTCAAGCTCCAGCCGGCTGCGGCCGTGCCGCCCACGCTGTACGTGCCGTCCGAGGCGATCGTCCGCTCCACGCCGCTGCCGGACGACAGGCTGCCGCTGGACTGGCCGGTGCTGAAGGTAAACCGCAGTCCGCTGAGACACTGCGCGACCGTTTTCGGGTCCGCCTGGAGATTCTCCAGCACAATCGTGACCTGGTCCGCGGCGGTGGTGAAGGTGGCGCGGGCCCAGACCGACTCGTCGTTGACCTCCGAGCCGGCAGGCGTTTCGTAGACGAGGATGTCGCCTCGGGCAAACCTCGCGAACCCGAACATCGCCAGGCACATTGCGACCCATTTGCGTACGACGAGCATCGTGCGCAGCGACATGGGAATGCCTCCTTCTTTTTGCATTCCGCGAGCATTCCCCCCGGTCAGTGCCGCCAGGAGGCAAGACGTGAGCGAGTTATTATCATGATATGCAGATTTGTAGAATTGTCAACACAAAAACTTTGCAAGACGTTGAACGAAACGGAGTAAGGGTTCGCCCTTACTCCGTTCTGTCCCAACTTCGCAGATTATTCAGGGATTACGGGACTTGTGGCGACACCTCTGCGGCCGTCAGCCGACGACGCATCCGGACCGCCAAGACCACAACATATGTCAATAGAACCACATACAGCACCGTCGTCCACAGGATTTCGTCTTCGCTGAGTTTCAGCAGCGGCCAGCCCGCCGCGAAGACCGCGAAGAACACCACCGTCGCGACGGCCTGGAAACGGGCGTCCCACTTCAGCGACAGCATCGCCGCCAAAATCGTCGTGGCGCCTGCGGAGATCGCCAGCCCCCCGTACAGTCCCGGCGCGTAGTCCGACAGCGAAGCCGTCAGCAGGTAGTGCAGGTCGTACGCGACGGCCAGCAGGAACATCACCAGCCAGTGCGGACCCTTTCCGCCCAGCAGATGCGTCACCAGCACCATCGTCAGCAGAAGCACCAAGCCCATCGGCGCCGCGTCCAGCACCTGCGAGGCGCGGTAGCCCTCCTGCCGCGGGCGAGGAAGGACCACGCCCATGCCCAGGCGCGAGACGGCGCTGCGCAGGTTCCACGTCAGCAGCACGCCGCTGCCGTCGGCGGCCGGAGCAATGTCCGTGGGGGTCATGCAGCCGACGGGATAGTTCAGGTCGTCCTTGCGCATCTCGCGGCAGAGCATCTCGATGCGGTACTGCTCCATCTCGCGCCCCGCGCCGGGCTCGAGGCGCAGGTGGTCGAGCCCACGGCTAT
The DNA here is from genome assembly GCA_003485185.1 of Phycisphaerales bacterium. GTDB lineage: Bacteria > Planctomycetota > Phycisphaerae > SM23-33 > SM23-33 > UBA12270. Next base: position 22,488 of record DNAS01000075.1, on the reverse strand, counting down.
GGTAGGCGATGCTCAACTCGTGCTGCTCCCCCGCCGCCAGGTCCATGCCCCAGCGGATGGCCTCGCCGTCCATGACAAGCTTCTGCGCGACGGGCTTTCCGTCGATGCGGACGTCGATCTCGTCGACCAGCCCCTGCCGCGCGGGCATGGGGAAATGGAACCGCGCCTCGACCTTGCGTTCGGAGAAGTTGCGGAACTTGTAGCGGAACGTCGCCCGCGTCTCGAAGCCCGGATACGTGCCCGTGCCCTTGCGGCGATAGTTGGGCGTCAGATCGATGCGGTGATCGGCTGAAAGAACCGGGTTGCCCGGCACGACGTTCTGGCGGATCTCCTTGCGGAAGCTGATCGGCTGGGTCGTCGTGGCAGCCAGTCGCTCCATGTCGATCTCCAGCCCGTCCTTGTCGTAGTAGTGCGTGGTGGGGTATTGCAGGTGCACAGACAGCTCGCGCTGCACGTGCGGTCGGCCCCAGATGGTCTCGACGGCAGCGCGGTTCCGGTCCGACACTCCGCCGCGCAGTCGCGTGAATTCCTTGCCCTCGAATTTCAGGTGCAGGCACAGTCCGACGACGACGGCCAGCCCGATCAGCGCCTTGAGCACGCCGCCGGCCGAGTCGGTCAGCAGACCGGTCCACGCCGTTGGCGAGTGCTGCTTCCGCCGGCGCAGCCAGCGGATGAAGCTTCCGAGGACGACGGCCGCCACCAGCACGCCCAGCGCGGCCAGGACGATCAGGCGGATGGTTTTGGACTCGAAGCGGGACAGGAACTGCGTGAAGTAGGAGAACATATTCAACCCCTTGCCAGAACGAGAGATAAATGAAAAATCCGACCCGGACGTCCGTATCCGGGTCAAACTTATTTGTTTTCGTCACGGGTGGCGGAAAAACTTGAGGAAATCTTCCACGCCCGGCCGGACGTTATTTCGCATTATCCGGCTGTCCGGAACTATTAGAATGAGTAATCATAGGTATTCACCGGCCGGGCCTCCGGGGCGGCCTTGAAATCGTTTATAATTGGGTTTGGTTTGGGCGGAAATGATTCGAAAATCCTGCGGAAAGGTCGGCCGTGAGCGAAGAACTCCGTCATGAATGCGGAATTGCGGCGCTGTACTGGCTGGATAAGCCGCTGTCGGCCCCGGGGCGCGCCAGCCAGGCCGTCGCCGACGGCGACGTAACGCCCCTGCTTCCGGGGATGCTCCTGGACCTCCAGAACCGCGGGCAGCTCGCCGCCGGACTGAGCAGCTACCAGCCCGGGCGCGCCCAGCTGCTCGACACGTTCAAGGACGTCGGAACCGTCGCCGAGGTCTTCCGCATGTCGCACCCGGAGAAGCACCGCGCCATCCTCCGCGAATACGCGGGCAAGGCGGCCATCGGGCACACCCGATACGCCACCTGCGGCGCCAACGACAGCCGCTACGCCCAGCCGTTCGAACGCCACCACGGGCGGATGTGGAAGTGGTTCAGCTTCGCCTTCAACGGGAACCTCGCCAACTTCGCCGAAATGCGCGACCGCCTGCTCGGCAAGCGCGACTACCACTTCACGCTCAACACCGACACCGAGATCATCATGCACCTGCTGGCGTACAACCTGCGCGGCGATCACGCGCCGTCGCTGCCGAAGGTCATGACCTCGCTGGGGCGAAGCTTCGACGGCGCGTACAACATCGTCTTCCTCGACGCGATGGGGCGACTCTTCGTCGCGCGCGACCCGCTGGGTCTGCGCCCGCTGAGCTGGGCCGTCCAGGGAAACCTCTTCGGCGTCGCCAGCGAGTCGGTCGCGCTGAGCAACCTGGGCTTCGGGGAGATCCAGTCGCTCGATCCGGGCGACATGGCCATCGTCGAGGACGGGCGGCTGCGTTTCGAGCGGTTCGCCCAGCCGCGGAAAAAGGCGCACTGCTTCTTCGAGTGGGTCTATTTCTCCAATGTCGCCAGCACCGCCGACGGCGTGAGCGTGTACCTGACCCGCGCGCGGTCGGGACGTCGCCTGGCGGAACTGGAAGACCAGAAGGCCGACGGCGACTCCATCGTCGTGCCCGTGCCGGACACGGCGAAGGCCGCCGCTGACGCTTTCGCCTTCGCGCTGGGAATCCCCTGCGTCGAGGGGCTCATCCGCAACCGATACATCGGGCGGACGTTCATCCAGCCATCGGCCACGCGCGGTGCCAGCGCCAAGAGCAAATACACCGCCCTGCCGGCCGTGCTCGAGGGAAAACGCGTCTTCCTCATCGAGGACTCCATCGTCCGCTCGACCACCCTGGCGGCGCTGGCTGGGCAGATTCTCCAGGCCGGGCGCGCCCGCGAAGTCCACGTCCGCGTCGCCTGCCCGCCGATCGTCGCGCCGTGCTTCTACGGCATCGACATGTCCACACTCGGAGAGCTGTTCGCGCCGCGGTTCCTCGCCCCGGGTTATCGCGGCAGCCCCTCCGACGCCATGCTCCGCAAGATGGCGGAGAAACTCGGCGTTTCCAGCCTGCGGTATCTGTCCGTCGACGACCTGGAGCAGTGTCTCCAGTTGCCCGGAGACTCGCTCTGCCGCGGCTGCGTGACGGGCAAGTATCCCACCCGCTGGGGCAACCGCCTGATGCTCCACGCCCGCCGCAACCACGCCGCTGGAAAAACCGGGCGGACCTACGAATAGGCGAGTTTATGGAATCTTTCATTGCGGAGCGCGGATTTCCAATTTGAGATTTTAGATTTGTGCTTTTGGATTTCCGCTTTCAGTTTTCCGCTTTCAGCTTTTCACTTTCCCCTTCGGCCTTCGCCCTTTCCCCTTCTTTCCCCGTCATCGGCTGGGTGGTCGGGGCCGGCGGGACGTCCAGGCCGGAAATGTGCGGCTCGGTCTTGACCGCGGGGTCGGTGTTGGGCAGCCGTCCGCGGGAAATGTCGCCGGCGGCGGGAATGGTGAACGTCACGGGCTCGCTCGCGCCGGTCTCGTCCAGGTGCACGCTGAGTTCCGGCAGGTACTGGACGCTCACTCGCTTCCACTGGTCGGGCGGCACGCGCAGGCGCGTCAGCACGCGCTCCTGGTTGGCCAGGCGGTCCCACCCGCCGAAGTTGTTCTCGAAGTACCACAGCTCGACGCGCCAGATGATCGTCCCGCCGGCGTCGTAAAACTCTCGCGTCCGCATCAGCTCGACGAGCATCGTCGCCCGCCGCCCGTGCCCGCGGACATACAGCACCCGCCGCACCTCCATGAAGTCGTCCATCCCGGCCACGAACTCGCGAAGCTGTCGGACGTCGTCCATGCCGAAGCGGTGGGTCCGTTCCGGCGGCAGGCCGAGCTGCTTGCGCCGCTGGGCAGCGAGGCGCAGCAGGCGGGCGTCGGCGAAGCCCAGGTCGATGCCCTCGAACTTCCGCCCGTCGGACATATCGAGGGACAAGTCGTACGTGGCGTCGCCGGGGACGTTTCGGAAGACGAACTCGCCGCTGCGGGCGTCGAACGACGCCGGGCGCAGCGCCCGCCCCCCCTCGCGCGAGACGGCCAGCAGTTTCAGCACGCCGTCGGGGTTGACGATCCGCCCGGTGATCTGCCCCGCGCGGGGCGGCGCGACGAGGGGCTCGTCTTCCTTCAACTCGACCCCGCCGCCGCAGACCGCCGCCAGCGCCGCGACAACCAGCAATGGTATTTTCGCCCCGTGCATGCTCACCTTTCCACGCCGGACAATTTCCGGCGGGTTCTTGCGTATGAAAGCGGCATGATTATACTTTCTCCTTCCGCGTCAAGTCATCCTCAATGACATAGGACATAGGCAGGAACAGGGTCTGAATCCAATGAAATATCCGGCCTTTCCGGCAGCCATGGCGATTCTGTTGAGCGTGTCGGCCGCCCCGTCCACGGCGACGGCCGAGGTCCAGCTCAAATACACCGGGCGACCGTTCAGCATCTTCGCCGTATCCGACACCTGGGGTCAGCGGTTCGCGACCGTCGCCAACAGCGGCGACCAGCCGCGGGTCGTGAAGATCGGCATCCTGGCGAACGCCCCCTCCGGGGCGCTCCAGATGTATTCCCGCGTGGTGACGGTTCCACCCCGCGCGCAGGTGCAGACCACGCTGGCCGTGCGGTCCGGCAGATTCCAGCCGACGGGAGACTCCCCCGCGCGCGACAAGAACAATGGCCGAAACGTCGTCGAGGGCGAGAAGGGGCGCGAGGACGTCGTCCTGTACGACGAGGCGACCGGCGAGCAGATCACCCGCAATTTCTCGCTCGTGCAGGTCCTGCCGGAGCGGATTCGCGGGCTGGGGTACCTGTCCGACGGAATCGAGGAGCACGACTCGACGTCCTACCTCGGCAAGATGCCCGGGCGCGAGCTGGGCGACGTCCGCCAGATGCATTGCCGGTCGTCCATGATGCCCGACCGGTGGTACGGCTACTCGCTGGCCGACATTCTCCTGCTCGGTTCGATGGAAGCGCGGCACATTCGCGCCTCGCAGCTCAAGGCCCTGCTGGACTGGGTCCGCCAGGGGGGAACGCTGGTCGTCCTGGGCGGCCGGCACCTTCAGGATCTTCTCGAGGGCCAACTGGGCCAGGTCACGGGCGTCTGCGTGACCGGCTTCCACGAGACGGACCACCTGGCGATGACGGATCGCGACGGAAAATCCTTCGAACCGGTGAACCTGACCTGGCCGCTGCCCCTGACGGAACTGCTCGTGACGGACGCGGAGGTCCTGTACGAGGCGAACGGCCTGCCGTTGCTGACGCACCGGACGGAAGGCATGGGGCACGTGTTCGTGCTGGCGACGCCGGCCGGCGCGATGGAGCCCCCCGCCCTGCATTCCGTCTGGTCCACCGTGTCCAAGGAGTCGGCGGGCAAGGCCTGGCCGATTGACGACGGCGCGTTTTCCGCCCCCGCGCGGGCGGCGTTGCAGAAGATCGCCGGCCAGCCCGGACCGGGGCGGCTCGTCCCCGTGACGATTCTCGCCATCGTCGCCCTGTTCTGCCTGGCGGCGGGAACGGTCTTCTTCCTCCGCCGGCGCGGCGAGATGCTCTGGATGATCCTCGTGCCCGGCGTGCTGCTGCTGTCCGCGGGGCTCTATCTCTACGGGCGCAGCCAGGCGCAGGCCCAGCGCCTGGCGTTCGTGGGGCTGATCTCCTCGCTCGACAGCGACTCGGCCCGCGTGCAGGGTGCGTTCGCGTATTACAGCGGCGCGGAGAATCGCGACATCGCCTTCACGGCCGGCAGCCCGCGCGGCGTGATTTCCAAGGTCATGGACGCCAACATCGCCGCGCTGTCGCAGGAAGAGGTCCGCTACGAGGACTGCCCCCTCCTGCCGCCCCAGCCCGTGGCGATGAAGTCCACCCGCGCGTTCGAGGTGGACGCCGTCGAGACCGTCGGGCGGATCGGCGGGGAACTGACGTACGACGCCGAGGGCCTGTCCGGCACGTTGACCAACACGCTGGGCATGGACCTGGCGGACACGATCCTCTACGCCGACGGGCGCGCGTACCCCGTCGGGACGATTCCCGCCGGCAAAGACACGCCCGTCCGGGCGGCCGCCGCGAGGCGACTGGCGCCCGAGGAATTCACCGGTTCGCTCATGCACAGCCCCACCGACACGCTCCGCAACGAGTTGATCCGCGCGCTGGTCACGAAGGGCCGGCATGCCGGAAAGGCGCCGGTGCTGATCGGATACGCCCTCGACATTCCGCTGCACCCGCTGCGCCAGACGGGCGTCCCCCGCCAAGGCTGGAGCGTGGTGGTCTGCCCGGCGCGGATCGTCCCGCCGGCAGCCGGCGCCAGGGGGCTGGTCCCGCCCGGGCTGGTGGAGGTCGAGTACCGGTCCGAGGGCACGCCCATCTGGAACCCGCTCCAGCAGAAGTTCGTGGAGACGTACCGTCCGGGCGAGCTGATCGTGATGGCTCGTCCGCCCGCGTCGTTCGGGACGATGGAACAGGCTTCCGCCCGGATCGAGATCGTGGCCGAGGCGGCGAACTACCGGATGGTCGTCTCGGGCGTGACGGACATGAGCGAATCCGCCCCGCCGACCGACCCGCGCCGCCGGGGGCGGCACGTCGGGCAACTCCGCCTGCGGCGGACGGAGATCGCGGAGTTCCTGAACCCCTCGGGACGGATTGTCGCGGAGATTCCCGACGCCGACCGGTTCCGTCAGCCGGACGGCAGGTACGTGTTCAGCATCGCGGTGGATCGCGCCCGACCGGGCGGCGAGGCGGGTGCCTCGCCGATAGAAAGCGCCCTCCGCTGGAGTTTCGAGAGCGTGGACGTCTCTCTGGAAGGAATTCGCAGGTGACAGCCAGCAATGACATCATGGTGCGGTGCGAGGGGCTCACGAAGATCTACGACGAGATCGTGGCCCTGGAGAACCTGAACCTGGAAATCCCGCGCGGGCACGTGTTCGGATACATCGGGCACAACGGCGCGGGCAAGACGACGACGATCCGCATCCTGGCGGGTCTGCTGACCGCGACGCGCGGGAAGGCGACCATCGCGGGCGTGAACGTCGGCAGCGCGCGCGACAGGATCAAGTCTCTCGTCGGATACATGCCCGACAGTTTCGGCGTATACGACCAGATGCGCGTCTGGGAATACCTGGACTTCTTCGGGGCGGCCTTCAAGATCCCCCGCAAGAAGCGCCGCGAGCGCCTGGACTACGTGCTGGACATCGCCGACGCGGAATACATGCGCGATCGCTTCGTGGACACGCTCTCCAAGGGCATGAAGCAGCGAGTCGGGATCGCGCGGACGCTCATGCACGACCCCGAGGTCATGCTCCTGGACGAGCCCGCCAACGGCCTGGACCCCCAGGCGCGAATCCACATGCGGCACCTGCTCCGCAAGCTCGCCGACAGCGGAAAGACGCTCCTGGTCAGCTCGCACATCCTGCCGGAGCTGGCGGCAGTGTGCGACTCTATCGGCATCATCCACCAGGGGCACCTGCGGACCTTCGGGCCGCTCCAGAAAGTGCTCAACGAGATCCAGCGCGACCGCCTGATGGAGCTTCGCGTGGTGGGCGCCGCCGGCGCCGCGGCGGAACTGCTCCGGTCGCGGACAGGCTGCGCCGAGGTCGACGAGGCCGACGAGTCCAACAACATCGTCCGCTTCCGGTTCGCCGGTTCCGACGAGCAGCTTCACGACCTGCTCAAGGCGTTGCTGGCCGCCGGGACCCCCGTCGTCACCCTGCGCGAGGTGCCCCTGAGCCTGGAAGACGCCTACATGGCCATCAGCGGCATCGGCGCCGAGACGACCGACGAGTCTTCCGACAGCGGAAACGGGAGCGACAAGGGATGATCCACAACCCGATTCTTCGCAAGGAAGTCCTCACCGCCCTGCGCACCCGAAAGGCGCTGGCCATGCAGATTCTGTTCCTGCTGGGCACGGCCGTGCTGATCTGGCTGCTCTGGGACCCGCGCGGGTTCCAGGACCTGGCCGGAATGGAGGTGCGGCGGATCCTGACGGTGCTGGCCATCGGGCAACTGGTGATGGTCGCCCTGTTCTCCCCGGCGTTCACCGCCGCTGCCATCACCAGCGAGCGGGAGCACCGCACGCTCGAGAGCCTGCTCGCCAGCCGCATGAAGCCCTGGGAAATCGCCCTGGGAAAGATGGCGGGCTCGCTGACGTTCATCCTGCTGCTCGTCCTCAGCGGCGCGCCCGCCCTGGCGGCGGTGTTCCTACTCGGTGGAGTGAGCGGGGCCGAAGTGCTCGCCGTCGAGGCCATCCTCCTGCTGACCGCCGTCTACCTGGGCATGTTCGGGCTGCTCGTCAGCACCTTCATGCACCGCAGCTACCGCGCCATCATCGTCACCTACGCGATCCTGCTGGTGGTGTGCCTGTCGGCGGTAGTCGCCTGGCCGATCAGCGACCACATGATCCTGCGCGGGGGCGCCGCCTGGCAGGGCGTGCTGCACACGATTGCCTCGCTCAGCCCGCTCGAGGCGATGCTCTCGGTGGTGCAGCCCAACAGCACCTACTGCGTCGGCGCGCAGTCCATGCCGCCCTTCTGGAAGATGTATATCCCGCTGGCGGTGCTGATCGGCGCGGTCACGACGCTCGCCTGCCTGTACCGCCTGCACCGCCCCATCGCCCCGCCGCGCCCGCGCGAGAGGCTCAAGGTCGTCGAGCGCGGGAAAATGTCCGCACGGCGGTTCTTCTTCCTCATCGACCCGCGCATGCGGAAGAACATGATCCGCTGGTGGCAGAACCCCGTCGCGATCAAGGAATTCCGCACCCGCCCCATGCTCCAGTCGCACTGGCTGCTGCGGGCGATCGCCGTCTGCCTGATCGTCTCGGTGCTGCTGATGTTCGTGGTGTCGCTCAGCGTGGCCGCCCTGACCGGCGGGCGGAGCAACGAGGACCCCACGCTGCTGTACCCGATGATGGCGACAGCTGTCGCCGCCCTCATGGTGATCGTCCTCGTGCTCATCGGACCGGCCATGACCGGCGGGGCGCTCTGCGGCGACCGCGAGACCGGCGTATGGGACCTGATGCGCACCACCCGCCTGTCCGGATGGACCATCGTCGTCGGGAAATTCGAGGCGTCGATCATCCCCCTGCTGCTTCTGACGATGGCGATGGCGCCCGCGATGCTCATCCTGCTGTACTTCAACGCCAACCTGTGGGTGAACATCCTGCGCGTCTTCCAGGTCGCCGGGATGACCATTCTCTTCGTCGGGACGGCGGGGATGTTCTTCTCGTCGATCTTCCCGCGGACCTCGACGGCCACCGCCTGGACCTACGGGCTGGTGGTTTCCATCGCCCTGGTCAGCCTGCTGGTGCTGCTGGCGCAGAACCTGTTCAGCCAGCAGTTCGTGCGTTCCGTATATATCCTGAATCCGGTGGCCGCCGCCATGGACGCGGCCGGATATCCCGCGATCCAGAAACTCGACCTGGTCCCGTCGCACCTGCGGATTTTCGGCGTGACGACCGCGGTCATGTTCGTGGTGAGCGTGGTCCGCGTCATGCAGATGCGGCGCGCCAGCTAGGAGTCGCCCCGTGAAGCTTCGACTGATTCCGTTGTGCGGGATGTGGCTCGCCGCGGTGCC
>DNAS01000075.1:8438-13392 GCA_003485185.1 Phycisphaerales bacterium | reverse complement strand
GGCGGGATGTGGCTCGCCGCGTTGCCGGCGATCGCCCAGACGAATGTCCCCGAGCCCTTCACCGAATCCGACGGTTCGCTGCCGCGCCTGACATACGGCGACGCGCGGAGCGTTTCGCTGCTTTCGGCGGCCGCCGAAAGTCCCGACGTCTACACCCGCGAACTGGCCGTCCGACACCTCGGCGAGACGCACAACCCGCTGGCCATCGCCCCCCTTCGTAAGGCAACAGACGACCCCGACGTCGCGGTTCGCGCGGCCGTCGCGGTCGCTGCGGCGGAATTTACATCCTCCCAATCGGGCGAACTGCTGGGAAAACTGCTGGGCGACAAGGACCGGGTGGTGGTCCTGGCGGCCTTGGGCAGCGTGCGGCGAATGGGGCACACCGGCGCGACCGGCGCCGTCGGTGCCCTGCTGGACCACGCTGATCCGCTGATCCAGGCGAACGCCCTGACCACACTCACGCATCTGGGCAAGACGGCTGATGCGGCGCAGCTCAAAAACGCCCTGTCCTCGTCAAACGCGAGGGTGCGGCTTCTCGCCGCCGAGAACGCCGCCCTCCTGACCGCGGGCGCCGATCTGCCGGACGTCCTGTCGCGCCTGGCGGAGCAGGACGTCCCGGCGGTGCGCGGCGCGGCCCTGGCGGCGCTGGGCAAGTTGGACTTCGCCCGCGCCCAGGCGCTGCTGGCGAAGGCCTCGCGGGACGAGAACCCTCTCGTGCGGCGCGGCGCGGTTCGCGCGTACGCCTTGGCCTCGCGCGGGGCGCAGGCGGCTGCCTTCCTGGACGACCCCGCAGCCCTGGTGCGTCTGGCGGCCATCGAGGCCTGCCGCCTCACCCGTCACGCCCCGGCCGTGGACAAACTCATCACGCTGATGTGCCAGGCGACGGACGAACTGACACACCGCGCCGGCCAGGAGGCGATCCTCGCCATCGCCACGCCCGAAGCCGCCGGCGCCGTCGCCCGCAAGCTGATCGCCCTCGCCCCCGAGATGCTCGCCCTGCACGACCAGTTCGACGCCGCGAACAAAAAAAGCGACGCCGACGCCATGGGCCGCCTCCGCCGGCAGTGCGACCTGTCCGACCGCAACGCCATCGCCTGCTGCCGCATCCTCGGAAAGCTCAGGAACGGCGACGCCTTCGACACCCAGATTTCGCTTCTGGCCAAGCTGCCCACCAACTCGCCGGTCCTGGGGGCCGTCGCGTCGTCCCTGGGCGACCTCGGCGACCGCCGCGCAGTCGAACCCCTCGCCGCCGCACTGGACCGCTGTGCGAAACTCGCCCGGAAATTCCTCGTCGCGCAGCTCTCGATGAGTTCCAACGTGCCCCCCTTCGACGAATACGTCGCCGCGTCGATCGTCGAGGCGCTCGGAAAGCTTCGCGCCGTCCAGTTCCTGCCGCAGATTCTCCAACTGGCGGGAACCAAGGTGCAGGTGCTGCGGCTCAACCACGTCTGCGCCGTCACGGCGACGATCCTGCCCGATCTCGCCACGGACGCCAACCGCGGGCAGATCGACAAAATCCTGCTGGACATGCTGAGGGACGAACCCCTGGACCGCGTCGCCGTCTTCCAGGCGGCCAAGACCTGCGGGAGATTCAAACTCGCCTCGGCCGTCGAACCCCTCGGCGCGATCCTGAAGGCCGAGGACCGCCCCGCCAGCATGATCCAGGTGGCCGCATGGGCAATCCAGCAGATCACCGGCAAGGCGCCCCCGCTGCCCGAACCGAGCCTGCACGAAGGCGAGTGGGTCGTCAAGCAATACGGGCGATAGATGCCTCAGGCGCCGGTCTGCCGCAGCAGCTCGTCAGCGTCGGGCGCGGCGCGGACAGAGAGAATCTTCCCGAAATACACCCGGTGGAAGTCGCCGTCCATGTACGCCCCGCTCATGATTTCGTCGGCCAGGCGCGCGGGCAGGATGTCGTTGCTGTGGACCACTTGGCACTCGTAGACGAGGGGGAACTCCGCGACCGTCGGCGCGAGGACCGTCCGGCCTTTCTCGGCCGTCAGGTTGCAGGCGGCGAACTTGTCGGTGTCGCGCCCGCTCTTGGACCCGCAGACCGCGCAGCTCATTGCCAGGCGTTCCGTCGGCACGTTGACGGTGAAGCATCCGGTGTGTTCGATGCAGCGGTAGGTGTAGCGGCTGGGGCGGACGAGGATCGTCCACAGCGGCACGCCCCAGAGGCTTCCGATGGCGCCCCACCCGATAGTCATGAGGTTGGCCTTGCCGGCCGCGTCGTACGAGCCCACCAGCAAACCGTGCGAGGTGAGCATCCGCATCACCTCGGCGTAATATCGCGTGTATTTGATGTCCTGTCTTGTCATGGCGCAATTCTCCTTGCCGAACCATTATAGGGCCAACCGCCTCGGATGCACCCCCTGGCCATGAAAACGGGCGGGCCCGGGAATCTTCTCCCGAGCCCGCCCGCGATGGTCCCCGCCGCCGCGAGGCGGGGATTGTCACCGGATCAGGTACGCCTGCCCGCGGAGGGCGATCAGGATTTCCTCGCCTTCCCGCTGCGTGGCGAGCATCTGGTTTTCCTCGGTGGTGTTGGCCTGGACGAGCTTGAAATACTCGTCGCTGAACCGGTTGACGACCTGGATCTTGTCCTTGTCCTTCTCGGCGTCCAGGTGCGAGGCGTTGGCGGCCACCCACACCTGCCCTCGCCGGTACATCGCCTGGTTGCCCACCTGCTGGACGTTGACGACGCTCTCGCGCTGGTTCTGCTCGTAGGCTTCCTTGCTCCTGTTTCCGATCATCGCCGTTCCGGCGACGTCGCCTGGCTCGGTCGCTGCGGGGGCAGGCACCTGGGCCGCCTTTTTCATTTCGTAGCGGGCCGCGGCGTCCATGTGCCCGGCCGCGCCGCTGGTCCGATCGGCAAGCTTCTCCGCCTCATCCAACCCGAGGCGACGCACTTCCGTCGGGCGAGCCAAGGCCGTCGTCTCGTCGGCCAGGAAGCTCGTGTACGGCGTCATGATTCCGTACGTCTTGCTCAGGCGGATGATCTCGTCGATGACTTCCTGGCTCTTTCCGTGCAGCTGCACCTCGTCCAGAAGGAACCCCACCCGGCGGATTGCCCAGAGCTTCTCGACGAATCCATACGCCGTGTCACGCCCGGCCGGACGGATCGTCACCGGGTATTCAAACGCCCGTTCCTTGCCCTCGTACGTGCCGCGGACAACGAGCTGCGCGTGATACACGCCGCTCTCCCGGCTGGGCAGGCGCGACGCGTCCTCGCCGAAATACCGCCCCACGACCACGATCTGGTCGCCCTCGAACAGGTCGCCCAGCTCGCGCGGATACATGTCCCGCAGGCGCAGGCCTTCGATCTCCACCTTCAGGGCCGTCATCACGGGATTCTTGATCTTGTTGTACAGCGATGTGATCTTCGTCTCGACGGGCTCGGAGGGCTTGACGTATCCGCTCTTGCCGCCGTTCTCGTCGGAAAGCTTGTCCAGCAGCCGCACGTTCACGTCGTATCCGACGCCGAACGAGAAGATTCGCGCGGCGCAATCGTTGGCCCGTCGGGCGGCCTTGAGAATCTCCCCCTCGTCGCGCGTGCCGACGGTGGGCTTTCCATCGGTAATGAACAGGATATACGCCGGGCGGCGCGACTCCTTGTCGGAGCGAGGCGGAAGCATCTTCATGGCCGTCAGCAAGGCCACGTGGATGTTCGTGCCTCCCGTCGCCTCGATGCGGTCGATGCGGTCGGCCGCCTCGCGGATGCGGTCTTCCTTCGCTTCGACCAGCCGGTCGAAGAGCAGTTCCACGTCGTCGCTGTAGGTCAGGATGTTGAAGCGGTCCTCGCGGTTCAGGTTCCGCACGATCTGGGTCAGGGCCTCCTTGGCCTGGTCGATCTTCTTTCCGCTCATCGAACCGGACCGGTCCAGCACGACCACGACGTCCTTGGCCACCACCGCCCGGTTGTCCGCTCGCGGGCTGGGGCTCACCAGCATCATGAAGTATCCGTCCTTCCGCTCCTCGGGCTGCCAGGTCAGCAGCGTGGCGGCCACTTTCTCGTCGGCCGCCTTGTAGTACAGCTGGAAGTCCGTCGTCGGCAGCGTGTCCTTGGCGTGGTAGGTGGCGATCACGTGCCGCGGGTCCTTGCGCTCGACCTTCAGGTCGTGCGAGGGGGAATAGACGGCCGTGATGTCCGCGGCGGTCTTGATGTCCGCCTGCACCTCCACGTCGTCGATCGGTTTGGCGGAGAATTTCTCGGTGTTCAGCGGGTACCACACCTCGACGAGCTGGCCATCCTTGCGGCAGACGCTCTTGTAGGTGACGACGACGCGGCAGGGCTTGCCCGGCTCGAGCGGGAACGCCCGCGTCCGGTACAGCCCGAAGCCCGCGTACTCCAGCAGCGCGGGGTCCTTCTTGCGGCGGACGATGTCCTCGTAGATCCGCCGGGCCTCATCGGCGTTGAGCAGCTTGGCGGCGAATTCCTTCCCGTCGACCATCAGGGTCATGGAGTCGATGGCGGCATCGGGCGGCACGGGGAACAGATACTCCACCTCGATCATCCCGCTGCCGGTGTTGACGAACTCCTGGTCGATGTGTACCGAGGCGACCTGGTCGCGCACGGTGACCTTGACGTGGTGGTATTTGACCGCCCAGTGCCCGCGGACGCGGATTTCGGGGCGGATCGGAACGATCATGCCGTCGGCGAAGGCGGCGACGGCCAGGCCCAGCAGCACCGCCGCCAGGGCCAGGATCGACGGGATGTCCTTCTTGCGCTTTGTCATGGTCAGGTCTCCGTGCCAGGGGTTCGTTTCCGCGTGTTTGGACGCTCGCGGACGCCGGCGGTTCCCCGAATTCCGCTCTCTCCGTGCCGCGGGGCATTGAAGCGCCGCGCCCCGCAACGGTATGCTATCCGTCGGGAGGCGAGAAAAACCATGGGAAAGCCGACGCGGGCGTTCGCAGCCGTGGCTGTCGGCACACTGGCGCTGATTTACGCCTACGA
>DNAS01000075.1:354-8293 GCA_003485185.1 Phycisphaerales bacterium | reverse complement strand
GCCTACGCCTGCGCCTGGGTGACGCTGGCGACGCATTATTCCGACGTGTTCGAGTTCCCCCACGCGGTGAACGTCGCCTACCTGTTCGTGCTCATGCCGGCGATGAGCGCCGTGGCGGGCTGGCTGACGGGCCGGCACCGGCGCTGGCAGTGGGGCGTCCTGCTGCTGGTGTGCGTGGCCGGGGCGTCGGTGTTCTTCCGGTGCGTCTTCGGGCTGGCGACGGAATGTTACAAGGAGTTGTGGTACGCCTTCGCTGCCGTCATGGAGCCCGAATCGCTCATGGTGATCGGCGGGCTGTGCGTCCTGCCGTTCGCCGCAGCCACGTTCTTCGGCCAGAAGAAAGCCCCGCGCCCCACTCCCCCGGCGGAACCCGGCCCGGAATGACACGCGGCGGACCCGAAGGCCCGCCGCGCGGGGGAGACATTTCTTATGCGAGTCCGTCGGACCGTCAGCCCGTGATCCGCTCGCGGACGTACTGCACGACCTTCTCGGCCGGAATCCGCTCCTGCTTCAGCGAGTCGCGGTCGCGAACGGTGACGGTGCGGTCCTGGAGCGTCTGCCCGTCCACGGTCACGCAGAACGGCGTGCCGGCTTCGTCCTGCCGGCGGTAGCGGCGACCGACGGCGCCCTTCTCGTCGTAGAAGCTCGCCAGCCCCGCCGTCCGGGCGGCCTGGTGAATCTCCAGGGCGATCTCGGGCATGCCTTCCTTCTTGACCAGCGGGAAGACCGCCACCTTCACCGGCGCCAGGCGCGGGTGGAACTTCATCACCGTGCGGGACTGCATCACGCCGTTCTCGTCGGGGGCCTGGTCCTCGCAGTACGCCTCGCACAGGAACGCCAGGGTCGCGCGGTCCACGCCGCCCGACGGCTCGATGACGTAGGGGAGGAACCGCTCCTTCGTCTCGTCGTCGAAGTAGACCATGTCCTTTCCGCTGAACTGCTGGTGCTGCCTGAGGTCGAAATCGGTACGGTTGGCGACGCCCTCCAGCTCGCTGATGCCGAACGGGAACTCGTACTCCACGTCGGCGCACGCGCGGGCGTAGTGGGCCAGCTCGCTCGCCTCGTGGTCGCGCAGGCGGAGCTTGCTGCTGGTCAACCCGTGGCGGATGTACCACTGGTAGCGCTCATTGCGCCAGTACTCGTACCACTTGTCCGCCTCGTCGGGGTGGCAGAAGAATTCGATCTCCATCTGCTCGAACTCGCGCGAGCGGAAGGTGTAGTTCCGCGGGTTGATCTCGTTGCGGAAGCTCTTTCCGATCTGCGCAATGCCGAACGGGAGCTTCAGCCGGCTGGTGTCCAGCACGTTTTTGTAATTGCAGAAAATGCCCTGCGCCGTCTCCGGGCGGAGATACGCCACGGCCGAAGAATCCTCCGACGCCCCGACAAACGTCTTGAACATCATGTTAAACTTGCGCGGGGCAGTCAATGTTCCAACGGCATTGCACTTTGGACAAGGCAGAACATCTAGGTAGTTGGCCGTTAGATGTGAATCGCCTGCGAATGAATCGAACAGCAGGAAGCTTCCGCTCGGCGTCTTTACTTCCAGATCGCCAAGGGGTGGACTAGAAAGAGACTTATCAATGGAAAACCCTTTCTTGAATTCGGCGAGGTTAAACCTCTTAGCGATTTGCTTAACTCTCTCAGAAAAAGCGAGATTAGCTTCTTCGGATGAATCCGCCTCAGCCGTCCAAACACCTATCGGCGGTGGAGTGCCCTTCACTAGTGCACCCTTGAGTTCAAAAATCACTACTTTGTCGGCTCTGAACCGTGCCTTACAACTCTTGCAATCAATCATCGGGTCGTTGAACCCGGCCAAATGCCCCGACGCCTCCCAGACCTTTGGATTCATGATGATCGAGCAGTCCAGGCCGACGATGTCGTCGCGCTTGCGGACGATGTCTTCCCACCAGGCTTCCTTGACATTGCGCTTCAGCTCGACGCCCAATGGCCCGTAATCCCAGAAGCCGTTGATCCCGCCGTAAATCTCGGAAGACTGGAAGATGAACCCGCGCCGCTTGCACAGCGCCACGAGTTTGTCCATGAGGCTTTCGCTTTTCTCTGCCATGTCGTTCTCGCTGTTCAGGCCGTCCCCGGCCGCAGCCGGGGGAAACGGGGCATGATAGACGCCGCGGACCGTCTTTACAAGCGCTTTGCCTCTTCGTAGGACAGGCGTCCCGCCTGTCTCTTCTCTCGGCTGTCTCCTTTGCACGCGGAAAGCGAAGGCGGTACACTGATCGCCCATGAGCGCCATCGACATGCACGCACACGCCTTTCCCGACAGCCTCGCGCCGCGTGCCATCGCCGCGCTGGAGGCGGAATGTCCCTGGAAGGCCGTCGCCGACGGGACCGTCGGCAGCCTGCTGAAGTCCATGGATGCCGCCGACATCGACGTGTCCGTCCTCTGCACCATCGCCACCAAGCCCGACCAGGTCGAGGGCATCGTCGGCTGGTGCCGCAAGGTCCGCTCCGACCGCATCGACGTGCTGCCCTCCGTCCACCCCAAGACGCCCGACGCGGCCGGCTGGGTCCGTCGCTTCGCCGACGAGGGGTTCGCGGGCATCAAACTCCACCCGATGTACCAGGACTTCGCCCTGGACGACCCGGCCATGGACGACGTTTACGCAGCCGCTGCCCAGTGCGGGCTGCTGATCACCGCCCATTGCGGGCGGGACATCGCCTTCGGGCCCGACGACGACCGCGCCGCGCCCGAGCGGATCGTCCGCGTCATCGACCGCCACCCCAGGCTCACACTCGTCTGCACGCACCTGGGAGGCTGGCGCATGTGGGACGAGGTCGAGAAGCTCCTGCTGGGGCGCGAGGTATACCTGGAAACGTCCTTCAGCCTCGATGAACTCGACCCCGCCCGGGCGGCGGGGATGATCCGCGCCCATGGCGAGGACCGCGTGATGTTCGGCACCGACTGGCCCTGGCAGCGGCAGGAGGAGTCGCTGGCCCTGCTGCGAAAGCTCCCGCTGACCGACGCCCAGCGGCGCAAGGTGCTGTGGTCCAACGCCGCCGCCCTGTTGGGCTATTGAATCGATCCGCCGCTTGGATCTCTTTTCCCTTCGGCCTTCCCCCTTTCCCCTTTTCCGCTTTCAGTTTTCCGCTTTCCGCTTTTTCTCCGTTATACTTCCGCCATGACCGTGACGCTCAAACCATTCCGCATCGGCGACATCGAGGTGCGTCTGCCGGTGGTGCTGGCGGCGCTGGCGGGGTATTCCGACCTGCCCTACCGCCTGCTGTGCCGGCGCATGGGCGCGCCGTTCGCCACCACGGAGATGATGCTCGACCGCTACGTCCTGCTGGCGGGTAAGTATCGCAAGATCATGGCCGCCACGACCGACGAGGACCATCCCGTCGTAGGGCAGATCATCGGCAACGAGCCGGACGTGATGGCCTCGGCCGCCGTGGAACTGTGCCGCATGGGGTTCGATGCGGTGGACCTGAATTTCGCCTGCCCGGTCAACAAGGCGCTCCGCCGGCGGCGTGGGGGCTTCCTGATGAGCCAGCCGCGACTCGCCCTGGACATCACGCGGGCGGTCCTCTCGGCCGTTGACCGACCCGTCGTGCTCAAGCTCCGCCGGAACTTCCGCCGCGCCGACGACGACACCGATTTCTGGCAAATCGCCGAGGGCGCTCTCGACGCCGGTGCCGCCGCCCTTACCGTCCACGCCCGCAGCGTGGAGCAGAAATACGCCGGCCCGGCCGACTGGCAGTTCCTCGCCGACGTCAAGCGACGTTTCGGCGATCGCACCATCCTGGGCTCGGGCGACGTGCACGACGCCCGTTCGGCCCTGGAGATGCTCGAGCGCACCGGAGTGGACGCGGCGACGGCCGCCCGCGGCGCGCTGGGCAACCCCTGGTTGTTCCGCCAGGTGATCGAGCTGGCCGCCGGGCAGGAGCCCCGCGCCCCGACCCTCGCCGAGCAGCGCGAGGTGATGCGCGCCCATTTCGACGCGGCCGTGGAGTTCTACGGGCCGCTGAAGGGCCCCAAGGTGATGCGGGGGTTCGGCATCCGCTACGCCCGTTTGCACCCGACGCCCAAGAAGATCCGCGTGGCGTTCGTCGAGGTCAAGCGACCCGACGACTGGCAGCGGGTGCTGGAAGAGTTCTACAGCCCGCAGTAGGATAGCCTCGGGCCTCGGGAGCCCCGTCGCCGCGCACAGGAAGGAGTCGAACCATGCGTTTCCGCCGCTGTCTGGTGCTGGTTGTCACGGCCTTTCTGCTCGGTTCGTCCGCAAGGGGGCAGACCACCCAGCCGGCGACCGACTACTTCGCCATCTATCTCCAGGGCAAGAAGGTCGGCTACGCCATGAACCGCCGGACGCTGCTGGAAGGAAAGGTTCGGACCACCGCGTTCGTCTTCATGACGCTCGGGCGGGGCGGCCTGAACATCTCGGTCACCACGACCACCCACACGGAGGAGACAGCCGACGGCAAGCCCCTCCGGCTGAGCCACTCGCAGAACCTCGCCGCGATGTCGGAATCCGTACGGGGCAAGATCGTCAACGGCAAGTTGGAGGCAATCATCACCACCGGCGGACAGACCCGGGCGCGGACGTTGGACTGGCCGGCCGGCGCCCTGCTGCCTGAGGGCGCGGAACTGTTCGCCCGCAAGCAGGGCCTGGCAGAGGGAACCCGCTACAGCTACAAACATTTCGCCCCGGACAGCCTGTCGGCGTACGACGTCAGCGTGGTCGTCGGGCCGAAGAAGCCGGTGGACCTGTTCGGTCGCGTCGTGACGCTCGTGGAGGTGCGACAGACCCTCGCAGCCGCCACCGGAAAAATTGAGGCAATCACCTACGTGGACGAGGACTACAAGCCGCTCAAGACCGTCACGCAGGCCCTCGGAATGCAGATCGAGATGATCGCGTGCAGCCGGGAGTTTGCCCGGAGCCGGAACGAGGACGTTTCCGACTTCCTGGACAAATTCTTTCTGACCAGTCCCCAGCGGCTGACGGGCCTGTCGGCGGCGCGGTCAGCGACATACGAGATCCATCCCGCCAACGGCGGCAAGGCGGAGAATCTCAACTTCCGCCCGACCGACTGCCAGTCCATCCGCCGCGGCGACGACGGCGTGGTGTTCGTGACGGTGCGCCCCGTCTCGCCGCCGGCCGGCGCGCCGCTGCCGTACCAGGGACGCGACGAGCAGGCCCTGGCAGCGATGAAACCCACGCGCACCCTTCAGAGCGACAACGAGAAGGTCATCGCGCTGGCGCGCAAGGCCGCCGGCGACGCGACCGACGCCGCCACCGCCGCCCAACGCATGGAAAAGTTCGTGAAGGACTACATCCACGCCAAGGACCTTTCGGTGGGCTACGCGACGGCCGCCGAGGTCGCCGAGAACCGCCAGGGCGACTGCACCGAGCACGCGGTCCTGCTGGCGGCGATGATGCGGTCGGCGGGCATCCCCGCGCAGGTGGTCTCGGGCGTGGCGTATGCCGATAGTTTCGGCGGGCGCGACGCGATTTTCGCCCCGCACGCGTGGGTCCGCGCCCGCATCGGCGAGAAGTGGGTGGACTATGACGCCGCCCTGGGGTTCGACGCGGGGCACATCGCCCTGTCCTGGGGAGACGGCGAATCGGACGATTTCTTCGCCGTCGCCAACACGCTGGGGTATTTCAAGATCGTCAAGGCGACGCTGGAGAAGTGACCCGCGATGACCCCGCCCCGCCCCAATCCGCCGCCGGCGATTCAGGACATCCTGGCGGCGTCGGCGCGCGTGGCGCTGCTGACGGGCCCGGCAGCATGCGGGAAGACCGAAACCGCCCTGGCATTCTACGAGCATTTCGCCAGCGAAGACGGCCCGCGATGCCTGCTGCTCGCCCCGAACGCCCCGGCCGTCGCGGCCTTGCGGCGCAGGCTCCTGGAGCGCAGCCCGCGCGGGGCGACGGTTTCCCCCCACGTGACGACGTTCGCGGCGCTGGCCGCCCGCGTGCTCGCGGCGCGACAGCCCGTGCGCGTCCTGCCGGCGTTCCAGCGGCACCTGCTGCTGCGCCGCATCGTGAGCGAGCTGTCCGCCGCCGGGCAGCTGGAGGCTCTCGCGCCGATCGCCGACACCGGCGGGCTGATCGATTCGCTGGACCGCTCCATCGCCGAACTCAAACGCGCCGCCGTGGACCCCGAAGCGCTGGCCGCTGCCGTCGGGCGGCAGCAAGGAAAGAACGCCGACCTGCTCCGCGTGTACCGCCGCTATCAGCAATGCCTCCACGAGACGCAGGCATACGACCTGGAGGGACAGATGTGGCTGCTGCGGGACCGCTTGGCCGAACTGCCCGCCGACGCCCCCCTGCCCGCACTCGGGGGCATCCGCGCGGTGGCGGCCGTAGTATTCACCGACTTCACGCCCACCCAGCTGCGAGTGCTGGCGCTGCTGGCGGAACGCGTGGAACGCACGCTCGTGACGCTCGTCCTGGACGATGACGCGCGGCAGCGGATGTGGCACTGGACGCGCCGCACGCGGGACAACCTCCGCCGGGCGTTCGGCGACGGTCTGCGCGAGATCGCCCTTCCGCCGGCCGGGCCGCTGCCGCTTCAGCCGGCGTGGGAAAAGGTCTTCGACATCGACGCGCCGTCCGCCCCCCCGCCGGAAGGCCTGGAGATCGTCGCCGCGGCGGGGTCCGACGCGGAAATCGCCACCGTCGCGGCGCGGGTCAAGCGTCTGCTGGCCGACGGCGCGCCGGTCGGGAGCATCGCCGTCGTCGCGCGGAGCCTCGAGGGGCGGCGCGAAGCGATTGAGCGGATCTTCGCCGAGTGCGACATTCCCATAGCGCCAGCGCCAGTCGTCCTGTCGAACGTCCCGATTGTCCGCTTCGTGCTGGACGTGGCGTCGCTGGCGCCGCGGTTTGCCTTCCGGGACGTCCTGCGGGTCATCCAGAGCAGCTATTTCCGCCCGGAAACGCTGGGCCCGTTCGACCGCGCCGCGGTCGCGGCCGCACAGGCCGCTATCCACCAGGGCAACGTGCTGGAAGGGCGCGACGCCTATGCCCGCGCGTGCGAGCGCCTGACCCGCCGGGCTGAATCGATCCGGGAGGATGAGCGTGACGAGGACGAAGCGGCGCCGGCGTCCCCGGCTGAATCGCCCGCGCATCTTGCCGCAGCCGGGCAAATGCTGGAGGCCCTGTTCGGCCTGTCCGCGCAGTGCGGGAAGTCGCACAACCTGCGCCCGCTGCTGGTCGCGCTGGACCTTCCCGCCGCCGCGAGGGGAAGCGACGAGCCTGCGATCATCGCACGCGACCTCCGCGCGCTGGCTGCCCTGGACGACGCCCTGTCGCAGATTCCGCCCGGCGAGGCCTTGGCGGACCTGGACGCGCTGCGCCGGGCGCTGGCGGCCGTCCGCTGCCCCCCCGAGCGGCGGGAGTCGCTCGTGGACGTGCTCGACGTGCTCGATGCCCGCTCCCTGCGCTACGACCACGTGCTGCTGGTCGGCGCGGGCGAGGGCGAGCTGCCCCGCAAATTCGACGACGTCTCGCTGATGGGCGAAACCGACCGCGCCGCCTGGGCGCGGCGCGGCGTGCGCCTCGACAGCCGGAGCGACCTCGCCGCGCGGGAAATGCTCCTGTTCTACCTGGCCGTCTCGCGGGCGGACCGGTCGCTGGCGCTGAGCTACCTGGAATCGGACTCCTCCGGCCGCCCCGGCGCGCCGGGAAACTTCCTGCTGTCGCTGCTCCAGCCGTTCGGCGGCGTCGAGGCGCTGGCCGGCGCGGGGCGCGTCGAGACGGTCCCGCCCGGACAGTTCGTTCCGCCGCCGGCCCGGCTGGCCTCGCGGCGCGACGCGTTCAACGGCGCGGTGGCGGGCTGGTTCCGCGACGAGCCGGCCCACGCCGGCCTGCTGCCGTGGGCGGCGCAGGCCCAACCGGAAAAAATCGCCCGCTGCGCCGCGGGCCTGTTCGCCCGGCATCGCCGCTGGACGGCGGGCGGTTGCGACTGCTTCGACGGG
>DNAS01000075.1:0-237 GCA_003485185.1 Phycisphaerales bacterium | reverse complement strand
TTCGACGGGCGAATCGCCTCGGCCGACCTCCACGACGAGTTGGCTGCACGCTTCGGACCGCGGCACGTCTTCTCCGCCAGCCAGCTCAGCGCCTACGGGCAGTGCCCCTGGCAGTTCTTCGCGGCGTACGTGCTGGACCTCCGCCCGCTGGAAGCGCCCGCACGGCGGATGGAGGCCGTCGCACTCGGTGTGTTCTGCCATAACGTGCTGTTCCGCGTGTATTCCGTGCTGCGGGAC
>DNAS01000196.1 GCA_003485185.1 Phycisphaerales bacterium | reverse complement strand
CGATGGTGCTGGCGATGGCATGCGTGATCTTCCACAAGCGCGAGCTGGCCCGGGTGCAGGTGTAGGAGCGAACGCCGATGTTCGACAGCGTCAAGGCGAAACAGATCGTGTGGCTGCTCGCGGCGGCGGCGCTGCTGACGGTGGCGGCACGGCTGCACATGCCGCTTTCGCGACAGAGTGACGAACTGACGGCCACCGGCGAGGGGAAATTCGTCACGGAGAAAGACCCCGGAATCGCCGTCCTGACCACCGCGCCAGGCGGACTGAGAGCCATCCTGGTCAACTATCTCTGGATTCGCTCGCAGAGCCTCAAGGACGAAGGAAAGTTCTACGACGCGATGCAGCGGGCGGCGCTGATCTGCAAGCTCCAGCCGAACTTCCCCAGCGTCTGGAGCTTCCACTCGTGGAACATGGCTTGGAACATCTCGGTGGCGTGCCACACGCCCGAGGAACGCTGGCGCTGGGTCAACCGAGGCATCGAGCTGCTGCGGGATGAGGCGATCCCCAACAACCCCGACGCGCTGCTGCTTTACAAGGACCTGGCGTGGATCTTCTCGTCGAAAATGGGCGGATATACCGACGAGATGCACGGCGCCTACAAGCAGCGCTGGGCGGCGGACATGCAGCGCCTTCTCGGCGCGCCACCGTTGGGGGCTACCGACGAGGCGCTGGAGGCCTTCCGCCCCATCACCGAGGCCCCGTTGGACCGCGGCGGCGTCAGCTACGTCACTCGGGAGTATCCCGTCGCGCTGATAGTGCTTCCGGCGCTGGTCTTCCTGCCGGTGCTGCTGGTCTATGGACTGTGGGAACATAAAAGCATCCTGCTGCTGGCGGGAATCTTCTACCTGCTGGCCGCGGGAGGTCTGGTCGCATGGATGGTCTTCGCCAACCCGATGATCCGCACGGAAACCCGTCTCGCCACGGTCCGGCAGGGAGAGCAGAGCATCCAGGCCGATCAGCGCGAGGTTCTCCTGCGTGCCGCCGCCGTCCGCGAATACGCCGACAAACTCCGCGCGCTGGGCCTGCGGCTGGACGAGGACGTGCTGGACGTCTACAACCGCTTCAGCCGCGACGAGGCGGTGGAAGTGATTCGCGCCCGGGCACCCGTCATTCAGAGCGACCGTGACCGGCAGCTGTCGGCGTTGATCAACGACGCCAGGTACGCCGACGTGCGCCGCAAGCTGCTGGCGTTCCTCCGGGCCCAGGTCCTCTGGAACCGCTACAAGATGGACCCGGCCTGGATGTTCGAGTTGATGAAAAAATACGGCCCCCTGGATTGGCGTCTCGTCCAGCCGCAGGCCCTCTACTGGTCCACCTACGGCATCCACATCTCCCGCAGCGAATCGCTGGGGGACATCGACGCGGCCAATACCGATCGAATCGTGCTGAACAGCCTGAAGGACCTGACGTTCTACGGCCGGCTGGTCTACACGGAAAACGTCGAAGCGCCGGACTGGCCGATCCTGGGCTTCCTGTCCGACCCGCGTTTCATCGAGGCGACGAACCGGGAACACGAACGCCTGGGGATGCTCACGAGCAAGGCGCGGCACGAGAAATTCGAACAGAATCTCTTTCGCGCCGGGCACATCAATTATCTCGTGACGGCGATCCAGATGCTCTACGCGCAACACGATTACGCCGAGGCGCGGAAATACCTGGACTACATCCGGGAGAAATACAATCCCGAAGGTCCGGAATGGCAGGTGGACGACCTGCGCCAGTTTGTCGTGGAAAGGCTCGACAAGGAAGGGCGACCGATCTACCAGGTAGCCGTCTCGCAGATTACCTCGGCCATGACAGCCGGGTGGATGGGATACGTTCGTGGTCAGCCAAACGTCTATCGCGACAGCATGGGGTATGTGCAACTGGTCTACGACGTGTATGAGAAGGAAGCGGTCAAACGCCTCAAGCTACCGCCTATTCAGAGCCTGCAAACGGGATACGTCGCGGAATTCCTGACCCGCCCGCAGTTGTTCGGGCTTTGGCTGCCGCTGACGGATCGGGGAAAACTCTATCGGTCTTTGGCGGCGGATTCGATGCTTCGCGCGGACATGGGGGCGGACGTGCAATTGCGGATCTACGACTTCATCGCGCCGCCGCTCCGGGCACAATGTCGTTCGTTGGGGCTGGAGTTCGAAACGATGTTCCCCGAGCCGCCCGGGTTGAGCGAATATCGCAAACAGCGGGCTCGCGCCTTGCCCGGCGGGCAGCAATCGGATAGACCATGACGTCGTTGTGATGACGGTGATCGAACCGCGCATCGGACAGCCAAGGATTTTTCCATGTCGAATGACCTGCCGGCCTCGTCGCCTTCCGCCCCGTCCTCCTGGCGTTCCGCTGTGCGCGGAAATGTGCTGATGATGGGCCTGGTGAGCCTTCTGACCGACTTCTCCAGCGAGATGATCAATCCGATCCTGCCGATCTTTTTCGCGTACCTGGCGGGCGGAGCGGAAGCGGCGCTGTGGGTGGGACTCAGTGAGGGAATCGCGGAGACGACGGCCAGCCTGCTGAAAATCTTCTCCGGGCGGATCAGCGACCGCCTGGGCAAGCGCAAGGCGCTGGTGATTGTGGGATACGGACTCTCGGCTGTCTGCCGCCCGGCCATGGCGCTGGTGGGCGCGGGAGTTGCCGGGGCCGCCCAGGTGGTCGGACTGAAGTTCGGCGACCGCGTCGGGAAAGGCATTCGCACTTCCCCGCGCGATGCGCTGATCGGCGATTCCGTCGGAGCGGACGTTCGCGGGTTGGCGTTCAGCTTCCATCGCGCGATGGACCACATGGGTGCGGTGCTCGGACCGCTGGCGGTCATCGTGATCCTTTACGCCTTCCTCGGATACGCCCGATGGGGCAAACAGTCCGCGCAGGGCGTGATTTCCGGCGAGGAAGCCGGCGCCATTCGCTGGCTGTTCGGCGTGGCCTTGGTTCCCGGCGTGTTGGCGGTCCTGGCGCTGATCTTCAAGGTCCGCGAGATTGCCCCACCCCCGGCAGCCAGCCATCACAAGGCCGATGCCACCCGCTTCGGCGTCTGGGGCAGGCTGCCCGGGCGGTTTTACGCGTTCGTGGGGGTGGTGACCCTCTTTGCCTTGGGCAACAGTTCGGACATGTTTCTTTTGCTGCTGGGGTGGAAACTGTTCGGCTTGGGGCTTGTGCCTCTGGTGACGCTTTGGATCGCCCTGCACGTTTCGAAGATCGTCTTCAGCATCCCCGGTGGATTGCTGTCGGACAAACTGGGGCGCCGGCCGGTGATTGTCGCCGGCTATGTCGTGTATGCGCTCGTATACCTGGGCATGGCGTACGTGAGCCATCTCTGGCAGTTTGTGGCCCTGTTCATCGCCTACGGGTTCTACTACGGAATGACCGAAGGGGCGGAGAAGGCGCTGGTGACGGACTTCGTTCCCAGCGAGTATCGCGGGACGGCGTTCGGGATCTTCCACGGGGCGGTCGGTCTGGCGGCGCTGCCTGCCAGCCTGATCTTCGGCGTCCTGTGGACCGTCTTGGAGCGAGTGCAGGAAGGATTGGGCGCCCGCGTGGCGTTCAGCATTGGCGCGACCTTGGCGGGCTTGGCGGCGATGCTGATGCTCGTGTTGCTCTCGACCTCACGCCGCGCGCCCGCCGGCGCCGAGGTCAACCGCCGTTGAGGATCTTGCGGACCGCCTGGAGCACCTTGCCCACTTGGTCGTCGTCGGCGCGGGTACCCATGACCTTCTCGATGCCCAGATCGGCCACCTTCACCTGAACATAGTTGTTCACCCCACAGGCGTCGAATATCTTCTTGGCGCAATTCATCGTGCAGCCGTCGATGACCACGTTCAGGTCCGCGTTCCGGGCAATCTGGAGCATTCCCGGCACGCCCGCGCCAAGCCCGGCCAGGCAGAACATCATGCCCAGCCCTTCGGATGTCGCCTCGCGGGCGGCGCGGTCGGCCGCCTCCGCGGCGTTTGAGCCCCCGCTGCACGCATACAGCAGCACGATTCGTTCGTTGTCGCCGTTTTCGTGATGGTCGTCATTCCCCATACGGTGTCTCCCGGGTTCGTTTCCCGCATCATTATTCGCCGCGCGGGTGGCGCGTGTCCATGTTCATCCACGGCTGGGCGGCGGCGTTTTCCTTGATTCGCCGTGCGAAGGGGCGGATAATGCCCGCAGAATGCGTGGGACGAGGCGTGTCCCGACCCGCCAACTGGCGTCTCACGCGGCGCTTACGACGAGAGAAAGCCACTTGGTATGACCAAGGCGCAACGAGTGAATCTGGATCTGGCGAAACGAACGCTGGCGGCGGAGGGGAACACCATCGCCGCGCTGGCGGGCCGGATCGGCGACGAGTTCGCCGAAGCGGCCCGGGTGATCTACGACTGCCGGGGACAGATCGTGCTGACGGGCATCGGCAAGGCGGGGATCATCGCGCAGAAGCTCTCGGCGACGATGGCCTCGACGGGAACGCACAGCATCTTCCTGCACCCGGTGGAGGCGCTGCACGGGGACCTGGGGCGTGTCCGCCGCGGCGACGTGGTCGTGGCGCTGTCGCACAGCGGCGCCAGCGAGGAAATCGTCCGATTGCTGGACCACGTCAAGGGGCGCGGGGCGAAGCTGATCGCCCTGACTGGCGACGCAGCTTCCCCGTTGGGACGATACGCCGACATCACCGTCTGCTACGGTCCGGTGGACGAGGCCTGCCCCCTGGGCCTGGCGCCGACGGTGTCCACGTCGTGCATGCTGGCCGTCGGGGACGCGCTGGCGCTGACCGTCATGCAGATGCGGGAATTCACCCCGGAAGATTACGCGGCGTTCCATCCGGGCGGGTCGCTCGGGCGGACGCTGCTGCTGAAGGTCGCCGACGCGATGACCTTCCGACAGGGCGAGCGCCTGGGCGTGGTGGCCGACGCGCTGACCCTCGGCGAGGCGCTGGCCGAGGCGGAAAAGGTGGACCGCCGCAGCGGCGCGATGCTCTTGATCGACGATCGCGGCCGGCTCAGCGGAATCCTGACCGACGCGGACCTTCGCCGCGTGCTGCTGAAGCACCGCGGCCAGGACGTGCTGGCCAAGCCGGTGCGCGATTTCATGACCCACAACCCCAAGCGAATCGCGGGAGACGCGCTGGCCAGCAAGGCGCTGGCCATCATGAACCAGTACCGCATCGACGAACTGCCGGTCGTGGACGGCGACGATCGCCCGGTGGGCATCATCGACGTGCAGGACCTGCTCGGAATCAAGACCCTCAACCATGTCCCGGATTGACTATTCCCGAATCGAGCTGCTCGTGCTGGACGTCGACGGCGTGATGACCGACGGGCGCATCACGCTGACGCCGGCCGGCGAGGAGATCAAGAGCTTCCACGTGCGCGACGGCAGCGGGATGAAGTACTGGCAGCGCGTGGGAAAGAAAATCGCGATCCTCACGGGGCGCGGCTCGCCGGCGGTGCTGCGCCGCGCGGAAGACCTGGGCGTGGACGTCGTGCGGCTCAACTGCAAGGACAAGCTTCCCGCGTACGAGCAGGTGCTGGCGGAACTGGGCGTTAGCGACGACCAGACGGCCGTCGTGGGCGACGACCTGCCCGACCTGCCGCTGGTCCGCCGGGCCGCGCTGGGCGTGGCGACGGCGGATGCCGTCGAGGAACTCCGCCGCGAGGCCGATCATGTCACGCAGCTGCCGGGCGGCGAAGGGTGCGTCCGCGAAGTCATCGAGTTGATCCTCAAGCGTTCGGGGCTTTGGCAAAAAGTTCTGGAGCGATACCAGTCGGCTGAGAAGGGCGTGGAAGAATGAAGCGGCGTCTGATGCTCCTGGCGGGAACGTTCGTGGCGCTGATGGGCGCGTTCCTGACGTATCGCTTTTTCAGTCCGACGGCCGGCGTGGACCAGCAAGGCCAGCCGCCGGAAATTGCCCTCTCGCATCCCGCCACGCAGCCCAAGGGCGCCACCGACATGCCCGAGGTGCAGAATCCCGAGATCATCCAGCGCGACGACCAGGGGCATCTCCGCGCGATCTACAAGGCCAGCCGCATGCTTCGCACGGGGCGCGACGAAGTCCGACTCGATCGCCCGGACGTCATGCTCTACCTCAAGGACAACCAGCGCATTTATATCCGCGCCGACAGCGGGCAGATGGAAGGCGAGGAGATCGCCAACGGCTTCAACTTCCGCCGTGGCCGGCTGAGCGGGAACGTAACGCTGCTGTTCGACCGACCGGAATTCGGGGAAACCCGCCCGCCGGAAGAGCGCATGGAAGACCTTGTACGGATCTTCATGGGCGAGGTGGACTTCGACAACGAGCGCTTGACGATCCGCAGCGAGGGGGCGGTGACGGTGTTCAGCCCGGAGGTGGACATCCGCGGCCGGGGCCTGCTGATCCGCTGGAACACCGCGCCGCGCGAACTCCAGTTGTTCCGGATCGACGAAGGCGACATGATGATCGTCAAGCAGGTGCCGGAGGAATACGCGACGTTCTCGCTGCCGGGCGGCCCGGGCGCAGCATCGCAAGGCGAGGGCGAGGCGACGACGGCTTCGGCGCCGGCATCCCACCCGGCGACGGCGAGCTCGCCCGCGACGCGCGCCGCGCCGACGGCGATTGCCCTGGATCTGCGGACTACCGAGCCCGCGAGCCAACCGGCTACGACCTCCGCGCCGGCCGGCGGCATGCGGACCGAGCCCCTCAACGTCTACCGCGCCGAGTTTCACGACCGCGTGAACGTCGATCACGGCCAGCAGCACATGCACGGCGCGGACGTGCTGCGACTGACGTTCGAGTGGTCGGGCCGGGAGGACCGCCTGCGCCGGAAAACCACGAAGACTTCTCCGACTGCCGTCACCTCGCAGTCGGAAGAGCCCACGTCGGCGTCGGCGCCCGCCACGGAACCGGCGACGCAGCCGGCCCGCGAACCCATGAAGATCACCTGGTTCGGGCCGCTGGTCGTCCAACCGGTCGAATACACTCCCGAGCCGGACCAGAAACGCTACCGCATCGGCGCCGAGGGCGACCGGATCGCGATGACCGACGGGCGGGTTTCGGCCGACTGTACCGCGTTCGAGTTCCTCAGTCCCGAGCAGACGGGCCATTTGTCCGGCACGGACAAGACGCCCATCCGCCTGGCGATGGAAAACGGCGAGGAAGTCGTCAGCGAGAAGATCGCTTTCGACCGGCGGGCCGGCACGGCCCGGTTGACAGGGCGCGGATACATGCTCCGCCCGCCCGCGCAGGCGACCACCCAACCCGCAACGGCGCCGTCTGGCGACCGGATTTCCTGGACCGACTCGGTGGCGGTGCAGTTCGTCGAAACCCGCCAGGGCGACCGGGCCCGCCAGGAGATTCGCAACGCGCGATTCCTCGGCGGGGTGGAACTGCTCGAGGGGCGGACGGGCGATTTCGTGCGGTGCGACGATCTGGACGTGACGATGGCGCCGGGCGTTTCCGGCGGCAGGACGTATCCGGCCCGCGCGATGGCCCGCGGGCACGTGACGGCGCGGCAAGAGGGCAGCGACATCGAGGCCGACAAGGTCACGATGACCTTCGCGCCTGCGGGCGAAGGCGAGGCAGCCCGCGCCCGGCCCGCGACGGTGCTGGCGGAAGGGCACGTGAAAATTCGCGACCTCCGCGGCAAGGAGCCGACCATCGCAACGGCCGACCGCGTGGACGCCGACGTCGAGGCGCGCACCGCGAAGCTCACCGGAAAGGAAGCGACCATCCGCCAGGGGCCTAACAGCCTCGTGGGCGGCCAGATCGAACTGAACGAGAAGGACGAGTCGGCCGTGGTCGTCGGGCCTGGGCGACTCAGTTTCCTGACGAGGAAGGATCTCAACGGTCAGGACCTTCCCCAGCCGCGGGAAATCACCGTCGCCTGGTCGCGCGGGATGGGATACGGCAACAAGAACAACGCGGCTGCGTTCACCGGTGACGTGGACCTGGTCAGCGGCCCGGATCGGATGCAGTGCGAGACGATGCAGATCTGGATGGAGCGGACGGAGTCGGCCACCCAGCCGGCCCAGACGCAACCCGCCGGTGAGCGCGACCGGCGCTTGGCGCTGAACCTGGAGAACTACTCCGGGCGTCGCCTGGCGATGATCAAGGCCAAGGGGGCGGTCCGCGTGCAGAGCCGGCGCGAAGACCCCGACAAGCGATTCCTCCGCCTGCAACTGACCGGCGAGGAACTGCTCTACGACGCGTCGCGCCGGGAGATGACGGTTCCCTCGCCCGGGACTCTGGTGGTGGAGGACTATCGCCTGCCGAAGGAGGGCGCGACGACCCGCCCGGCCGACGCGACGCCCGCCGGGGAGATGGCCGGCGCGATCGTTCGTCCCTGGCAGACGCTGTTTCAGTGGAACCGCCTGATGGAACTCAAGCAGGCGGAGCGCCAGGCCATCATGGAAGGCGAGGCCATCATGGTGCATCGAAGCGGGCGGCAGATCGTCGCGTCGCTGGAAGAGCTGGGCCTGCCTGACTGGCCGAAAGACCTGGAGGAAGGGCGGCGAACGCGCCTGACGTGCGAGAGGCTGCTGGCGCAGTTCAGTCCGGCCGACGCGGGGATCCTCGACGTCCAGTTGCCCGCTGCCTTGGGCGGCGTCGGCCGGACTGAACTGCGC
>DNAS01000109.1:4429-4765 GCA_003485185.1 Phycisphaerales bacterium | reverse complement strand
GTCATGGCGCCCTTCCACTTGGGTCTGCACGGCGTGATGGCCATGAGTCGTCTCCCGTCGGTCATGTCGGATAGTAAGGGCGTTCGCCCGCGGCGCCGCCCGGCCGGATTCGCAGGAAGGCCATTTTATCCGGAGGTTGCGAAAACTCCATGTACGCCCGTCGCATTTTCATGTAATATAATAAGATTTCCCGCGTGAGGACGAGTCATGCGAATCCTGCATCCCGACGACATCCGCCCGCTGGTGCGGATGGCCAATTTCCACCCGGTGCCGCCCGGCGCGGCCTGGGGAAGCCGGACCATCGCCGATCTGGAGTTGATCCTCAACCTCGCGGGC
>DNAS01000109.1:3603-4282 GCA_003485185.1 Phycisphaerales bacterium | reverse complement strand
AGTTCGAGTTCTTCAACGACGCCGGCGAGCGGGTCGTGCAGCGCCCCGGGCAGGTGCTGCTGATCTACCCGACGGAGCGGCACACATACCGCCGGTCGGGCGCGGCCGGGCGGGCGTTGTTCAGTTGCATCCACTGCGAGCTTCTCCCGGCCGGGCAGTGGGCGACCAGGGACTACCGCCTGGAGCCGCCGCCGCGCCGCCTGACCGACGTGGCGGGCGACCGCGAGATTCCCCGCCTCTTCCGCCGTGCCGCCCGCGCGTTCGAGGGGTACCGGCGCTTCCGCCAGGAGATCGTCTCGACGATCGTGCGGGAGATCTGGCTGCGCCTGGCGGAGAAATGGTCGGAGACGGCCAGCCCCGCCGTCTCGCGCCGGATGGAGCAGATGCTCGCCTTCCTGCGCGACCGCCTGGGCGAGCCCGTCACGCGGCGCGACCTGGCCGAGGCGTTCGCCGTGACGCCCGAGCACGTGAATTACCTCTTCCGCAAGGAATTGGGCCTGACGCCCACGCAGTTCGTCCACCGCGAGCGGGCGCTGCTGGCTTATCGCCTGATCCGCGAGCAGGGCCTGAGCGTCAAGCAGGCCGCGGCGGCCGTCGGGTTCGCCGACCCGTTCCATTTCTCGCGCGTCTTCAAGCGGACGCTCGGCGTCCCGCCCAGCCGGGTCTGACGACGCAAGCC
>DNAS01000109.1:2102-3393 GCA_003485185.1 Phycisphaerales bacterium | reverse complement strand
GCCGGGTCTGACGACGCAAGCCTCACTCGACGACGAGCTGGTGCTCCGTCCGCCGGATGTGCTGGTGACGCTGCCAGATCGGGTCGGTGCGCGGGAAGTCCTCGCGATAGTGCACGCCGCGGGTTTCCGTGCGGCGCATCGCGCACTCGGTGATGCAGTACGCCCCCGTCAGCATGTTCTGCACTTCCCACCCGGCCGGGTCGTAGAACTCCTTGTCCAGCACGTAGCGCCCCCAGAACGAGACGATCTCGAGCGTCTCGCTGAGCCGCTCCCCGCGCCGCGCGACGCCGACGTTGCGCCACATCACCGATCGCAGCGAGTTGCGGATGTCCACCAGGTCCAATTGCGTGCGATCGGAGGGCTCGTTCTTCCAGTCGATCTGCCGCGCGGAGAGCTTGTCGTTGACGGTGGCGAGCGTCTCGCCGGCCAGGCGTCCGCACTGGAGCCCGAAGACCAGCGCCTCGGTGAGGCTGTTGGACGCCAGGCGGTTGGCGCCGTGCAGTCCGGTGCAGGCAGCCTCCCCGCAGGCCAGCAGGTTGGCAATCGTCGTGCGCCCGTCGAGGCCCACCTTCGCGCCGCCGATCATGTAGTGGGCGGCCGGGTGAACCGGGATCGGGTCCGTTCCGGGATTGATCCCGAACGATCGGCAGTGACGGTCGATCTGGGGGAAACGTTCGGCGAAGGCCTTCTCGCCCATGTGGCGGACGTCGAGCAGGACGTGCGTCGCGCCGGTGCGGGCCATCTGCTCCATGATGGCCCGGCTGACGACGTCGCGCGGGGCGAGTTCGGCCAGTTCGTGGTAGTCGGGCATGAAGCGTTTGCCGTGGCGGTCGAGCAGGCGCCCGCCCTCTCCGCGCACGGCCTCGGAGATCAGCGCCCGGCTGGACCCGGCGATGTAGAGCGTCGTGGGGTGGAACTGCATCATTTCCACGTCGGACAGCGACGCCCCGGCGCGGAAGACCATTCCGAGCGCGTCGGCCGTCGCGTTGGGCGGATTGCTGCTCTCGCGCCAGAGCATTCCCGCGCCGCCGGCGGCGAGGATCGTCTGCCGCGCGCGGATGATCTGCAACCCGTAGCGCGGGTGGTACGTCAGCGCCCCCACGCATGCGGCGCCGGCCCCGCCCGCCGGCGGGTCCGTCAGCAGGTCCACCGCGAAGCAGTCCTCGAAGACCTTCAGGTCCTGCGTCGCCAGCGCTCGCGCCTCCAGCACCTCCACCAGGGCCTTTCCGGTGGCGTCGCCGTCGGCGTGGACGATCCGGTTGACGCTGTGCGCCCCCTCGCGCCCCAGATC
>DNAS01000109.1:1684-2013 GCA_003485185.1 Phycisphaerales bacterium | reverse complement strand
GCGCCCCCTCGCGCCCCAGATCCAGCTCGCCCTGGCCGGACGTGTCGAACGCCACGCCCCACTCCCGCATCTGGCGGATGTGCGACGGGGCCTCCTCGACCACGCGACGGACGACGTCCGGTTCGCTCAGCCCGCAGCCGGTCGCCAGCGTGTCTTCCACGTGCTGGGCCAGGCTGTCGGCCTTGTCCATGACGGCCGCCAACCCGCCCTGCGCGTAATAGCTGTTCGAGTCGTGCATCTTGCCCTTGCAGAGCACGATGACCTGCCCGTAATTCGCCGCTTCGATGGCGGCGCGCAGCCCCGCCACCCCCCCGCCGATGACCAGCACG
>DNAS01000109.1:1222-1532 GCA_003485185.1 Phycisphaerales bacterium | reverse complement strand
CCCCCCCGCCGATGACCAGCACGTCGGTGAAGATGTGCGGCAGGCGCCGGCTTTCAAAACTCACGAGATACCGTCGTTTGAGATACATGGTGTTCATAAGAGGGTCAATTGTACGCCTTCGGGGCCCGGGGGGAAAGGGCCTGCTTTCCGCCGCGGAATTGTCCACTCCGACCACGTGTCCACGAGGCGGTCAGGGCGAGGGCTGGCCGTCCGGATCGGACGGCGGGGAACCAACCTTCCGGGCCCTGGCCTGTCTGATCTTTTGTCGCAGGTAGTGTTTTTCGGTCGGCAGCCCGGCGGCGCCCCAGGC
>DNAS01000109.1:391-1107 GCA_003485185.1 Phycisphaerales bacterium | reverse complement strand
AGGCGGCGTCGATGGCGGCCGAAAGGCGGGCGTTGTGACGCTTGAGCGCCTCCAGTTGTGAAAAGTCGCTGGAACCCGGCTCGGCATGGAGGAACCGGTCATGAGAGTCCACGCTGAACAGGTATATCTCATCCTTGGGCGGGCGGGAGAGGCGCAGTTTCATGTGTGGATACTGGGCGTTGCCCAAGCGCAGCGCGAACGAGCGCACCACGCCGCCGGGGACGCCGTCCCGCTCCACGCCGTCTCCGGACAGCCAATCGGATGGGCGGAAGCCCTCCGGGGGGACCAGGCGCTGGGCGCCGGGCGGAATCCCTTCCGGATAGGCATGTTCCAGATACACCCGGACGGCCTGGCGGATCTGGTCGGCGGTTGGGAGCCCCTGGATTTCGCTGGCGGAGACGCCCATGAAAATTAGTCCCGTTTTCGCGGTTGACCCGCGCATCGCACGCGGATCGTACCTTATACTATGATAGAGACACGAGATTGGAAAGACGGATCTGGTCGAGGGAGAGGTTGCGGGTATGCGGGATCGTCCAGTAGTCATGGTGGTCGAGGACGATGAGGAGATGAACGAGCTGGAGCGCGAGCTGCTAGCCGTTCACGGGCTCGACGCGATTCCGGCCTACACCGGCGGGGAAGCCATCCGCGTCTACCAGGAGCGGCAGGCCGACGCCGTTTTGCTGGACATCATGCTGCCCGAGATGGACGGGTTCGAG
>DNAS01000109.1:0-240 GCA_003485185.1 Phycisphaerales bacterium | reverse complement strand
ATGGACGGGTTCGAGACGTGCCGCAGGCTTCGCGGCTGCAACGGCCATCACCTGCCCATCGTCATGCTCACCGCGCTGGACACCGACGAATGCCGGCGCAAGGGCTTCGACGTCGGCGCCGACGCCTACTTCACCAAGCCGTTCGACCCGGAGGAAATCGTCCAGACCCTCCGAATGCTCATCGAGCAATCCTCCCCCGATTCGCGGGGAAATTAGCGAAGAGTGGATAGTGGTGAGTGG
>DNAS01000013.1:10462-10658 GCA_003485185.1 Phycisphaerales bacterium | reverse complement strand
CGCGGGCTGGACGCCTCGCACGTCCGCCTGGCGGGCATCCCCGACCGGTTCATCGCCCACGCCTCGCGCCCGCAGCAGCTCGCCGAGGCCGGGCTCGACGCCGCCGGCCTCGCCGCCACCTGCCGCGACATGATCGCCCACCACCTCCACCCCACGCCGAAGAAGATTCTTTAGAAGAGTGGTGAGTGCAGAGTGG
>DNAS01000013.1:7289-10196 GCA_003485185.1 Phycisphaerales bacterium | reverse complement strand
CCGACCGTCAGGGAGGGGTCGCCAAGAGCCGCCAGGGGAAATGCCGTAGGCCAGAGGCCAAAGCGGAAAACAAAGAGTGCAGAGCGGTGTTTTCGTAAAACAGGCGTCTCGCCTGTCGATTGTGGCGTTGTTACAAGCCCACGCTGTCAAGCGTGGGTTCTTTCTTTCCGTTGTAACAAGCCCTGCGGTTACGCGGGGGTTCCTGCTGTTTTTTCGCCCCCACGGGGCGGAGGAACGATTGAGGAAACGGAATGCTCTCCTTCGCCCCTGCCGGGGCGAGAATGAAAAACACTCGCTTCCACGGGTTCCGCGTCGTCCCTTTCGGGACTCAGCTCCACCCGTGGCTACAACCCGCAGCCCCTACGGGGCAGAAAACGCGGCATTCAATCCCACTCACCCGGGACTTCGGCTTTCGGGGAGAGGGTTCCCGGCGATTTATTTCTCGTATTGTGTCTGCCACACGTCTTTGTCCGGCTCTCCAAGACATAGCCGTAGGTACGATTCCTAGTTCAAATACTTCGTCCTTTTATTGCGGAACGAATTTCACGCACCAGCTTGTCCCACGAACGAGAACGTTTGTAATGAGCCGTCATCAACCTCATGCTTCCGTTGACCTGAATCCCGAAGGCGTCGATCACTTCCTTCTGTTTTTTCGTCGGCTCGTTTACCATAAGGAAAAGCCATTCACAGCCGGCATAGGAAACGGAATAAAAATATGAATTATCCCAACGACCCATGCCGGGTTCGGTGATGAGCATATCCATGATTTTGTTCGTGTCGTCCAGAAGAAGACACCCGAAAACGGGCAAGTTATTTGCTAGGCCAGCATTTTCACGCAAAAGCATGTCTCGTATTTGTTCTGCGTAGGATCCTAAATCGATTCGTCCAAAACCCTCAGCCGAATGAAGTCGCCAAATTACGGAAAGGTGAAATAGTTTCATCCATTTATAGTCGAATCCGTCAATTACTGGGTACTTCTGGGTAACAGGTCCCGAGGGAACAATCGTGCTGTACCAAAAATCATGAAATGCTGTCTCCCATATGTTCATCTTTTGCTCACACGAGGAGCAAAGCATTGGTTCTTTATATCCTTTTTGTGAGATGCGCCTATTCAGGCCTTGCGGGGAGACCCTGACTTCGGTGAGTTGATGTTTAGAACGGTAGATAGACTTATAGCAGAATTCCGGAATGATGTGCGAACAATGCAACTTGGCTTGCTGTCTGCATAGTTTACACTCCCCGACTTTTCCTCGGCGCTGCATCAACAATTCACCTTCATTATTCCAAGCGTCCTACGCTTGCGGGTCTGCACGGCGAAATACGTCTGGGCGAAGGCGATCTGCTCCTTGGACGGGTCGCCGTTCTGCGCGATCAGGTAGCACGCGTACCGCGTCAGGGCGATGTCCTCAATCTCCCGCTGGGCGCCGGAGCCGAGATCGACCATTTTGCGCGCACGCGCAAAATGGTCCTTCGGGTCCTGGCCGCTGTTTTGGCAGGCGGTGATTGCCTTGTCTATCACCGCGGCGAATGTCCGCCATTGGGCGTACCCCAGCAGCATCTGAAGGTCGCGGGCGCACCAATACTCCACGCCGCTGTCGGCGTGTTTGCGGACCATGTCCTCGAAACTCGAATGCAGGCGAACGATGATTTCCTTGTCCATGAGTTTCTCCGCGTCGAATCGGTCAGGTTGTCATGGAAACGACCGGCTGGCGGGCGCG
Source organism: Phycisphaerales bacterium (assembly GCA_003485185.1). Taxonomy (GTDB): domain Bacteria; phylum Planctomycetota; class Phycisphaerae; order SM23-33; family SM23-33; genus UBA12270. The sequence goes on along the minus strand of DNAS01000013.1, from coordinate 8,478 downwards.
GCCTGGCAAACCCCGATCCCACGACCCCGACAAAGAATTGCAACGCAAGGCAAGATTATCGTCCGCGCGGCGCGGCGGGGCAAGGCCGAAGGAATGCACCGAATCCAAAATCGAAAGTCCAAAATCGAAAATGAAGAACACCCTCACCCTGCCCTCTCCCTTGGAAGGGAGGGGGTTTCCGGTGACTCCTCTCCCTTGGAAGGGCGAGGGGTTTATGCCAGCAGGCGGAATGTGCAGGTCCAGCGCGCCTGGCGGGCGGGGGGGATGTCGAAGCGCGTGAACAGCTCGGGGCACAGTGCCCGGCGGACGGCGTAGAGACGGTAGGCCGTCAGGGGCGCGTCGCCGCGCACCTCGATGCCCGCGCCGGTCCGCGCGTTGCGCGCGACGAACGCGTTGTGGGCGGCGTCGCCCGCGCGCCAGCCGTCCAGGCACGCGGCCATCCCGGCGTCCGTCAGCGGTTCGCAAATGCGCACCGTCTCGTCGCGGACCTCGACCTCGTCGCGGCCCATCATGACGGGCGACGGCACGCGGAACGGCAGCGTGCCCGCGTAGTCCGGGCCGATCGGCTCGTCGTCGACGATCAGGAAGTTGTGCGCGTAGGGTGTGGTGGTCAGGCCGCGCGGGCCGGCGTTGGTCAGCTCGTGGGCGATGGAGAAATCCGGCTTGCCCGGCGTCAGCGCGACGCGCTTGACGTATCGGTAGCTCCAGCCGTCGGCGGCGAAGTCCTGCCGGAACTCGATCCAGTCGCGCCCGGAGGCGATGTCCCACGCGGCGGCCTGCGACAGCTCGTACGGCGCGGAGAAATCGTACGCGGCGTCGTCGGCCCGGAGGAGCGTGCCGATGGCGATCTTCAGGAACGGCTGGCCGGGCTTCGCGTCGGCGTAGCCGGGCGGGGCGTGCATGTCGAACTCCTCGGTCGTGCCGCCGACGTTGTCGTTGCGGAGCGGATCGGCGTCGAGATACAGCGGCGCGAAGTAGCGGTGTCCCGCGCACTCAGCCGCGAGCACCATGCCCGACGGATCGAAGCGCCGCGCGCGGTAGTATCCGCGCCGCGCGTCGGGCAGGGCCAGGTGCAGCGCGAGCGCGTCGTTGGCGATCGTCTGCTGGGGGAACTCGTCGGCGATGGGGCGGCGCGGCGCGGGCGAGCGCGGCGCGTCGGCGCGCCCGGCGGCGCAGCTCGACAGCGCCG
>DNAS01000013.1:6826-7071 GCA_003485185.1 Phycisphaerales bacterium | reverse complement strand
CGCTTTTGGTGGGATTTCGAGTTCTTTTCCGTCCTGCCGGGGCGCTTTCTCGAGACATTTTGGCGGGCTTTTCGGGGCTATTCCAGGAGCATCGCGTCGCCGTAGGAGAAGAACCGGTAGGCCCGCCGCTGGGCCTCGGCGTAGGCGCGGAGGATCATGCCGACGCCCTCGCGCCGGCCCGGCGAGCAGAACGCGGCCACCAGCATCACCAGCGTGCTGCGAGGCAGGTGGAAGTTGGTGATCAT